>JAJZCR010000039.1 GCA_021851715.1 Planctomycetota bacterium
TATCTGCCAGTAGCCGAAAATCTTGGGCGTAAACGTCAATGTCGCCCCCAGATACGCGGCAGAGTTTATCCCGACGCATCGGGAGGCTGATGGAATCAGTATAGCTGTTCGCCGGCGGCGAGCCAAACTGGTCGGCCTTTGCTGCTTTATATTGCACGCTCGAAACCGACCAATCATAGCTGGCTGAAAGCTGGCCTTCCGGCGTACCCGACGGCGGCGTGTAATGGGCACTGAGGCGGGCCGTGGCGGAGCGGGCGGGATTATCCGCTGGCTCCGCTCCTCTGCGGAGACAGGGCATCTTCATTTATTATTCTTGACGGCCTTCGTCGCGCCGGCCGGGCGCGCGTACCACGCGTCGGCGCGGCGCAACTCGGCCGTGGAAACGCGGTCCAGTTGGGTGATGGTTTTTATCTTTCCGTTGTTAATCTGCACGGTCAGCCCCCCAAATATTTTCGCCAGCCGCCGGTCAAATTCGCCTTCCCTGGCGAGTTGTTGCCGGGTGAGGCGAAACCCAGCCGCCCCGCTGTACAGCCATTTGCCGTGAACCCGGCGTAGGAGAAGCGTGAGACCGGCAACCCATTTGGTCCGCGCCCGATTGAGGCCCCAAACGGCTACCGAGGCCTGGTCGCCGTTAATTCTCAGGCTTTTCAGGTCAAGACGCGTGAGAATCCTGTCGAGCGAACCAACCGACGGATATACTTTTTCAAGACGCGGTGCCGGGTCGAACGCCAAATGCTGCCGCACGGCCCGGCAGAACAGGTCGATCTGCCCAGCCAGTGGAATCTCGGCCAGAATAAGTTTGGCCGCGGGCGTTCGGTCCACAAGAGCGCGGGCCTTCGTCACATTGGCCGTGCTTACCGCGTCCGCCAGGGCCGAAAGCGTGGCAACCGGCCCGGTCGCGGGAAGAATTGCCCGGGCGGGGGGCCGGGGCACAGGCGAGATTTTGACAGCCTTTGGCACCGCACCGCCTCCCGGCACGCTCCAAGCCAACTTGCCGCCGGGGCCGATCGTCAGGGTCAAGCGGTTTGAACGTAAATAGACCGGTGCCCCAGCCTGTGGACCCTTTCCAGCCGTCCGCGCCGCCACCGCACAGCACAACTGAATCCGGAACGTACCGGACCGCGGAAGCCTGAAATATTTTGCTATATCAAACGTGAACCGAGTGTCGCCACCCGGGGTGACGCGGCGCATCGGTGCCAGGGGCATGCCGTGCGCCGCTGCGGTTCGCCTGGGCGGCGGCCCGGATATCGCTGCTACCGTGAGCTGCCACGCGGAAAAGTGAGCCGAGACACGGAGTGTCCTGGTGCCGCGATTGGCAACCGTGGCAACCACGCACTCGCCAGTTCGGGCCGGTGAGAGTCGAAGGCTGGCCATGTGAAAAGTCTTGGTGAACCTGCCGTAATATTGTGGGAGAATGCCCGCCGCCGGTTTGCTAATGGCCGCTCCCTCGGCTGAATCAGGGGTCAGCGCCGGGCTCGCGGCTACAGCACGCCCGGCCGTCAGCACGACGCGGTATTTCCCCGGCAACGTAAGATCCACGTATCTAGCCAGGTTAAACGGCCTCCGATACCGTGTGCTTTCCCCCGGCCGGACCAGCGGACTGATAATTCGCCCCTGCCAACTCGGTAATGATGACCCGAAGCGCGTCCCTGGTGCCTCCACACCTGTGACCAAATGCCAAGCGCTAACCACGAATAAAACCCCCGGAGGGAGGTTTTGGAAAAAGGTAAACGAACGCTGCCCATGGTTGACAAACAATGGCTGGACGGCCAACGGCGACCCTGATCGCATCGCGATTTTCCTTGGCTTAACCGCCAGTTTCACGTGCCGTGCGGTAGACGGATTGGTGCAGTTTTTCGGGACCGGCGCAGGAGGCACCATAGATGCCGAATATGCTCTCGGGGCACAGTGAACGGATATTGCCGCCACGCCCAAAATTACACCGATGGCCGGAACGCACACAGTTGACCTAATTTTCGCCATGGCAGATTTCTCCTAAGTTAATGACCACCACGCTAAAATTAATGGGGCGGATCGGGCGGCTCAAGTACCTGGGTCCATACCGGGTACGTGTCGGTCGCCCCAACACCCGGCACATCCGCCGCACCTCGAATACCCCGCAATTCTCGTGGATCCAAGTGAACTTCATGACGGCTCCTTGGTAAAGTAAGCCGCCGCTTTTTTAAAATATCTCGTTCCATGAGCAGTTCGGCATTCTGCCGCCGCAGTTTGCGCACCTCGATCCGGAGGGACGCTTCCGTGGTGGCGGCCGGCTGTACTTCCGGACCGAACTTCGCCAGCCATTGGCGGACGCTGGACGGGTCGATACCCAGGCTCCGAGCGGCCTTGACCACACTGTAGTCCTGCTCGTTGACGAGCTTGACCGCCGAGATTTTGAACTCACGGGAATACTGTCTTCGCGGCATGGTAAACTCCTTTCGCCGACATTATGCCGGCTTTGGCCTGGGTCCACCATTCTTGGGGAAGCCCAAGCAAAGGTAAATTGTGCCCATCTCCCAACTCCCGTCCGCCGCCGCGCATGCTGAAAAATCATCTGCGCCCATCTGCGCCTCCCGGCCGCGCCGGGACGGTGAATCTCCCGTCGTCGTTTTATTCCCTTCTCCAAGTTCCTGCCGCCGCAGGCCGCCCATCATTCATCTGCGGTCATCTGCGCCAGGAGTTTATCCCGGCCGCGCCGGGACGGTTCCGCCGTTCCCCGACCCCTTCGTGTCCTTGGTGGTTCACTCCCCCCGTCCATCTGCGGTCATCCACGCCCGGAGTTTATCCCGGCCGCGCCGGGACGGTTCCGTCGTCCCCCGCAACCGTTCGTCAATCGGTGTAATCCCTGTAATCTGTGGATCGCCCCGTCGTTCTCCCGTCTCGCGCAGCGCCCTTATCCCCCGCCATCTGCGCCCTACACACCCATCATGCCCATCAGCATCAAAGAAGATTTGCTTTTGCCCAATCCGCTGGAATGGACCGCCACCGGCTATCGCATTGTACGCAAGTTCCAGATTACCGGCCTGGAAGAATACACCCCCACGCTGCGGCCCATCATGGCGGCCACCGCCACCGATTCCACCACCGGTTTTGTCATTCCCGCCGTCAATACGCCCCACCCCAACCAGCCCGGAGCCATCGTGCGGGCCGTGCGGGCGGTCTGCCTTGGCCCGGACTGTTTCGACATCTATTGCCGTTACGAATGGGACCAATATCCTTCGGCTTATCTTAAAAGCTACAATGCCGGCCTGGTGCAGTTGCTGCGCCCCTACGATGCCAACAACAACCTGGCCACCGTCAGCTATACCCCGCAGGGCGGCCAGCCGCAAACCATGGTGGCGGAATTGAAGCGGGTGATTCTGAATGCCACGCTTTCCTTTCATTTTCTGCAAACCGCCGATCCCGAGGCGCTCACGGTGCAATATGCCGGACTGGTCAATTCCCTGCTGTGGCGCGGCTATCCGCCGCGCACCTGGCTGTGCCTGCCCATCAACGGTTCCACCCAGGACGGCATCTGGTATCGCAATACGTACAGCTTTGCCTACAACCCGCAGACCTGGGATGAATACGCCGTGTTCAAAAATGTGGACGGCTCGGTTCCGTCGGGAATCGCCGGCAGCATGGTCACTGATGGCTCGGCCACGGCCGGCAATGGATGGGGCCGTTTTGTCATCTACGGCCAGACCGACTTTAACACCGCCTTTCCGGATATTACGTAAATGATGCAGCCATCCATACCTTCATGGAGCGCCCGCGAGGAACCGTTTCGCGCCATCGCCGGCCACGTCAATGACATCATCCACCAGGTCAACACCAATGCGGCCCTGCTCGGGGCAGATTCTCTGACCATGACCCGTCTGGCCGGTGGCGGCGCGGTCATCGGCACCACAGCAGCGCCCGCCGGCCCGCGCATGACGGTGGTCAAAATAACCGCCATTGAAACCGGCGGCGGTAAATACGCCGGCCACCTTATCATCGCCAACAGTTCCGCCGTTGCCGCCACCAACCTGGCCATGCCGGAAAATATGATCGACACCGGCAACAACAACGCCCTGGTGTTAAATCTGGCGGAAAATGGCCTGGGAGATGTGCATTGCCTGGCTCTGAATTCATTTCATATCGCCCTGGGCGTGGGCTACACCAACGAAACTATTCCCCGGGCCATGGCCCTGATTTATGCCGTCGGCTCGCCGGTGTTTGCCGTTACCGTCACGCAAACCGGCGGCTACAACGGCACTTCCGGCAGCCCCGCCTCATGGACTTACACCGTGAAAACCGCGGATGGCACCGTCACGCTGGGGGTGAATATTCAACTCACCAAGCCCAGGCCCAACGGATCCATGGTTCCCGGTAACGCCTTCGGACTGGCCTTCTACCAGGCCAACGGCAATTTGCAATTGTGGGATGCCGGCGAAATACCGGATTAAACCGTCCGCCCGTTGCGGCACCGGCCATGCCGCCGCCCGGGGGTATTTATTTCTTGCCTGTGCCGCTGTGGAACAGCTTGTTGAGCGATGAATTCAAACCGCCCACCAGATTGCCGGTGTCTTTCTGTAACAGCGATCCGGTTCCCTGCAGCAGATTCTCAACCTCACCCAGGGATTGATGCACCACCTGCGGCATTTTGCTGCTGCGCATGGCCTGGCCCACCACCTGCACCAGTATCTGCCGGACCAGATCGGCAATGCGCAACGGTCGGCCATGGGGATTGGTCGGCTGATTAATTTCAATCTGCTTGAGCGGAATGGTAATCGACGGTGCCACCCCGGGCAAATCGGTAACGGCTACGTGCACGGTAACATTGGTGAGCACCACTTGATTGATCTGCAACTGTTTGCCGCTGGACGGGGCCGGACTGCCGGTCCCCGCCGCCGGTTGCTCATGCTGGTGAATATAAGCCAGGACCTTCTGGACGTTACTGCTGATGCCATGCTGGTCGATATTCACCAGCAATCCGTCAATGCGGATGGTTTTCACCTGCACCGTATGGCCCAGCAGGGAATGAACGCTCACCGTGATATGGCAAGAATTCATCTGCAACAGCCGGCCTTTGCTGTAGCCGGCGGGATTGTCAATGGTCAGACCAGTGAGCCCGAGCTTGCCGGCAAAAAGGCTCAGGGAAGCATCCGCGAGGCTCGCTTTACAACCCAGCGCTTGGGTCGCCTGCGATTGCACGGTCTGGCGGATCAGGCCGTCGATTGAAAACAGTCCCACCACGACCACAATAATGATCAGCAAAGCCACAAAGACCAGAATTTTATGCACAAGTTTCATGGGCGTACTCCGGTAAAGGGTGCCGCATCGACCGCAAGGGTCGCAACTTAAAACATTCAACAAACTATAACCGAAAATCGATACCGCCAGCAATCACCCAGCCGGCCTGAGCAGTTGACCCCAATGGGGTGCTTTGGTACGTTGAAGGCTGCATGATTGAAAAACGGCCGAACAATCGCGTGGTTTGCCTCCACGGATAGCACGTTGGAGTTTTGTGATGAAAAGACTTTTGTTGTTGGCAAGCGTATGTTGCGGCCTGATGATGGCGGGCGGCGCACCCGTACGGGCGCAGCTATCGGCGGCGGTACAACTGGCCCGGGAAGCAGCCCAGCAGGCCGCCGCGGCCGGCGGAACCCGCACGCCCGCCGCACCCGCTTCTTCCACCACCCAACCGGCCAAAAAAATCAGCTTTCATCGCTGGGCCTTGCAGCGAACCAGCGGCATTCTGAACCAGCTACAAAAAAATGGTGATTTCGCCACCGCCCAAACCGCCCTGAATCATCTGTGTGATGAAACTATTGCCTATGCCCGTCCCTCCGATATAGCGGCGCTTCGCGAGGTGGATTTTTCCCGATTGCTGGTGACCCAGTTGGCCACCGTGCCCAACGCCGAAACACGCATGGCACTGCTGGCCTACCTGCGTAAAAATCAGGGCCTGGCGAAAACCCTGGTTTTTCTGGTCAAGTCTCAGAAATCTGCCATGCCCGCCATTTATGCCATGCTCAATCATCTGCGGCACAAGGTGGGCCGGCAGGCGGTGGAATATCCCAACCTGACCGCCGCAATCTGTTCGGTACTTTACACGCCGTTGACCTTGCGGATCAACGAAAACCAGGGCCATTCCCCGGATCCGGTGGCTTTGTTTAAGTATTACGTGCGCTATCAAGATCACATGTTTTTTGGCATCCAGCGGGTGCCGGCGGAATTGCTGATTTACGTGGTAGATGGCGGGTCGAGCATTCCCGATATGCGCTGGGCCCTGGCCCATTACCACAGCGATTCAAATGTAGGACAGTTGTTTTTCAGCATCCGCTACGATTTCGGCTTCCTGCACGGAAAAAAACTGCGGATCGACACCGCCGGCTTTACCCTGCCCAATATCAAACGCTACGGCGGTGTATGCGCGGATCAGGCTTATTTTGCCAGCGAAGTGGCCAAGGCCATCGGCATACCGTCCGCGTACGACACGGCCATGGGCAATGACGCCGGCCATGCATGGGTGGGCTTTCTCCAGTCGTCCGGCGGCCAGGGCTGGTGGAACTTTCTCAGCGGCCGCTACCAGGAATACCGCGGCATCCAGGGCCACGTGATGAACCCGCAAACGCGGCAGCAGGAACCGGACACCTTTATTTCGCTAAGTGCCCAGCTTAT
The DNA here is from genome assembly GCA_021851715.1 of Planctomycetota bacterium. Lineage (GTDB taxonomy): Bacteria > Planctomycetota > Phycisphaerae > WQYP01 > WQYP01 > JABEVA01. Next base: position 6,646 of record JAJZCR010000039.1, read on the forward strand.
TCACACCACAGCCCAGCAGCGCTGGAACGCCGAAGCGCTCACGGATGCCGCCGGCCGGTTGATGATGCTGCAGACGCATCATCATGCTTTTGCCCCCCCGCGGCCACCGCTGAACGTGACGGAAGTGCGGCTATTGCCCAGGCCCCGGACCGTGGTGGAAACGCTGACCCTGCTGCGGCGGGCAGTGCATCAATGCAATGGTTATGCGCCGGAGTGGTTCATGATCAGCCAATTGGCTGGCCAGGGTCAGATGACGTACCAGGAAAAGGCCAACTGGGCATCGGCGCTGATTCGCGTATGCCAGGGCCGGTACCCCGATTTTATCATGGCGGTGCTTACGCCCATGATTTTAACAGTCAAAAATGTGAACCAGCAAAATCGCCTGTGGAACCGGGAATTTATGCTCTTTGAACATACCCGTTTTGACCTCGCCGGCGAGGTACGCATGTACCAGGCGGCCATGTGGAAGAAAGCCGGTCATCTGAACCGGGCGGGCGAGTGCTACATGGATGTTATCAACCGCTTCGCCAGCGCCGGCCCCTTTGTGCTGGGGGCGTTGGCCGGAGCCCAGGATATCTTGCGCCAGCAGGGACATAAAAACCGCGTGCTGAAATTGTGGGAAATGGCCTGGCTGAAAATAAAACCGCCGTCACGGGTGCTTGGCATTTTCATGAAGGAGAGCGACTGGTACCGGGTGGGCAAAATTCTGGAAAGCAAGCTGGTGGCTGCCAACCATGTCAACCTGGCCCAGAAGGTGCAAAACCAGATGCACCTGGTGATGACTGCGGGTCAGGCCGCCAATTAGCAGTTGTGTGGATTTGAACAGCAATGCGGAAAGTTACGACGTTGCGGTGATCGGCGGCGGCCCAGCGGGAGCTTCCGCGGCGGCCTTTATCGTCCGGGCGGGCCTGCGCGTATGCGTGCTGGAACAAAAATGCTTCCCGCGGCAAAAGGTGTGCGGAGAATTTGTGGCCCCGGCCGGGTGGAGTGTATTTGCCGACCTGGATATTGCCGCGCGGCTGCATCGCGTGGCCGGCCCGGAACTGCAATACGTAGACGTTTATCCGGAATGGGGGCCGGAACTGCGCGGCACCTTGCCCGCCGATGCCGCCGGATGTTGCGCCCGGGCGGTCAGCCGCGATGTGCTGGATTTTATTTTGCTCCAGCGGGCCGCAGAACTGGGTGCGGCCATATTCCAGCCGGCCCATGTGAGCCAGGTGCGGGGCGGTGCCCGGACGGGCTTTGAGGTTTTCATCGCCGGTTGGCCGTTGCCGCTGCGGGCCCGGGCGGTGGTGCTGGCCCACGGTTCACCGCGACTGGGAGCGATGAATTCCCCATCGCCGGGCCACTACCGTACTGCGGGCCGGCCGGCCGCACCGCCTTCCGGCATCCGCGACTGCCTGGGTTTTAAAATCCACCTTGAAAATGTCCACCTGCCGGACAACACCACCGCTATCGGCGGGGTGGAAGGCCTGTATGCAGGACTGCTGCGCACCGGCAATAGTGCCCTGGCCCCGAATGCCGTACACGCTACGTACCGGCCACGGGCCTGTTACAACCTGGCATTTGTGGTGGAGCGCAAATTGTTGCGGCGGTATGGGTCCGCGGCGGAATTGTACGCTCATTTGCGGCGGCGCAATGGCGGCTTTGGACGGTGTCTAAGCGATGCCCGTCTCACCGGCGACTTTTTGAGCTGCGGTCCCATGGAGCCGGGCGTGCGCGAGGTCTATGCCGACGGGCGCTTTTTTGTCGGCAACGCGGCGGGTGAGGTTCACGCTCTGATCGGCGAGGGAATGACGCTGGCCCTGTGCGCGGGGCAACTGCTGGGCCGGGTGATCAGCGATCATCGTGCAGCGCTGGCCGGCGGTGAAGATCTGGCTGTGGTCGGTGAAGCCTATCGCGACCGCTGGCTGGACCGGTTTGGCTCCCGTCTGCACGCCGGCAACGCGTTTTCGCAGGTGCTGATGCGGCCGTTGTTATCGGCCGTGGCTGCGACCTATCTGCACGCTTTTCCCGATGTATTAAACCAGTGCATCCGCTGGTCCGGTAAGTAGGCCGGCATCAGCAACGACCGGCCGCAACGCACCCGGACAAGGCCGCCCCAGGTCCGATATCCAATGCGGACCGACATTTTATAGATGGTAATTGACATTAAGTCGATGATATCGGCTGTAGTTGCCCCGGAACTGGGTTCCCGGGTGCCGCAATATGTGGGGCTTTTTAATGGAGTGCTTTCCATGCGGAACTATCGCCAAAAACTTCGTGGGTTTACCCTCATCGAGTTGCTCGTGGTTATATCGATCATCGCGCTGTTGATCGCCATTTTGCTGCCGGCTTTGGCCAAAGCTCGAGAACTGGCCAATCGGGCGGTATGCTCAGTCAATGTACGCAGTCTCATCCAGTCCATGATTATTTACGCCCAGGAGAACAGTCAGATGTTTCCGGCGGCCCAGGCCCCTGTCTCCACTACGTATGAGAACGGAGCCAACATGACCCTCACCGACACTTCCATCACGGCGGATGCCGCCGGCCAACAGGCCTTTGCGTCCGGCCCCATGACCAGTTCGCCACTGGCTTCCATGTGGCTGCTGGCCTTGAACGGCCAGATGACGGCGAAAAGTTTTATCTGTCCGTCCGATCCGTATGCCACGCTGCCGTCAGAGCTTTACAACGCCAGCAGTCAATACTTCGATAACTTCGGCATTGTCAACAACACCACCTCCAGCATTGGAGTGGGCGAAAGCTATTCCATCGACTTCCCGTGGAACGGCACCAGCGGAGCCATCGGGGCCTGGTGGACCAATACCACCACCGCGGATCTACCGCTGGCTGCCGATATGGCACCCGCCAACGACACCGCCGGGGGCGGCCCTATGGCCCGCGATCCGCTGCTTGGACTGAATAATTCCGCCGGCAATTACATCTTTAATTCCGGCAATCACGCCGGCGACGGCCAGAACGTGGGCTTTGGCGACGACCATGTGGCATGGAAGAATAATCCATACGTAGGCGAAGGGTCGGATTCCATCTACAGTTATGACAACAGCTCCATCGCCACCGATGGTGCTGCATCCTGTGGAGCCACGGGAAGTGCGGCCGTCTTCGCGGCGTGGAGCGCCGGTGCTCCGAATTCCTACGATGTTTGGATGACTCCGGTACGCGATGTGGAAAACGGCAACTGGTAACGCTCCCGGCCGGCAACCGGTCCACAGAAATTCCGCCAGCAGCCCGGAATCTTTAAGATCCGGGCTGCTTTATTTATATAACGGGGTCAGGCACCTTTCCTGACCGCCTTTCCACGGCCAGTGGCGTTTACACTACGTAGCCAAGGGAATTTTCCTCGGGCCGTCACCGGGTTTCTTCGGAATGGTGACGGTAATCACGCCCTGGTCATAACGGGCCTCAATCTTGTCGGCATCGACATAACCGGGCAGTGGCACCGTGCGATAGAAACTTCCGGTGGTCCGCTCATGGCGGTACCAACCCATCTTTTTCTCCTGGCGCTGTTCACTGCGCGATCCGCGGATGATCAGCAGTTGGCCGGTGACTTCCACGGAAACCTCTTCACTTTTCAGACCAGGGGCATCAAGTCGCAAAACGATGGCCCCGGCTTCATCGGCCATGTCCATGGCCGGCCAGGCCAATTGCGGGACAGCCCCCGCCAGGCCATGTTTCCCCAGCGATTGCCACAGCCGATCAAAGGCATGGTTCACCTGCCGCCGGATTTCCGACGGCGCTGCCGCACGTTCCATCCGGGGCGGAGCCAAATTGGATTCACCTGCTTTTTGAGATTTTTTGGTTAACATCTTCATAACCATCTCCTTTCGTAAAAGCCAATGTTTTCTGGGCAAGGCCGTCAAACAGCCCGCCATCAGATCAGGCTGATTTCACGGCAATTTTCCGCGTTCTAGCGGCCTGGGCCTTGGGCACCCACAGGGTCAGTTCGCCGTTTTTAAGCCCCGCGGTAATACCGTCGCTGTGAATGGGAACGTTGATATCAAAGGAACGGCGAAAATGACCGACCCGGTATTCTTCCAATAAGCGACGGTCTTCATCGCGCTGCCGTGGAGCCGCTTTCGCTTCCACCGTCAGTACGCCTCCGTTGAACGTGATGTCGATATCGTCATTTTTGACCCCGGGCATGTCCATCAAAAATGTAAAACCTTCATCGTTTTCCCAGATATCAACCGCGGGTGTGTAAAAAACATCCGCACTTAACTTTTCCGGGGCAGCCTCTGTCGCCGGCCGCTTTTCCATTGCAACCGTATTCATAAAAAATCTCCTTTCAATTCGAGCTCTTTAAACTGGCCCGTCGGTACCAGCCGACGGCACCTTATGTCGAAGCGTTAATGACGCGGATTTACGTCGTAATCAGCTTTATCTTCCGTGGCTTACTCGATTCCGCCTTGGGCAGATTCACCGTCAGTACGCCATCTCTCAAGGACGCCTCAATCTTATCCGTGGCCAGTTCCCAGGGCATGGTCATCGTGCGTACGAAGGTGCCAAAGGCGCGTTCTCGCCGGTGCCAGGTACGGCCGGAGTTTTCCGACGCTTCGACCGCGGGCCTGCTTACCTTTAACGTGATTTGATTGCCGGTGGCCAGAATTTCGACATTTTTAATATCTACACCCGGCAGTTCCGCTTCCAGCGTGACCGAATCCCCATGCTCCCACAGGTTCACCGCCGGATAGGTCTGGCTGGATGTCCGCGCTTCCGCCAGGGGCGCAAAAGCGCTGTCAAAAATATCCCCTAAGTCCTCCTGAAGCTGGACCAGCGGGAAAAATGGGCGATAGGCAAGATCCAACATGATGGGGCTCCTTTCAAAAAAATCTCAGTTCGGACCGGCGGAACGCTCCGCCTGGCCATCCGCGGCAAGCAAGTGCAACAACGCCGACAGCGTTTCGGGGCGGTTGTCGGCGAGGTGGCCCGAACCACCTGTTTCACCCGCTATGCCGCGGATTTAACCGAACCATAAAGACTTAAAACAAATGCCGTGCCAAACCGCCGCAAAAAAACTTTTGCAGCGATGTAAGTCACAATTTAATAATAATTTACAGTTTCAGTTCGAAGCGCAATCACGGCTCCACGGGAAAAATATCGCGGTGGATTCCAGGCTTTGCGCTGCCAAGCTGGCAGGTCAGAAGATGGCGCGGACGCCGTTTGTGCGCGGCTTGGCAGAAAGAGGCCAAGGGCAGGGCCACCGTTACAGTTCCTTCACCACCAGGCTGGCCAGCGAGCTGCGCTCCGGCCGTTCCAGCGTGACATGGCCCACGATATCGGAGGCTTTCAGCTTTTCAATGGTAAAGGACAGCCCGTTGGAATTGGCATCCAGATACGGATTGTCAATTTGTTCGGCGTCGCCGGTGAGCACAATTTTGGTACCCTCACCCACCCGGCTGGCAATGGTTTTAATTTCGTGCGGCGTAAGGTTTTGCGCCTCATCGACTACCATAAATTGGTGGGGAATACTGCGCCCGCGGATATAGGTCAAGGCTTCCAGCACCACTTTGCCGCCGTCGATCAAGGCCTTGAGCTTGCCTTCCACATTGGCGCTTTCGCCGCTGTGAATGCGGCGATCCGTGAGCAGAAATTCCAGGTTATCGAAAATCGGCTGCATCCAGGCGGCCATCTTTTCATCCTTGCTGCCGGGCAGAAAACCGATATCCCGCCCCAGCGGCATGATGGGCCGGGCCACCAGCATGCGTTCATAGCGCTGTTCGTTAAAGACTTTGGTCATGCCGGCCGCCAGGGCCAGCAGTGTTTTACCGGTACCGGCGGTACCCATCAGCGTAACCATTTGCACATCATCATCGAGCAGCAGATCCAAGGCCATGGTTTGCTGAACATTGCGTGGAATAATGCCGAAACAGGGTTTTTTACTGCGCGTCAGCGGCAGCAGCGATTCCAGGCTGGGAACATAACGGGCCAGGCCGGTCTGGCCCGCGTCGGCACTGGAGTGAAACAGCACGTATTCATTCGGACATAACGCCGGCTTGAGCGCCGCGAGCACCGGGTCTTTGATGGACAAACGCTTTTCCGCGTACAAACGGTCAATCAAAACGCCATCCACCGTGAGTTCACGGTAGCCGGCATAAAGGGTTTCGTAATCCACCTTTTGCGATTCAAAATCCTGGGTCTCAATGCCCAGGGCATCGGACTTTATCCGGGCGTTAATATCCTTGCTGATGAAGATGACGGTTTTACCCGCCTGCTTGAGCTTGTACGCCGCGGAAATAATCCGATTGTCCGGCACACTTTCGCTAAGGCCCGGCACATGGACCGGGTCCATCGCCACGCGAATCACTCCGCCGTGACCGTTCCATTTTACACCGGCGGCCAGCCGCCCTTTTTCCCGCAATTGATCCAGGTGACGGATAACCATGCGCGAATTGCGCCCCACATCGTTGGAATCTTTTTTGAATTTATCCAGCTCTTCCAGCACATCAAACGCAATGACCACTTCGTTATCCGCAAACGAAAATAAGGCATTGGGATTATGCAGCAAAACGCTCGTATCCAGGACAAAATACTTGAGGTTTGCAGCGGTCGTTTTTTCAGATGTCATGCCGGTCATCACCCTTTTGTTAAACCCACAGCGAACACCCCCGCGGTCATCAAGCCTATGCCAGCGCTGCAATCCTGGCAAGCGGGACGCAAAATGCCCCCTGGCGCAACGGTCACAAACGCCTCCGGCAGCCCGCCGGCCATTCCCCATTTTCTTTATCGGCCATTGGACGATGGTTATAGCAGTCCCAACGCCACGGAAACAGTTCCCGCCTCGCGGCATGTGGCAAGTGGGCGCACCGACGCTAAAATACCGGACGGCGCGCAAGCGGTGGCGGGGGCGCCAGACCCTGGCCCCATCCACCACCAGCCTGGCGGATTTTTGAAGGAACCGTTAATGACTACAGCCAAGCAAGAGGATTTTTTTCACTCTCGATCCACCCTGAACACTAAAATGGGCCCTAAAACCATTTATCGCCTTGACGCTCTCAAGCATCTGGCCCCGGTGGACCAACTGCCTTACAGCATCAAAGTCTTGCTGGAATCCTGCCTGCGCAACTGCGACGGCACCATCGTCGAGTCCAAGGATGTGGAAGCACTGGCTCGTTACGATGCCCGCAAACCCGCACGAATTGAAGTGCCCTTCATGCCCGGCCGCGTGGTCCTGCAGGATTTTACCGGGGTACCCGCCGTGGTGGATCTGGCCGCCATGCGGGCCGCCATGCTGCGCCTGGGCGGCAATCCCAAAAAAGTAAATCCGCTGGTGCCCTGCGACCTGGTCATCGACCACAGCGTGCAGGTGGATGCCTTCGCCAGCGGCATGGCCCTGGAAATCAACAGCAAACACGAATTTGAACGCAACCTGGAGCGCTATCAGTTCTTAAAGTGGGGCCAGCAGGCGTTTCATAATTTTCGCGTGGTGCCGCCGGCCACCGGTATTGTCCACCAGGTGAATCTGGAATATCTGGCCAAGGTGGTATGGGAAAAGAATTCCGTGCTCTACCCCGATTCGCTGGTCGGCACCGATTCGCATACCACCATGATCAACGGTTTGGGCGTTGTCGGCTGGGGCGTAGGCGGAATTGAGGCCGAAGCCGTGATGCTGGGTCAGCCCATTTACATGCTGCTGCCGGAAGTGGTGGGCTTCCAGCTTACCGGCGAATTGCGCGAAGGCTGCACCGCCACCGACCTGGTGCTGACCATCACGCAGATGCTGCGCGAACACGGCGTGGTGGATAAATTTGTGGAATTTTTCGGCCCGGGCCTGGCCGCCATGAGCGTGGCCAATCGGGCCACCATTGCCAACATGGCCCCGGAATACGGAGCCACCATCGGTTATTTCCCGGTGGACGACCAAACGCTGCAATATCTGCGACTTTCCGGCCGTCCGGATGACCTGATTGACACGGTGGAACAATACGCCAAAGCCCAGGGACTTTGGCGTCAGGATTCGCGGAAAATCACCTACAGCAGCACTCTGTCCCTGGATTTAGCCTCGGTGGAACCGTCCCTGGCCGGCCCGCGCCGCCCGCAGGATCGCGTAGCGCTTAGCGCCATGCAATCGCAATGGCGGCAGGATCTTTCGCTGGTCTATGGCAAAGCCTCCACCGGCCGCGGATCCAATATGCAAAGTTGGGAAGGTGAAGGCGGCAACGGCAGTGACAAGGCGGCGGCCGCCGCCGCTGTGGCTGTCAAAACCGATGTCGGCTTTGACGGCGTGCCGGTGCAATACGAAGGGCAGAACTTCGCTCTCAAGCACGGCGCGGTGGTGATTGCGGCCATCACCAGTTGCACCAATACCAGCAACCCCAGCGTCATGATTGCCGCCGGCCTGGTCGCACAAAAAGCCCGCAAGTTCGGCCTGACCCGCAAACCCTGGGTAAAAACCTCGCTGGCCCCCGGATCCAAGGTGGTCATGGATTACCTGACCAGGGCCAACCTCGTGGGTGCCCTGGAAGAATGTGGATTTTTCCTGGTCGGTTTTGGCTGCACCACGTGCATCGGCAATTCCGGCCCGCTGCCTGACCCCATCAGCCGCGCCATTGCCGAAGGCGACCTGGTGGCGGCGGCGGTGCTTTCCGGCAACCGCAATTTTGAGGGGCGCATCAGTCCCGATGTCAAGGCCAATTACCTGGCTTCGCCGCCGCTGGTGGTGGCCTACGCCCTGGCCGGCACGGTGGATATCGACTTTCAACGCACGCCCCTGGGGCATGATGCCGACGGCAAACCGGTGATGCTCGCGGATATCTGGCCCAGCCAGCGCGAGGTGGATGAGGCGGTCACCAAAAACGTCCTTAGCGAGCACTTCCTCCGGCAATACGCCAACGTGTTTGAAGGCTCGCCGGAATGGAAGGCCATCAAGACCAGTCCCGGTGAGGTTTTTGATTGGGATGAAAACAGTACGTATATTCAAGAGCCGCCCTTTTTCGTCGGCATGGATCCCCAAGTCGCCGCCATCACCGCGGTCAAAAATGCCCGCTGTCTGGCCTATCTCGGAGATTCCATCACCACCGACCATATCAGCCCGGCCGGTGCAATCAAAAAGGACGGCCCGGCCGGTCGCTTTTTGCTGGAACATGGTGTTACCCCGGCCATGTTCAACAGCTACGGTTCCCGCCGCGGCAACGACCGCGTGATGACCCGCGGCACCTTTGCCAATATCCGCGTCAAAAATAAGCTTACCCCCGGCACAGAAGGCGGCGTGACTCTGGACTTTATCGATCAACAGGTGAAATCCATTTACGATGCCGCCGTCAACTACCATCGCCAGGGTGTGCCGCTGGTCATTCTGGCGGGCAAGGATTATGGCATGGGATCCAGCCGCGACTGGGCCGCCAAAGGTACATTTTTATTGGGCGTGCGGGCCGTGATCGCCGAAAGTTTTGAGCGCATTCACCGCAGCAACCTGGTGGGCATGGGCGTACTGCCCATGACCTTTAAGAAAGGGCAGACCGCCGCCGGCCTGGGCTTAACCGGCCGGGAAACCTACGATATTGACATACCAACCCATGTAAAACCGCGTCAGGATATCCGTGTGGTAGCCCATCAGGCCGATGGCCGCACGGTGGAATGTTCCGCCATCTGCCGCATCGATACGCCCGTAGAGGTGGAATACTACCGCAACGGCGGAATCTTACACACCGTGCTGCGGCGCATGGCAGCGGAATAAAACCCGCTGCCGCGTCCGAGCCTGTGGCGGCCAGACACGCATTAGGGTAGATTGACAGCGCGCTGGCGCTACCGGGTCGGCCATTTGAGGAAATGGTGTGCAGCAGGTCGTCATTGAAAATCCGGTTATCAACTCGCCCTTTGACGAGCCTTGTCGGCATTTCAAGTTCGACGAGGCCGGCATCACCAGTGAAATCACCAACGGCCGCCGCTCCAGTTCCTATTTCATCCCGATCGCCCGGCCGCGCCGGACCGCCGGCCCCGGCCAGCGATCCCTTGACGATTGGCGCGTCGACCGCGTTGAGGAAAATCCCACCGTCAACCGTATCCGCCAGCGGGTTCGCACCTGGCGCAGCGGCCGCTACACCGATGACGTTACCCGCGTAACGGCCCGCCTGCTCCAACACTGGTGCGCACCTGAGCGCAGCCGGCCGCTTTTCTTCTGTCAGATCGAAGCCCTGGAAACCCTGATCTACATCACCGAGGTTGCCCACCGCTACAGCGACCAATGGATCGACAGCGACCTGGCGCGTGCCAACGGCGACGCCAACCCTGGTTTGCACCGCATCGCCTGCAAATTGGCCACCGGTGCCGGCAAGACCGTGGTCATGGCCATGATCATCGCCTGGCACACGCTCAACAAACTCGCCCACCCGCGGGACGCCCGTTTTTCCGATGCCTTCCTGATCGTCACGCCCGGCATCACCATCCGGGACCGCCTGCGCGTCCTTTTGCCTACCGACCCCGCCAATTATTACCGGCACATGGAAATCGTGCCCGAGGACCTGCTCGAGCAGATGAACAAGGCCGCCGTGACCATCACCAATTTCCACGCCTTCAAACGGCGGGAAAAAATTGCCGCTGGCAAGCTCACCAAGCAAATCCTCGCCGGCGATAAAACCTCCGCGTTCACCGAATCCCAGGGCGAAATGATCCGCCGGATTACGCGCGATTTGCGCAACAAACGCAACATCCTCGTCCTGAACGATGAGGCCCACCACTGCTACCGGCGCAAACCCGATGCCGACGACGAAAAATTCACCGGCGAAGAGCGCCAGGAAGCGCAGCAAAACGCCGAAACCGCGCGCATCTGGATCAGCGGCCTGGAAGCACTCGCCCGCAAGGCCGGAATTCGCACAATCCTGGATCTTTCCGCCACGCCGTTTTTTCTCCGCGGCTCCGGCTATCCCGAGGGCACGCTCTTTCCGTGGGTGGTGTCGGATTTCTCGCTCATCGACGCGATCGAAAGCGGCATCGTAAAAGTCCCGCGGGTGCCCGTGTCCGATGATTCCGGCACCACAAGCCAACCCACGTACCGTGACCTCTGGCTGCGCATCCGTGACGACCTGCCAAAGAAAGGCCGCGGAACCGAGCGGACGACCGGCGAACCCCGGCTACCCGCCGAGCTGGAGGGATCGCTCCAGAGCCTTTACGGGCATTACAAAAAATCCTACGACCAATGGCAACGCCTGGCCGGTAAAACCGGCGGTGCCAGCACGCCGCCGGTTTTCATTGTCGTCTGCAACAACACCAACGTATCCAAAATGGTGTTCGACTATGTCGCAGGCTGGGAGAAGACGCTTGCCGACGGCACCACCGTCGCGGTACCGGGCAAGCTGGGCCTTTTCAGCAACGTGCAGGACGGTGCCTTCACGCACCGGCCCAACACCATCCTCGTCGATTCGCAGCAGCTTGAATCCGGCGAATCCATGAGCGCGGATTTTAAAAACATCGCCACCCGCGAAATCGAGGAATTCAAAACTGAATACAAGCTGCGCTTTCCCGACCGCGACACCGCCAACCTGAGCGATGAAGACCTCCTGCGCGAAGTCCTCAACACCGTCGGCAAGCCGGGCAAGCTCGGCGAACAGATTCGCTGCGTCGTCTCCGTCTCCATGCTGACCGAAGGCTGGGACGCCAACACCGTCACCCACATCCTCGGCGTGCGGGCCTTTGGCACGCAGCTTTTATGCGAACAGGTTATCGGGCGCGGATTGCGCCGCCGCAGCTACGACGCGGAACCCAGCGAAATCAATGTCAATGGCCGCAGTACCACCATTCGGGCCTTCCCGGTGGAATACGCCGAGGTCTACGGAGTGCCGTTCTCCTTTATCCCCTGCAGCGGCTCGCCCATCGACCCCGCCCCGCCGGCCCCGGTTACGCGGGTGCGGGCCCTGGCCGAACGCTCGGCCTGTGAAATTACCTTTCCCCGCATCGACGGCTACCGCTACGACCTGCCCGCGGAACGGTTGACGGCCACCTTCACCGCTGCCTCCACCCTGACGCTAAGCACCCAAAGCTTCCCCACCAAAACCGAAAACGCCCCGATCGTCGGCCAGACCGAGCTCCACACCCTCGACGATTATAAAAGCATCCGCCTGCAGACCGTCACCTTCGAACTCGCCCGCACGGTGCTCGAACGGTATTTCACGGACGATGATAAAAACCGCAAGGAGTGGTTATTTCCCGATCTTTTGGCCATCGTCCGCGACTGGATCAGCACCCATCTGGTGCTCAAGGATAATACCTTCCCGCAACTGCTGCTCTGGGCGAGCAACCGCCAGGATGCCGCCGACCGCATCTACAAGGCCATTGTCACCACCACCGCCGGCGAAAAGCGGCTGCTGCCCATTCCCAAGGCCTACGATACCGTCGGCTCAACTCGCTACGTGCAGTTCGACACGCGCCGGCCCGTATACCGCACCCGCGCCGACAAATGCCACATTTCTCACGTGGCCGCCGACACCGATTCGTGGGAGCAGAAAACCGCCGAGGCACTTGAGGATATGGATGAGGTCATTGCCTACGTAAAAAACCAGCGCCTCGGCTTTCAGATTCCCTACACCCTCGACGCAGCGCAGCACCATTACGAGCCGGACTTTATCGTGCGCCTGGACGACGGCCACGGCCGCAGCGACCCGCTTAACCTGATTATCGAGGTAACCGGCGAGCGCGACCGTGAAAAGGCCGCCAAGGTTTCCGCCGCCGAGGCCCTTTGGGTTCCGGCGGTGAACAACGCCGGCCAATGGGGCCGCTGGGCCATTCTGGAAGTAAAAGACCCCTGGCAGGTGAAGGCGGAAATCCGGAGGCGGCTGGCCAATACCCAGCCTTGTGCCGATCTGGCCGATTGATTGTTCGTATTTTGTTTGGTATAATTCGGGCAGGTGTAAGGGATCTATGGCGGGACACACGGATGGACACTAACAGGCAAACTCAGATGTTCGGCGGCGATTGGACCGAGAAGAAGCTCGGCGTGTTGGCCAAATACCTAAGCGCGTACACGACGGCGCTAAAGAAGCAGCCTTTCCGCAAGATATATATCGACGCGTTCGCCGGCACCGGCTACCGCGAACTGAAGGACGCCGGCGAATCCGCGCCGCTGTTGGCCTCGCTGGCCGAAGAAGAACCACAGAGCTTCCTCGACGGGTCGGCTCGAATTGCGCTGCGCACGCAGCCGCGCTTCGACGATTACGTGTTCATTGAGAAAAGTCCGAGTCGCGCCGCTGAATTGAAAAAAATCAAGTCGAATCCCGCGTACGCCGAAATCGCCAGCTCAATTTTCATCAAATGTGGCGACAGCAACGAGCTCCTTCGGAACTGGTGCGGCGACGAGTGTTGGGGAAAATGCCGCGCCGTGGTTTTCCTAGACCCGTTCGGAATGCAGGTGGAATGGAGCACGATGGAGGCGATAGCCGGGACGAAGGCGATCGACCTCTGGGTGCTGTTCCCGCTGGGAATGGCCGTGAACCGGATGCTTGTCAACGACCTAACAAAGATGCACGCGACCTGGCGTGATTGCCTGACCAAGGTCTTCGGCAATGAAAGCTGGACCCAAGCCTTCTATGAATCAAAAAAAACTGATACCCTCCTCGGCCCGGCAGAGGAGACGGCGAAGAAAACTTGCAACCTGAAGCAGATCGGCACCTATTACCGCAACCGCCTTAGCAAAATATTCCCAATCGTCGCCCCGAACCCGGCCATCCTGTGCAACTCCAGGGGAATCCCACTGTTCCAACTTCATTTTGCTGCTGCAAACCCCGGCCGTGGCGGGCAGATCGCGGTCAATATCGCCAGGCACATTCTCAAGGGAATCTGATATGGCCAGCAATTCCCCCATCGAATGGACCAGCTCCACCTGGAACCCACTCACCGGCTGCACAAAAATCAGCCCCGGCTGCGCCCATTGTTACGCGGAGCGCATGGCCGGGCGATTGCAAGCCATGGGCCAATCCAATTACGCTAACGGCTTTGAGCTTACCCTTCAGCCACAGGCGCTGGAACTGCCGCTGCGCTGGAAGAGGCCGCAGCGGATTTTCGTCAATTCCATGAGCGATCTTTTTCATAAGGACGTGCCGCCGGCCTTCATCCAGCAGGTCTTTGCGGTGATGCAGCGCGCCACTTGGCACGAATTTCAGATTCTTACCAAGCGCTCCCTGCGCTTGCTGGAACTTGCGCCATCCCTGCCCTGGCCATCGCACGTTTGGATGGGCGTAAGCGTGGAGCGGCAAGATTATACCTTTCGCATTGACCATCTCCGGCAAACGCCGGCCCGCATCAAGTTTCTTTCGCTCGAGCCGCTGCTGGGACCGCTGCCGAATCTGAATCTCGCGGGGATTGATTGGGTGGTTGTCGGCGGCGAATCCGGACCCGGGGCCAGGCCGATGGACCCGGCCTGGGCGCGGGACCTGCGCGACCAATGCCTGGCCGCGAGTGTGCCCTTTTTCTTCAAGCAATGGGGCGGCGTGAACAAAAAACGCACCGGGCGCGAACTCGACGGACGGACGTGGGACCAGATGCCGCCAGCAGCCGCGACCCGGCCACCAACGCGCGTCAACCCGGATGCCAGCCCGCGAACGGCGCGCCCATCGCCCGGCAATCCCACCGCAATGGAGGCCACGGCAGTTGAAGATTGAAAGTATCACGATAACTAACTTTGGACCTTTCCTGGGCAATCACACGCTGGCATTGCAGCCGGACGTCACGGTGCTCACCGGTGCCAACGACACGGGCAAATCCACAATCATTGACCTCCTGGCCCTGGTATGCTTAGGCCGTAGCGCGGGCCAAAATCAAATAAATGTTGTCCGGGCGGGGATGCCCGACGGGGGTCTCGATGATCGGGGCATGTGCATCGAAATGAGGGTAGCGGTTTTGCCGGAGGACAACCTAACGCACCTGCCGGGGCTTCGCCCGGAGGTTAAAATCAGCCCGGGTGATAAGCTTATTCTGGTGCGAGCGCTCGGGCCGGGCCACAACCTAATGGCATCGAAGCTCTTGCACGCCGGTGGTGAAACGCCGATCTCAATCGGACCGTTGCCATCGTGGAAGCTCATTCGCCTGCCAACGCCACCGTTCCGGGCAACCGTCCCCCTGAGCCAGGCGAACGAATCTGAGGCTGCCTTGTTCCGGTGGGCCTTCGGCCCAGATTTTCAACGGATCGCGCGGCGAGTGCCAAACAACTGGACCGCGCTGGTCCGGGCGAAAGAGGCCGAAATAACGAAGCATCTCAATGCACTGCTGCCCGCCCCGATGGGTTTTGACGTAAACCTCACGCCCGATGCAAACGGACAGATAAATGTATCCTTGGTGGACCGCATCGGCACCGGCGTCTCGCTCGATTCCAGGGGCAGTGGTGCCCAGAAGATCCTCGCGGTTCTCGGCCCGCTGCTGGAGGCACAATCAGCGAAGGCTCCCACAGTTGTTCTTCTCGACGAACCTGAAAACTCCCTCCACGCCGACGCGCAACATCGCCTCCGCACATTTCTCGAGCAAATCGGCCGTCAGCCGCTCGTCCAAGTCGTATACGCCACGCATTCGCCAGCCATGATCAACAACATGCGCGAGGGGTCCGTACGCGTCTTACGCCGAAAGCAGGTCGCCGGCGGCGCGACTAGCTTTATCGAATCGCTCGACGGGAACAACCAGAACTTGGCACTGGTTCGCCGCAGCCTCGGCATCGCACCATCAGATTCGCTCCTCTACGCGGATTTGACCATTGTGGTTGAAGGGAAGACCGAAGTCAGGTGCCTGCCAATCCTGCTCCAACGCCTGGAGAAAGACGGCTTGAAGGAATTCGAGGGAGCCTCAAGCGTGCTGGAGAACGCCCATTTCTTCGACGGCGAGGGCGACTCCCTCGAGTTCCGCGCCCGCCTCGCCAAATCCAACGGTTGCCGCGTGATCGTATTCCTCGACGGCGACAGGCGGCAGCGGAGTGGAGAAAAGAGGCTCCGGCAGGAGCACCCCGAGGTTCCGGTGATCCGGCTGCCGGGCGAAACCGATTTCGAATCGCTCGTTGCCCGGAACGATTATTTTAAGGCCATTGCCGACGAGGCAGACGAGCACGAGCCGCCAGCGGCCGGCGGAGACGGCAAGATGCTCACGCAGGATTCCTTTAACCAGTGGTTGTCCGAACACCAGTGCCGCAGCCTCAAGGAAGCGATGTTCGGCAAGCAGGTGCAAAGGTGGCTGGAAGCCAATGGATTCCACTTGTCGAAGTACGCCATCATGCAGCGCGCCGTCGAAACCTGTGCCCTCCGCGCAGTAAACACGGCCGAACTGGCCAAGCTCGTCGCCGAAGCTAACCGGCTGCTCGCCACAAGATAGACGGATTCTGGCTTGCGGCCAGGGCCGCTTCCGCACCCATTTCCGCCGTCCGGCACAAGGACACCCCCAAGAATATCCCCACCGAAGAGCTGCGCGATTTTGTAGCGGACGACGAATCCGCCCCCAAAAAGGTCTTATACCCCCGTAACCCGGACCTCGACCCCCAACTCGTTTGGAAGGGCAAGGATCAGCAGGATTCCAAGCCCCTCGAGGTGCCCATCGTACCCGTTTACATCCAGGAAAAAATCATCCGCAAGCCACCACCCAAGATTTCCGCCACAGTGCGGGAAAGTGTTGGCGGCGCGGCGTTATTCGTGGTAATATCGATCTCTGCGATTGCCGTACTCGCGGAGGCCCTTGCCCGGATGGCGACGTCGCCCGCCGCCCCGCAATCCAACCAAGCCGAGGAGCACCAATGCCCCAGCGCCCAACCCTGATCTTCCGCGTGCCCCTGCCACACGTCGCGCCGGAGGCCGACCAGAGGTTTCGCAGCACACACGACTTTTTTTCCCGGTGGGGGATTCAAGCCCGCTTGTCCGCGGAGACTCCGTATCCGATATCCGGGTCGTGGGCCGAGCTCGCGACTGACGCACTGGCTTTCGCCGCCGGCGCCGTGGCCAACCACTACGCCGACGCGGTCCTCAGTGCCTTCGACGCTGTGCTCAAGCAAGGGGTTTCCCGCCTCCTCCACCTCTGTGTCAAGTGCGGGGAGAGGGAGGTCTACAAGAAGGTGGAGTTGAACCGCCGCGCGGAGGCTCGCTGCCAGATCGAGGACGCGCTCTTCGAGCTCAGCCTGGACGAGGGCGGCACCGCCTACTGGCTGCGGGACGCGAAGGTCGACGCCAGCGGCGCAATCACCTTCCAGGTCTCTGGCTGGAAGGGGCAGGGATATTTCAGCACGCAGACAACCGCGCAGCCTTCCGACCCTGATTACGCGTTCTACCAGTGGGTTGTTACCAAGAAGCGGCCCGAGGTGCTGCTTTCCACCAGGGACCTCGATGCCCTCCGGAATTCGTTCACGGCTGCGGGGCCATGTGGCCCACAGGCCCCGAATGCCGTAAACCCGGGCTGTTAGGGCCGGGTGGAGGCCGCAGCGCGGCGTCCCGCCCGACAGAAACTCTGCCACAAACCATGGGCCAGACCGGCGGGCAGGATGCCCGCCCCCCAAAAACCAGCGGGCAAGATGCCCCCCCAACCGCCCATTGCCAGCCAAGCCCAAATCGCGGACAATAGCCTCCGGTATCACCACGTGCAGGGATAACACCATGGCCAAACGCCGCACCTCCACTTCCGCCGCTTCCGCACCTATTTCCGCCGTCCGGCACAAGGACACCCGCAAGAATATCCCCACCGAAGAGCTGCGCGATTTTGTAGCTGACGACGAATTGGCCCCGAAAAAAATCTTATACCCCCGTAACCCGGACCTCGACCCCCAACTCGTTTGGAAAGGCAAGGACGAGCAGGACTCCAAGCCGCTCGAGGTGCCCATCGTGCCCATTTACATCCAGGAAAAAATTCATCCGCAGGCCATTATTGAAGATTTCCGCCGCAGCGCGGAAAATGAGGCCAAAAAATCAGCGGATGACTTCGGCGGGTTATTCGCCGATTTCAACGGCCTGCCGGCCGATTTCGATCAGCGTGTGGACTTTTACCACCATGACGGCCACTGGTCCAACCGCCTCATCCTCGGTGACTCTCTGCTGGTAATGGGCTCGCTGGCCGAAAAGGAGGGCCTCAAGGGCAAAGTCCAGATGATTTACTTTGACCCGCCCTACGGAATCAAGTTCGGTTCCAACTGGCAGGTTTCTACGCGTAAACGCGATATAAAGGACGGCAGCGCCGATGACCTGGTCCGCCAGCCCGAGCAGATCAAAGCCTTCCGTGATACGTGGGAATTGGGTATTCATTCCTACTTGGCATACCTGCGCGATCGGCTGGTGGCGGCCCGTGAACTGTTGACCGAAACCGGCAGCATTTTTGTGCAGATCGGCGACGAAAATGTGCATTTGGTGCGTTGCATTCTCGATGAGGTATTCGGAGCGGAGAATTTTATCAGCGAAATCATCGTGCAAAAAACCGGGAGCCAGGCGAGCGACTTTATTCCGGTTATCAACGATTTTGTTGTGTGGTACGGCAGGGACAAGGGCCTGACGAAAGGCCGCGGGCGAGGCCTTTTCGGCGAGCGCGACGAGCGAACCGTCGAGGATTTTAGTCCGGACCCACTTACGTCGTCCGGCGAAACCGCAGGCTCAACCTTTCAGATCGACTGCTTCGGTGAACGATTCCACCCAGGCCGCGGCGCCCACTGGAAGACCAACCGCCCCGGCATGGAGCGGCTGTTGCAAGCCGATCGCATCCACCCGATGGAGTCACAGATTAGGTTTAAGCGGTTCTGGCAGGATTTCCCCGTCAAACCATTGAGCAACCTTTGGACGGGCCTCGCGGGCGCGCCCGGCCAGATATACGTGGTACAGACCAATACACGGATCCCCGAACGCTGCATGCTGATGACCACCGACCCCGGCGATTTGGTCCTCGACCCCACCTGCGGCAGCGGCACCACCGCCTACGTGGCCGAGCAATGGGGCCGCCGCTGGATCACCGTCGATACCAGCCGCGTCGCCCTCACCCTCGCCCGTACGCGCATCATGGCCGCCAAATATCCGTACTACCTTCTCGCGGATTCACCCGAAGGCGTCGCCAAGGAAGCTCAGATCGCCGGCAAATTCCTCCCGACACCGCTGCCTAAAACCGACCTCGACCCCCGCAAGGGCTTCGTCTACAAACGCGTGCCACACGTAACGCTCAAAGCCATCGCCAATAATGAAGAAATCGACACCATCCACACCAAATGGCAAGAGCGGCTTGAACCGCTGCGCGCCCAGCTCAACGCAACGCTCCAGCAGAAATGGGAAGAATGGCAAATTCCCCGCGAACTCGACGCACCGAGCCGCGCCCGTAAGGAAGCGGCCGCCCTCCACGCCCAGTGGTGGCAACTGCGCCGGGAGCGGCAACAGGAAATAGATGCCTCCATCGCCCGCAAGGCCGATATGGAAACCCTCTACGACCAGCCCTACGAAGATCCCAAGCGTGTCCGCGTGGCCGGGCCGTTCACCGTGGAAAGCCTTTCACCGCACCGCACGCTTAGCGTGCCGGAAAAGGTAAAGCGCTCCACCGTGCCCGACGACAACGGCCGCACGGTACGGGTCTTCGACACCAACGACTTTGGCCAGATGATCCTGGACAACCTGCGCACCGCGGGCGTGCAGAACACGCGCAAGGTCGAACGCTTGAAATTTGATTCCGTCGAACCATTCGCCGGCCAATGGGTGCATGGCGAAGGAAAATACACCGACGCCAATGGCCAGCTAAAACGCGCCGCCATCTGCATCGGCCCGGAGCATGGCACCGTCGGACCGGACCTGATCAAAGAGGCCGCCAAGGAGGTCGTGCAGGGGGTGGGTTTTGACCTGCTGCTTGTGTGCGGCTTTGCCTTTGACCCGCACGTAAGCGAGGAATCCAAACGCTATGGCAAACTGGTGGTGTTGCCGACCAAGATCAACCCCGACCTGACCATGGCCGACCTTCTCAAGAAAACCGGGGCGGGAAACCTGTTTATGGTTTTTGGCGAGCCCGACATCCAGTTGGAAACCGTCCAGGTTAGTGACGGGCCTGAACAATACGTGGCCGAACTAAAGGGCCTCGACGTGTACGACCCCACCACCGGCCAGGTGCGTTCCAGCAGCACCGACGATATCGCCTGCTGGTTCATCGACACCGATTACAATGGTGAAAGTTTTTTCGTCCGCCACGCCTATTTCACCGGTGCCGGCGAACCCTATGAGCGCCTAAAACGCGCCCTGCGCGCCGAAATCGACGAATCCGCCTGGTCCGCCCTTTATTCCACCCGCAGCCGGCCCTTTAACCAGCCCTCCACCGGCAAAATCGCGGTGAAGGTAATCAACCACTACGGCGACGAGGTGCTCAAGACAATCGCAGTGGCATAAGGCGACGTCAACCCTGGCCAACGGTCAAAATTCCTGCGCCATAATTGCTCTAATTTTTCTCGCAAGTCCTAAGGTCATGGCATTTGGACCTGATGCCTTGTTGACCCGTAACCTCCCCGGGTCTATCCTTGTTAACCGTCAGAACACGTACCCAACGGTGGATATGTCGTCCGGCAACAGAAAGGCGGTTTCCTATGCTACCAGAAGACTATGAAAACATGCCTTGCTTTCGAACCGTCCAGCAAACGGCGCCGTGGATTCCCCAGCGAAACGCATGTTAAAAAAGGCGTGCGCGTCGTCCATGGCAAGGAGTTTCTTTCGAGAAGCTCGGACGCAATGACCTGTGCCCATGCGGCTCCGGCCGGCGCTTCAAGAAGTGCTGCCTGAAATCGAGCCGGTTTCGATGGCGCACTGCGCAACGATTACCAGCGATAAAGGCCAGCCGGCCGGCCCGAACCCTGCTGATTTTTCTGGTGCGGCCCAGCGGGTTTGGCACGTGCCGGGTCTTGAAATTCTGGGCCCGCACGCACCACTATGCCGTCGATTAGACCCATCCCACAACCGGCGTGTGTTTCATTTCCATCCGGTCTCGTCGGTTTCACGCCAATGACGCCCCCCGCAAACAGAGACCACAATTGGGGGTCGGGCGTCCCGCCCGACAGTAAATCTGCCGCAAACCATGGGCCAAACTGGCGGGCAAGATGCCCCCCCCAACATAATAAATGGCCCGCCGAGGCCAAAAATATCCACGCCCAGTGGTGGCAACTACGCCGGCAGCGGCAACAGCCCTGCGATGGCCGGAGCCAGCAGTGCAAAACCGGCCAGCTCGAATTACTGAAGTGCGGCGCAGACGCCAGCAGCGTCCACCATCCACGCCTGGCAAAACGGCCGGACAAGAAACGCTTTTCCGCATCGGTGGCGGCCAGGGATGTGGCACGCACAGATTCCGCGGCGGCAGGCCGGCTGCTGTGCACCGCAGGATGGTGGGATGGCAGGGGCAGCATTTTCCCTAAGAATAGCTTCTACCGAAACAGCTTCCATTGAAACAAGGTGGAACAAATAACGGAAAGATGCTACACTGGCGAAGGAAAAGTAATGAGAATGGGCGTGCCATGTTTAAGTCGGTGTCCGTTGAAAATTACCGTGGATTCGGAAAGTACACTCTTGCGGGGTTGTCGCGCATTAACTTGCTGGTCGGGAAGAATAACGGCGGAAAAACATCGCTGCTGGAATGTGTTCACATCCTAGCCGCCGGCGGCGACCCAAACGTGCTTATTAACGTTGCCTTACGGCGCGGCGAAATCACTCCCGGCTCGGCTGCCGAAGGCAACTTCATCGATATATCACACTTTTTCCATGGCCATCTCGTTGGCGAGGACTCCCAATTCTCCGTGAGGTCGGATAATGGCCTGCCTCCGGTAAAAGTGCATGTTGTCACTCTGGCGCAGATTGAATCTGCTCCGGAGCTATTCGACCTCAGCCGCACCCGGCGGCCCGCGTTCGCTATGCGCATCGAATGTGGAGAGTCGGGTACCGAGCCGATATTCCTATCGAGCGAAGGCGGCATCCTGGTTGAACCGCGGCGCCCGTCTCGCCGGTATTTTAAGGAAGAGCGCTCTGTCGCACCACCCATTCAATTCATAACGCCGGATTCCCTTGAATTACGCCCCCTTGCGTCCATTTGGAACCAGATACTCCTGGAGTCGCGTGAATCCGAAGTGATCGAAGCCATGCGTATCCTTGAACCCGAAATTGCTTCCATCGTTTTCCTGACCGGCGAGTCGCAGACTTTTCGACCCTATGTCGGCCGCGCCGGCGTGCTTGTGAGCTTTAAAGGAGACAGCCGGCGCGTTCCCTTGGGGAGTTGTGGTGACGGCATGCGGCGTTTATTGGCACTTTCGGCGGCGCTGATCCAGGCGAAACAGGGGTTTCTGATAGTCGACGAAATAGACACAGGATTCCATTATTCAATCATGGCCGACGTCTGGTCATTGGTTGCCAAGACCGCCATGAAATTGGACGTGCAGGTGTTTGCTACCACCCACAGCTTCGATTGCGTGCGTGGTTTGGCCGCAGTTTGCGGGCAAGACGAAGCCGTTCGCGACCAGGTCGCCTTGCATAAAATCGAGCGGGGCTTGGAACTCAGTGTGCCGTTCTCGGGGGAGGAACTGATAACCGCGGATGAACATCAGCTTGAGGTGCGTTGATGGGGGTTTCGTTGGAACGCTCGATACTGCATGTCGAGGGAAGTGACGATCAGCACAGCATTATTCATCTCCTTTCGCGATACGACATTTCCTTCGATGGCAACCACCGCCGGGTTGATGTTCAGGTACAAGGGAACGACGACCGGGTACTCGCCGCAATGGATGTGGCGGTAAAGACCAGCGCGGGGCGATCCGTCGGTTTTGTAATCGATGCCGACCGGGCCATCGCGGACCGCTGGCGGCAGGTGTGCAGTAAATTAAATCCGCTCGGCCTTGAAACGCCCCCGGCTCCGCCGGAGGCTGGCTACGTTCAAGACCTGAGCTCGCTCCGAGTTCGCGTCGGCGTCTGGCTTATGCCGAACAATAAGCAGGACTTTGGGAAACTCGAAAATCTCTTGAGAACCTTGGTGCCAACGAACGATCCGCTAATCCGCCACGCTGAAGAATCAACGAATACGGCCGTGACATGTGGCGCGTTGTTCACCACGAATGACAAGATCAAGGCGGTGCTGCATTCCTGGCTGGCGTGGCAGCGAGCCCCCGGACTTCCCTTTGGAACCGCGTTGAAGGCAAAAGTTTTCGAGGCCCATAGCGATGTTGCTCAGCAATTCGCCAATTGGTTCAAAGAGGTCTTTCGGATATGAATTTTGCTTTTACAGACGGCTGGATGGGCGGCGACATGCCCGCCATCTGTGTCCGGCACACATCCGCCCGGCTGGACAAGAAGTGCTTTTCCGCATCGGTGGCGGCTAGAAGCCTGTCCAAGTAATGGGTTTTTTGTAGAAAATCGCCCCAAAAACTGGCGTTTTTAGGCTGCTATGGCCACTCCTCGTCCGTATTTTTTGTCCAAATGGGGTTACTCGGACAGGCTCCTAGGGATGTGGCGCGTGGCGTTGGTTCTTGGGGCCGCGGCGATGGGTACATCGCCGCCCACGAGCACGTGTGGTCGGGCTGACACGCGATCGTTGCCCCACTTCGCGTAATGCGCCGCGGTGAAACCCGTAGCCGGTGAGGACTCTCCCACCGCGGCGAACCTCGTTGGTACCCGCCCCCAACCATCGCCCGGCAGGTGCCGGGACGATGTTGGATGGTGGTGGCGCATGGTGTGCCATTGGCTGGCGATGGTCCTATAATATAACATCAAATAAGCACACATAGGCAAGTTTAAAATTTTTCCGTTTTTTTTTACCGATTTCCTTTCCATCTTCCGATTTCTGACTATGGTTTAAGTGTCATCCGAGATTGCGGGCCTGACAATGGCCCGGAAGAAATTCAGATGACCGCCGGGGCTTTTAAGGCCCCGGCTGGAAAAAAGAGAGCTTAACGTGCCCATGGAAGACAGAGAGTAAGTGAAAGCCTCTTCCAGGCATCTTCAAGGTAACGCTCTCAAAATCACGCGGGGTTAATTGCGATCCGGCAGTCCGATGGACGGTCGCCGAATCGTCGGCCTGCGGTACATGACCATAGCAGTGCGTCAGGATCGCAACCGCGATCCCGCAACTGAAATCCGGTTGGCTGATTGTTTCAGTCAACCAAAGGTAGAAGTAACCGTCTTTTTGAAAGGATACATACCCATGCGTAACTACCTCCACACATCCACATCCCTGAAAGTCGCTTCCATCGTTGGAGGCGCAGCGCTTCTGGCGGCCGCCGTGGGCCAGGCCAGTGCCACCACGATCTCGTTTGATTTCGCCGGCACCACTGGAAACCTCGGCAAGGTTGCCACCTTCGATTCCACCACCACTCCGACGATTCAGATCACGGCCACGGGGTTCGAAAAGCAAAGCACCAGCCAGAACAACAACGAAACCGCTCTCTATTACAAGAGTGGTTCGACCGCTGAAACCGGTTTGGGTCTGGCCAACGGCCCGGATAACGAAATCGGCCACGGTGAGTTTATCCAGCTCAACCTCGCTAATGTGCTAGCGGCCCTTCCCAACGGAAACAACCCCGTCACTATCACCATCGGCAGCGTACAACAATCCTCCGGTGATGCTTATGCCATTTACAGCTCCAACACCACCGGGACGCTCGGCACCGATAAGGTTGCCTCCGGCAATTGGAACAACGCCACCAACAGCATCGCCACGGCCAGCTTCACCTTGGACAAACCCGGTGCCAGCCAATATCTGGATATCACCGAAACGGGTTTCACCCAGGGTAATGACGGCACCTGGGATTACAACAACAACTGCTGGGACTGGCAGGACCAGAACTGCAGCACCATCTCCGGCAGCGTGCTGCTTAGCACGGTCTCCATCAACACCGGCAGCCCGCTACCCGAACCCGCCAGCCTGGCGATGATGGGTGCCATGGGTCTGGGAATTCTGCTTCTGCCGCGAAAGAAAAAGCTTCGCGCCTAAGGACCTTAAACCCTGCCTACCGGCAGATTCCGCCATCGCGGTCCAGGCCGGAGCGGGTAAAGAAATACATAAACCTAGCGCCGCGGAAGCCAACACTTCCGCGGCGCTTTTTTGCTGATACGTCCGAGAACCGGAATTGTCGGCCCGGCAACGTCCGAAAGTGACTATCTTTGTACGGTTGCGCCCGAAATGGCTGATGAATAGTAACCGCGATTTGGTTTTCTCTTACGCCACGATGGCTGGGGTGATGCCAAGGGAAAGATGAAGGATCCACGATTATGGCAACGCTACGCACGACAATCCAGCCCCGCGGCAGCCGCCGCCACGGGTTTACCCTGGTGGAATTATTGGTGGTGATGTTGATAATCGCGATTCTCATTGCTTTATTGCTGCCCGCCATTTCCCGGGCTCGGGAACTGGCCAATCGGGCAGTGTGTGCGGCCAATTTACATACGTGGGGCCTGGTGGCCCAAAGCTTTTCCCAAGATAACCATGGCTATTTTCCCACCTCCTGGGCCTTTGGTGAAGGCAACCCACAAAATGTCAATGGCCTGCCCAGTTGGCTTGGTTCCGACCCCATGGTGGCCACGCAATTTCCGCTGGGATTAAATTTGGACTGCAATAACCAGACCAAGGTCAACGCCGGGGCGGCGTGGCTGCGC
Source organism: Planctomycetota bacterium (assembly GCA_021851715.1). GTDB lineage: Bacteria > Planctomycetota > Phycisphaerae > WQYP01 > WQYP01 > JABEVA01. The sequence goes on from JAJZCR010000039.1 coordinate 32,160, forward strand.
TACGGCACACCATATTCCACCTTCTTGGAATACGGCGGCACCGGCTATACCACCAAAACCATTTCCAGCTATTTCGGCACGGCTTTTCAAACCGAGATTTCCGCCCATGGCACAGGCCACATTTCCGGCCTTACCGATGCCACCCCCATTGCCTCCGCCAACGAGGGCCTTCCCCTGCCTTTGTGCCTGCAACCCGATCAGGATGGCATGGACCCCACCACCATGGGGGTGGATGGCGGATTGCCCAAAAACCTCAGCACTCAAACCGGTTATTATTTGCCCGCCAGTGCGGAACCCAAAATTACCCTGGCCCCATGGATGATCTGCCCGAGTTGCCAGTTCACCGATGACCTTTTCGCCTGTTATCAGCCCGGGGATTGGGGCTACATGATTACCACCACTTATGCTTATGTGGCCGGGGCATTGCTGCGCCAGCCCGGCAATTTTCAGGAATACCAAACCTCCGGCTGGTCACAACCCGGCATTATTTTAACCAATGGCTTTAATAACAACGCCCCGAGTTCCACCCAACTGGCCTGGGGCAATGGCGAAAACAAACCCGCCACCACCATCTTTGGAAAGCCCAGCGATATTCTGGCGGCGGATTGTGTTACCTGGGGTGGCGGCGGTGGACAGGGGAATCTTTACCTTATCAACCATCCAAGTTTGACCGATCCACAGGAGGCCGCCTTCGAAAATATCCTTTATGCCGATGGCCATGTGGCGGGAATTGACCACCCCAGTTATTACGACCCGGTATCCGGTAAGGTGACGGGTAGCCTGACCACCAGCGATTGGGCTGAAGCCCACACGCCGCCGCTGCAACCCAGCGAGCATGGCAAGCCACCGGTATACGTGAATCCCAAAGCCGCCCCCGGCCATGCATGGGTGGATACGTGGAATGCCGAATGGGCGGGTTGGTATTTCTACTGGCCCAACACGCCCGGCGGGAATTAACCTGACTTCCCCCCGTGATGAGCAAAAGTCCTTGATTTACCGGCCTGCGGCGGTAATGCACTTGCTACATTCAACCCGGTGCCCAGGCCGGCGGCTGGGTAAACAGTGGCAGCAGCCCCAGTTGACCGAGGATGGCGTTGAGGTC
>JAJZCR010000040.1 GCA_021851715.1 Planctomycetota bacterium
CATCAGAGATGCCCCCAGCGCTGCGGCAATTGCCGCCTTACGCCAACGGTTATGTCGGTGGCCAATGAGTGGTTGATCGGTTTTTACATTTTGGTTTTTCATAATAACCATTCCTTTCTGGTTCCGTAGCCTAGGAATTTGTTGATGGAATTTTCTTACCGCACCAGCTGTGTATTGTTCTGCGGAGACAAACTCTGGAGATATTCCTCGTGGATACCTAATTCATTGAGATACGCGGTGACAAAACCATCCGGCCCATGTTGGGCCAATACCCGTGTGATCCGGGCCTGATCTTCCGGAGACCCAGCCGCACAGAAGGCTTTGGCGATGGGTTGCAAATCCAGTTGAAACAATCGTGATCCCTGTCGGCATTGCAGGTAGTAATCCCGTTTGGGTGTCGCGGCTTGCAGTATCTGGAGTTGCCGCAGATTGAGGCCAAAGGATTGATACACCCGGCGCGACGTATCTTCCAACGCCGCCGCGTTGGGTAAAAAGATTCTCGTCAGACAGCTTTCAATGATTGCCGGGGCAATGGAACTCTCGGCAATATCCGCCAGTGACTGTGTGGCAAAGATTACCGCGACATTCTTCTTACGCAGCACCTTGAGCCATTCGCGTATCCGCGCCGCAAACGTCGAATCGGTCAGATACATCCACGCTTCATCCAGAATCAGCAGCGTCGGATGCCCCTGATTGAAACGCTCTTCGAGTTTATGGAATAAATACGTCAGCACCGGCAGCAGTACACGCGGCGAGTGCATTAAATGTTCGGTCTCAAAGGTCAGCCAATCGCCATCGGAGAGTGTTTCCTGATCAGCATCCAGTAACCGGCCATAAGGGCCGGCAAGGGTAAAGCTCTCCAGTACCTGCCGGATCGTGGTATCCTGCACCAGGTTCCGCAGTGTGGTCATCGTGCGTTGCCGTGTCGGCAGCATTTTTAAGTTATTCAGTGCCGACCAGCATTCCCGTTTGAGGCCGGGTGTAACGGCAATACCTTCCCGTACCAGCAAGTCCAACAGCCAATCCTGCGCCCAGGCCAGTTCGCCATCTTCATCAATTCGGGCCAGCGGCTGGAAGCATACTTGCTCCTCGACTTGCTCTCTCTCCCCTTGCTCTCGCTCATGCGCATTTGCTGCCACTTTCGTGTCTTCCCCCACTGGCTGACGGCGTTGGCTGTCGCTTTGCTCGCCAACTTGCCCGTTGGCATGTTTATTGGCCGGCCCTTCGGCCCCAATCGGATAAAACATTCCGTCCATGGCATACGTCATGGCCCGTGCACTCTGGCCCTTGTCAAAAATAAAGACTCGCGCCTTGTCATAACGTAAAAACTGGCAGGCCAATAAGTTCAGCAGTGTTGATTTACCCGCCCCTGTTGGACCTACAATCAAGGTATGGCCCACATCGCCCTGATAAATGGAAAGCCGAAAAGGTGTTGATCCCGCCGTGCGGGTTTGCAGCAAGGCCGGACCATTAAGATGGTGGCACCATGCTGGGCCGGACCAGATGCTGCTGGCGGGCATGAGATCACAGACATTCAGTGACGATATCAGAGGTCTGCGGACATCGGCATAACCATGGCCCGGCAGACTCCCCAGCCAGGCTTGTACGGCGTTAAAACTCTCAATCTGGGAAACTATGCCGCTGCTGTCCACCACCTGCTGTACCGCCTGGGCTTTGTCGATCGCCGCAGATTCATTTTCATCCCATACGGTAATGGTTAGCGTAAAGTGGCCGAATGATACATAATCTCCTCCCAGTTCCTGCAAGGCCGCATCGGCATCTTGCGCCTTGTTGAGTGAATCCGAGTCTTCCAGCCGACTCTCCTGCTTCATGATCGCTTCTTTCAGTAGTGTGACCATCCCCTTACGTTTGGCAAACCATTGCCGGCGCAGTTTGCCCAGATGTGATGTCGCCTGCACCTTGTCCATGGGCAGATAACGCGCTACCCAGCGGTATTCCAGGGCCAGTTCATTCAAGCCATCCAACAAACAGGGCAAGGTCTGGCCGATATAGGCCCGAATAGAGACCGTCTTGATAAAATGCTTTCCCAGTTTGGGACTTAAGCCCCCGCTCAGAGTTGAATCGGTAAGCATTTCATCAAGGTAAAACGATTGCAATGGCCTTTTAACCGCCAGAACACGCTCGGATACGCAGTCATGGAGGTAACTCAGGGTCTGGTCATCATCCAGTGGTGTCACCTCCGGCATAAAGCCGGAAAGCAAATTGACGATCTGGGTGATCTGGCCCAGAAAGGTCTCATAAGAAGCCCGGTAGGAAATACCCGCCTTATCTATGGGGCGTTCAATAAGAACACTGGTCAGGGATCGCACCTGATCCTCGGGCGGCAGAAACGTCAAGGTCAGAAAATAGTTGGATTCGCAGTGGTTCCCATCGTCGGTAAACGTTTTCCGACGTTCCTGGTCAATCAGGGTGGCGGCGGAATTGGGAAAAGAGCTTTTGGGGTACGATTGCGAGCTTTTACGGGCAGCTTCGACGTGGATACACCAGCCGGAACCCAGGCGTTTGATCACATTGTTCAGACGGGCTCGCATGGCCATGAGTTCACCGGGCGTAGCGCTGCCCGTGTCCGGCCCGCGGAAGCGGATTGTACGCTGAAAGCTCCCATCCTTATTGAGGATGACACCGGGTCCGATGAAGGCCGCCCATGGCAGGTAATCGCTTAACCGCCGGGGATGTTTCTGATATTCACTTAAATTCCACATGATTTATATCCGATGCTTGAGTTCAAAAGTTGTTGAGAGTGTTAAGCGTTCAGTTTTCAGTGCTCAGGCTTGGACAAATGATGCTAAAAACTGAACACTTCAAACTGAAAACGCTTCATTACGTATCAAGAAATACCGGCTGCTTAATATGTGCCCGGAAAATCTCAAACCAGTCCGGATCCAGTCGGGTCAGCACGACGGCGGTGGCATGCAATACCAGCCCCAATGGAAATCCCAGCCACCAGACGTGTAGACCCAGCCCCAGCACCAAGGCGGTGGTGCCGTTGAGAATGCCAAAGGCGCGTGGCACACCACCCAAAAGTACGCCCTGGGTCAGTGATAAGTGCAGCGGCACTTCCAGACCTTCGATTTTGTTAGCGGAATTACTCATCAGAAGCCCGCTCCGCCATCAAAGCCAAAGAAGCTCACGCCGAAGCTCGTCGCCGTAACGGCGATGGACACACCCAGCAGTACGCCGAGTATTTTTCTCATTCCCGCGCCTTCCGAGAAGGCAAAACCAAAGCCCAGCAGCACAATGGAAAGAATACACAGAGCCTTGGCCACCGGGCCGGTGAAGCTCGCCAGCACTCTGGCCAGCGGCGTCTCCCACGGTAGCGGCGTTCCGCCGCTGCCGCCGAAGCTGGAAGCCTCTGAGAGGCTTGAATAGCCCAGCAGGACCGCCGAGGCCATCAAGGCGGAAAGACGATTGGACAACCAACGGGAAATACTCATGGGGATACTCCTTAAAACAAAGCACCGCTGCCGGGCCGCGGTGATGACGGATGCGGCCTGACAACATTAATAACTTTAATGTCATCACTAATACCAATATACCCTAACAAATGCCGAATGCAAGTACTGGAGACAAAATTCTGTTTTCGCCCGGTGACGGTCGCGAATTGTTGCGGGCGATGGCCACCATCCGGTTCTGGGCGAGCACACCCTTGTCGTAGTTCTGGCCGCTAATACGGCAACGAGCAACGAACAGGCGTGGCAGTTTTCGATTTTCACCACCCCGGCGCACCGGGGTAAACTACGGCAGCGGAGGTAAACGGAGGAAGTGATTGCAGTTGGCTGCGTTATCGCATGGGCCTGGTTCACATGCAGACGATGACCAAATGCCGCATCCATGCGACCTTACATCGACACGGTATCGGAATGGACTTTGGCAAAGAATATCAGATGGCGAAAACGCTGCACGGGAAAAAGTAGCCAATTCGTGCGGTCGCCGTGAACGAGAAGGTTACGCACCGGGCAACAGTCCAATATTCAATATTCACGCCAATCTGCCGCGCTCTACCATTAACGGCAGATCGGATTATACTGTTGGTAAATGTGTTCCGGGAAATTGCTTGTGGCTGAACCGACCATTATCTGTCCGACATGTGGCACCGAGATTAAGCTCACCGAATCGCTTGCTGCGCCTTTGGTTGCGGCGGTGCGCAGTGAATTGGAGGAAAAGATCGCACGCAATAATTCCGAGGTTGCCAAACGGGAAACTGCGATTCGGGAAAAAGAGGCGGCGGTCGCTGCGGCGCGGGCTTCCATTGATGAGCAGGTAACCGCCAAACTGGAGAGCCAACGCACAGCCATTGCCGCTGAAGAGGCGAAAAAGGCCAAGTTGCTGCTATCCAATGAACTCAAGCAAAAGACTGATGAAATCACCAATCTGCAGGCGGTGATGAAAGAGCGCGATGCCAAGCTGGCCGAAGCACAAAAAGCCCAGGCGGACCTGATCCGCAAGGAAAGGGAGTTGGCTGATGCCAAACGGGAAATGGAACTGAACATTGAAAAGCAGGTGCAGGCGAGTTTGGGGCAGGTTCGCGACAAGGCCCGCAAGGAAGCGGAAGAGGGCCTGAGGCTTAGTCTGACGGAAAAAGAGCATACGATTACTTCTATGCAAAAGAAAATTGAGGAACTTAAACAGAAGGCAGAACAGGGTTCCCAGCAATTACAGGGCGAAGTGCAGGAATTGAATTTGGAAAGTACGCTTCGCAGCAAATTCCCACGCGACACCATTGAACCGGTGCCCAAGGGCGAATTCGGCGGCGATGTGCTGCACCGTGTTTTCAGTTCCGGCGGGCAGGCCTGCGGCACGATTCTTTGGGAAGCTAAACGCACCAAAAACTGGAGTGATGGCTGGCTCGCGAAATTGCGCGATGATCAGCGGACCGCCAAGGCGGAAGTTGCGGTGATCGTTTCCAAGGTTTTGCCGGACGGGGTGGAAACGTTCGAATTCACTGATGGCGTATGGGTTACATCAATGGCCTGTGCGTTGCCCGTAGCCATGGCACTGCGGCAATCGCTGATGGAACTTGCCGGCGCCCGGCAAGCGGGTGAAGGCCAGCAGACCAAAATGGGCATGGTCTACGATTATTTGACCGGCCCGCATTTCCGCCAGCGTGTGGGAGCCATTGTGGAAGCATTCACGTCCATGCAGGAGGATCTGAACGCCGAGAAAAAGGCAATTACCAAACAATGGGCGAAAAGAGAATCACAAATTGAACGTGTGATGCAGGCCACGGTTGGCATGTACGGCGACTTGCAGGGCATTGCCGGGAAAAGCCTCAAGGAAATTGAGGGGTTGGATGTGAAGATGCTGGGAGGGGTGGAAAATGGATAGGGCGACAGTCCATAAAGCAGACGCGACAGCACCGACTAGCGTTCCGACGCCCCGGCCCGCGGACCTCGCCGTTGTCGGATCCACTGGGGTTTTGCACGACGCGACCAGCCAAATAAACTTACTCCGCGAGGCGCTCCAAACGGAGAAACGGCGGCTTGGATTTTTTCTCGGAGCAGGATGCCCGCTAGGCGTATACGACGAGGCCGGAGAAGAGAGTGCCTGCCTTATCCCAGATGTTGCTGGTCTGACAAAGAAGGTTGAGGAAGGGCTGGAACGGGAGAGCGGCCTCAAGGACTGCTGGTCGAAACTCTGTAAAGACTGCACGGGGGGCGTTGTTGGGGCGCCGACTGTCGAGCACATCCTGACACAACTTCGCACAATATTAGCCCTCAAGGGAAACCCGCACTTTGGCGATATGAGCAGTGAAGAACTGAAGTACCTGGAATCCAGAATATGTGAACTCATAGCAAGCGAGGTTGACAAACAACTGCCCAACTACCCGAATGCTTATCGCCGATTCGCGGCTTGGATAGGCCGCCTGAGCCGGGTGCATGCGGTTGAAGTATTTACACCAAATTACGACCTTCTTATGGAACAGGCACTGGAATCGGAGAGGGTGCCATTCTTCGACGGCTTCGTTGGTGCTCGCGAGCCCTTCTTCGACCTTTCGGCGATGGAGCAAGACGCAATCCCATCCCGCTGGGTGCGACTATGGAAACTCCATGGGGCGATTAACTGGGTAAAGCGAACAGACGACAGCGTATTCAGATGCTACCCCGTGAAAGCGGATCAGCAGCTTTTGATATACCCGTCTCATCTTAAGTACGATCAGAGCCGGAGAATGCCCTATCTTGCAATGCTCGATCGGTTGCGGTCGTTCTTTCGCGAGCCAGACTCGATGTTAATAATTTGCGGATACTCTTTTGCGGACCAGCACCTCAACGAAGTACTCATTGACGGCCTCAGGGGGAACCATTCTGCTCATTGCTTTGCACTCATGTTCCCAAAACTTGAGGATTGTACGGTGGCAGTCTCGCATGCTGCGAAGAACCCAAATCTCACACTTTTGGCCACGGATGGAGCAGTGATTGGTGCCCGGCAGGGAAGCTATAGGCCCGCAGAAGGAACAGGGCAACCCCAAGGCCGCATTCCCGGCACGGGCCAACCAATTGAAAGTCCAGCCGCCGAAAAAACTATCGGCGGATCATGCAGACTTGGCAATTTTCACCATCTCGGCTTGCTTTTGGAGGCGCAATCCTGTGTCAAGGATAGCTGATGGCTCCGCGCAACGGTCCGCTAACCCCACGCGGCTGGGCACGGTCGAAGATGTGGCGGGTCCCAGTGTGCGCGTCAAACTCGATGAGGGAACCGCAACGGGCTTGGTGTTCGTTCGGGGCGAAGGATACCGTGTCGGGCAAGTGGGGAGCTTCGTGCGCATTCCCGCTGGGTACGTTAACCTTTATGGCGTGGTCTCGCAGGTGGGAGCAGGAGCTGCCCCTGGGCCTCCGGAATCGGCACCGTCCTTCGGAGATCGTTGGCTGCGGATCGAGCTAGTCGGCGAAGCCGGGCATCAAGGAAAATTCGAGCGTGGGATTTCACAATATCCGTCCATCGGTGACGCCGCCCATGTAGTAACCGAATCTGATCTCGCGGCAATATACGCGCCGGGCGACATGCGATCCTACGTCGCCATTGGCAAGGTTGCTAGCGCCCGGTCAATCCCCGCGTATATAGACTTGAACAAGATCGTCGCACGACACTCTGCCGTCGTTGGTAGCACCGGCGCTGGAAAATCTACAACCGTTGCCAGCCTACTGCACTCGCTCGCCGACTCCGCAGACTTTCCATCCTCCAGAATAATCCTGTTAGATCTGCATGGCGAGTATGCGAAGGCCTTCAACGGACGAGCCAGGGTCTTCCGAATCAACGCAGATATGGCACGCGGTGAACGCCCGCTATACGTGCCATTTTGGGCGCTCAGTTCGGAGGAACTCATGAGCACCACGACGGGCCAACTTTCCGGCCCTGCACTCGCATACTTCCTCGAAATGGTGACTACCATGAAACGCTCGGCGAAGCCAGCAGGAGCAGCCTGTCCGCTCCAGCCAGATGACATCACAGCTGATACACCGTTGCCGTTTTGCATACACAAGTTATGGTTTGACGTTCATTGCCTGCAGTACGCAACGCATACCACAAAGCCCAGCGGCAACCAATCCGACGCAACAATGGCATACGAAATCGGCAACGATGGAAAGCCAGTACAGCCCGGAGACGCAATGTCGGTTAAGCGCCCCCGGTTCCGCCCGACAAAGAACGAAGAGAGTGATAAAGACAAGGTATACAAAGGCATCTCTGAAACGCTGACGCGGGCTCAGACCGATACACTGGAAGGAAAGCTTCGCGATAAACGGCTCGATTTCCTCTTTCGGCCTGGTACATGGAGTGTGAAAGAGGACGGTTCAACAGATCGGGACCTGGACGAGCTTTTGCAAGAATGGATTGGAAAAGATAAGCCCATATCCGTTCTCGACCTTTCGGGAATTCCGCCGAGTATCTTGGATGACCTAGTGGGGGCAGTTCTGAGAATTATCTATGATGCGATGTTTTGGGGACGCGCCGTCCCGGCCGGATCGCGAACGCGGCCACTACTAATAGTGTTAGAGGAAGCCCATACCTATTTGTCAACACAAGCAAAAAGCCGCGCGGCCGCCGCCGTGAGGCGCATTGCGAAGGAAGGCCGCAAATACGGTGTCGGCCTTATGCTCGTGAGCCAGCGGCCATCGGAGATCGATCCCACGATCCTCTCGCAGTGCGGAACCCTGATTGCTATGCGCCTTACAAATGAGACAGATCGGTCACAGATTCGATCTTGCGCTTCGGACAACCTTGAAGGACTCTTTGCTATGCTTCCTACATTGCGCACCGGCGAGGCTCTCGTCGTTGGAGAGGCGGTTGGCCTGCCCATCCGGGCATTGATTGAGCCGCTGCCGGTAGCGCTCAGGCCAGACAGCGACGACCCAAAGGTTGTTGTTCCGACAGGGTTAGATGGAAAACCTGAGCACGGCGGCGGTTGGACAGACTGTTCAATCGATGAGGATTACGCTACAATAATTAGGTGTTGGCGCGAGCGGGACGCACTCGCAGCACACTCCGTCTTGGATAACACGGCCAAGGGTGCCGCAACAGAAAAGAAATGAGGTTTATTATGGAACGTGTATCAGTCAGTTCAAGTAATATCCGTGCGATTGGCTACGACCCGAGCACTTCAACGCTCGAGGTGGAGTTCACCACCGGCTCAATCTACCAGTATCACGGTGTTCCGCAGGAGGAATACGACGCACTGATCAACGCCGCATCAAAAGGTAAATACTTCGGCGCTAACATCAAAAACAAATATCCTTTCACCAAACTCTGAACGGCATACCGCAGGATGCGTTCACAGGGGAACCTGTAAGGTTCTCGGGACTCGAATCGCACCCACGTCGTCCATTTTTATTATTCATTATGCGCCTGCGTCGCGTAGATCATTGAAGCGAATCGCCACCATACCCCACAACCGCCGTGAGCATCTTCTCAATATACGTAGTTTTGTCTTCGTCCTGAAACAAAACGTGACATTTTTCCAGTTCGGACTTCGCACTGCTCTTCCACCAACTCACCACCTTCGACGGGGTGTTGGAAATGATAAATGAATTCAAAATAATGCTCGGATCACCCAGCCGGTTTTCCAATTCCTTGATTGTCTTGTGGAAGCGTATCTTTGGATCGTCCATGCCGTCCAGATTCCGCAATCCCTTGGGATCGACGAAGGTCACGTACTGCTTGCTGTCCACGAGCAGCCAGAGAATGAAATCGGGGTAGAAGTTCCCCGCCTCGAAAAAGCCGATGCCACGTCCCCGGCTCATGTTGCGCAGCAGATACATTTCGCGGTTTTTGAACGAGTCCTGCTTTTCATTAAAGAACTTACGCAGATCGCGAACAAATTCCATTTCTCCGTCATTGAGCGTTACTGGCGTAACCTCCACCAGATCGTTTCTGAAATGCAGCAGCGGCTGATACAGGTGCTGGCCGAAACATAACGCTTCAAGGTTCCGGAAAGACCAATCCGTAAACTGTTTGGAAGAAATCATTTCCTTGAGTTCGTCAAGTTTCGCTACAATGTCGTCCGCCGACTGTTCAACCATGAGCCGATATTCGTTGATAAAATTCGGATCGCCTTCGGCCAGTTCATGGTACTCCTGATGGTCGGCTTCCCATTCCTGCCTGCGGAGCTTATACAGGCGATCACTGTATTTCTTCAGCAGGGCGGTCGCAATCTCTTCCCAGTGCCGCACGCGATCAAAGCGGGTAAATTCCAACTCGGCGGCGGGAATGTACAGTTTGTACCAATCTGAACGCTCCAACAGCTTGGGAATACTTTCGCGCGGCACGTTTAAGTTAAACCACGCCCGTTCATTCTTAAAGTCCTGTAATTCAAAATAAATCCGGTCCATATCCATGAAGGCCAGATGGCGGGATTCCAGATGTCCCTCCTGTAAATTCGCAGTTTCCTCCAAACGGTCCAGCCCCCGGCTCTGCTGGGCTTGAATTTTCGGATACCAGTTCAGCAATAACGGATACCTTAAAAGGTGGGCATCTACGGGTTGGTCGGCATTGGCGGCGGTCAGCATCGGCTTGGGGCCGTCCCGTTTGAAGTCCAGGCCAGCCTTCAGGCGAATACTTTTCAGCTTTTTGCCATCAAGGTTCTTCACCACCGGCAGGATAAATTCAATGCGATCCTCGTTGGCGGGCAGCCCCTCATCTTCCAGATATTCCTTGAATTGCTGCATGTACTGTGCCCGGATACCGAAGATATTCAGTGTTTCCAGTAATTCGATCTTATCGGGACAGGTGATACCAGTAATCTTGCCGCTGCGTTTAAGGCTCATGCCCAGACCCTTGAGCCGCACACCGCGACCGAACAACTGAATAATCTCCGAACCTTCGCTTTTACCGACATTCATCAGGCCCATTGTGCTGACCCGCCAGCTATTCCAACCTTCGGTGAACTTTTTCGATCCGATCAGCACATTGACCGTGGAATCCGGTTTATCAAGCGCGGAAAACAGCGAGCCGGAAAAATCTTTGCTGGCCACTACCAGATGTTTAGAATGCTCCTCGCACAATTTGCACAATGCGGTGGCATCTCCGACGTTGATAAGTCCGAATGGTTCGTTTTCTCCCAGCCGCAGGGCAATTTCCCCATCCGTGCCTGTAAGGTTCTCAACGTGCAGCAACGCCTGTGCGGGCGAATTGAACAGCAACTTCAGGATATCATCAAATGCCTCCGCCCCGGTCATCCGGCATTTACTTAAATAGCCGAAAGCGGTGGCGAAAATTTCATTTCCCCGCTGATCCAGCAACCCCGGCCTGCCGCCCAGCAAACGATCCAGCAAGTGGACCGTCCGTGGTCTTTCCCTGACAAATTCCGCCAGAAACAACAGAATATCCACCACATCGGAAACCTTGCGTTTATTGTCTGACCGAACCGCATTGACGCTGCCGCCCACAAACACCCACAATGGGTTTTCCAGCAAAAAGGCTCGGAACTCACCGGCCTTGTCCCGATATAGCCGCTGCTGCTGATAAAACGCCAGCAGACACGCGGTCAAATAAAGCGTCCGTTTCTCATCATCGGAATCATCAGCCAAATTCAAAATTCGGTAGTCTTTTCCAAAGCCGTCCCGATAGAAATATTTGTAGGAGTAGTCGAACAGAATGCACTTGGCGTATTCTTTTTCCAGATCACGGTTGCCGCTGACCTTCATCGCCTGGCCGAACGTCGCGGAATATTCAAACGAAAACCCGTTTTCACAAAGCCGCCGCCGGGCATCCATCCAGCGGCCTGTTTCCTTGCCGCTGGAGCCGCGATGGCCTTCATCCACCAATACCAGATTGTTGGATTCAAAGGCGTCGATGGCGACTGTTTTTTCCCCGCTGTCTTCACGCAGCTTGTGAATATCGATAATTTCAATGGTCTTGCCCGAAAAAAGTGAGCCTCCGTCCTTATTAAACAGTTCCGCCTCCATGCCTGCGGCGCGGAATTCCACCAGATGTTGCCGCGAAAGCCCCTCATTGGGCGTGAGCAGAATAATCCGGTTCAGTTCCTTTTCCTGCCCGTACAAGCCAAGATAATGGCGGTATTGCAGAATATTGATGTGCATCAACAGTGTTTTTCCGCTGCCGGTGGCATTCCAGAAAGCCAGCTTTCGCAGATCGGCGGCCTCATATGCGGGGATACGGTCTTTTTCCAGTTTGTCGGCGTTAAACTGTACGACGAAACCATTAAGGTCTATCAGCAGCTTCTCCGGGTTGCGGAAAAAGCGGTCCAGATAAACCTCGGCAAACAGCAGCGTGAGCCATTGAAAATACTTCCAGCGGACGGGTGTTTCCCGTCTCTGGTTCAGTGCCATGGAATGTTTGACGATGTTCTGGTCATAGCCCAGCAATGTGTCGCCGGGGAATTCCGGAAACTCCCACAAGTTTCTCATCGCCTGCAAGAACTTATGGTTATTATCTTCCGTCAGGCCTTCCAGTTCGGGGACTTTAAGCCGTTCGGCAAGCTGCTCGAAACTCGTCTTATCAAACAGACTTAGCATCCATTGCAGCAGCACCAATTTCTGCTCAAAGCGGATGGGCACGGCTTCGGGGTAAAGCGTGGCCATTCCGGATCGAGATGATTTTGATTTTGCCATCACGCACCTCCCGTGCCTAATGCTTCCAGGCGGGAAATCCACGCATTAAATCGCGGACATTCGCGTCGAATGGTTGCAAGGCCCATTGCCTTGGCGGCAAGGACACCGTGGAGCAGCTTCTGATAAGGCCGATGAATTTGCAATATCCGTTTCGATGGTGCGGTGTGCGGGCTGTCGTTAATATCCTCAGGTGTGTTAAATTCTTCGCGAATATCCCGGAATTGTTTCGCCAGTTGCGGCTGGGATATGCCCTGTGCCAGTGCCACCGGACTGCTGAAAAGCAAGCCTTCGAATTCGTACTGCTGGATATACGGGATGAACCGAATATCAGCGCGCCAATTGTCGCCAAGCGTGGAGATAATATCGTTCTTTACCGCCTGTTCGATTTGCGATGCCCTACCGGGTTCGGGGCGGCTGGGGATTCCGATTGAGATCGGGACGCTCTCCGGGAAGCCACTTCCCAAACCGTACAGGTCAATGAGCGTTGTGCAATAAGCCTGCCTGTCCTGTTTAAGTAATGCGGTAACATCCCTCTCTACGCGGGCGTAATTCACGTTACCGCCCCGATGGCCGGACGTACCAAGCAGGCGTGGTTTCAGGTATACTCCCTGGTATCCAAGGGCCGGTGCGAGCACATCCTTGACGAACGTTTCCTCAGTCTGCCCTTCGACAACAATATTCACTCGCGTCATGGAATGTCGCCCTCCGGCGGCGGCGTATCGGGCATTTCCGAAGGTGGGTTGTCCGGAGTTTCCGAGTCTGGCGGCCCATTGCCGGAATCTCCATGCGGCCTGCCGCCGAAAATATTTTTTTGCCACAATTCGCCCAGACTGTAATTCTCCAGCCACTCGGAAAGATTTGCCTTTTCCAGGCGGCGGAAGGTTGATTGGCCATCCTCCCGATCCACGACAATCACATCCTCCGGCTCAAATTCGTTAAGCAGCGCTGCCGATTGCGTGCAGACGATTACTTGTCCGCCGCTTGTGGCGGCCTGCTTGAACAGGCTGGCCAGCAGGGCCAGTGCATACGGATGCAGCCCCAACTCCGGCTCATCAAAGAGCATGGTGGCCGGTGGATTCGGCTGCAGCAGGGCCGTGGCCAGGCAGATAAACCGAAGCGTGCCATCAGAAAGTTGGCTGGGCCGGAACGGATAATCGGATCCAACTTGGGCCCATTCCAGTTGGATCAGTTCGGGATTCGCCGTAACCGGGCGTAATTTGAAATCATCAAAGAATGGAGCAGCCAGCCGGACCACATCACGGATTTTTTGGTATGCCATCGGTTTTGTCTGCCTGAGCTTAAACAGAAATGCCGCGAGATTTTCGGCATCCTGCCGGAGAAACTCGTTGTCGTTAATCGCTTTTTGCCCTCGCACGTACGCCGAGAGGCTGGTGTCATGGAAGTGGTAAACGACCCAGTTTGAAACAGCCTTATAAATGTAATGGGGAGGCCCATACCGCGCCTGACGTAGCGTCGGCGGATCTTCTCTAATTTCCTTGAGTTTCGCTTCCGTGTGGCCAGCCCCTTGTGATTTCGCCACCCGATCATTGGAAGACGGGTAGTATACGGTGTTTTCACTGGCGAAAATCAGTCGGTTATCGACGGTGGGCGTAAGTACGAACTCGTAGGCGTTTTGACCGAATCGCGCTTTTAGTTCGATTGCTTTTGTAACCTTCGGCCCAAAATGGAGAAAAATGTCGGCCCCGCCGCCAACGCCGACCGCTAATTGCAATCGCTGTTCAACCATCTCATGAAGCAAGTGGAAGAAATCGACGAAATTACTTTTACCCGCCCCATTAGCCCCAATCAGCACGTTCAGATTCCGAAGTTCAAGATCCATTTTCCGGATGGATTTAAACCCTTCGATTGAGATGCTCTTAATTTTATCACCCATGGGTCTACACATCCTGCACATCAAACATCAGCCGCTTAAATTCTTCTTCAATCAGCCGCACCTTCCACGTCTGATCGGGTCGGCGGAGGTTTTCAAGGTTATTGTCGCCGTTGACATAGAAAATGTCATATTCAAGCTCGCGGGTATTGTAGTTCTGCTTCTGGAACCACTGATCCAGCTTGTCGTTATCCATTTCATCCATGTTCCGCCAGAGCACCAGCACGCGGTCTCCCTTGGGATTCTTGCCGTCAATGACGCGCACACCCCGTATGACATCAATATGCTTGACGGTTAATCCCAGCAGCCAATTGAATGTTTCCGGCAAATCAACATTAACCAGTTGCGTTTCACCATTTCTTTCCACTTTCAGTTTGTATTGGTTGGGATTGCGGAAACTCTGGATATTCAAAAGCGACTGGCTGCCCCGGCTTTCCACATCCAGCATATAGGAAAGCATGTATTGCTCACGCATGGCAGAATCGGAATTTAACAAATCAGCCTGCTGCGTGGTGCGGCTAAGTTCCAGATTGGCCAGTGCATCTTCGTAGGATTCCAGGCGGAGATATTTGAGGGCATGACTGATGCCGGTATCGCGTGCGATGGGCTTACCGTCTTTCCAATCCTTGGAATAAACGACCTTTTTAATTCGTGGCAAAAGTACGGTATGAAAATATTCACCCATTTCAACAAGGATGTATTTGCGGTTGCCATCATCCTCGCGGTTGAGGTTTATAACCGCATGGGCGGTGGTACCGGACCCCGCAAAATAATCTAGGGCCACGCCGCCGGGGTGTCCGTGCGTCATGCTGTCAACCGCACGCTGAACGGTCCTGACGGACTTTGGGTATGAGAAGGCCGAGGCGTCGTTGAAGATTGACTGGAGCAGGTTGGTCCCGTTCGCGACCGCGCTGAATTCCGCCCCACGCCAGATGCTCGGTAGCAGTTCGCGTCGCTCGGAGTCGGTGTAGAGCCGCTGGATCACGATATCCTCCGTACAACGGAGGCGGCCTTCCGCTAAGGCAGGGGGTGCCGATTCGTAGCTAAGGGACCATACCCGCTCCGGGTTTTGGACGTTGCCGGCTGCACGATCACCTAGGGGATACACCCTAATCCACCCGTCGGCGGTCGAGTCAGTGGGATACCCCGTGCCGCTTGGGGGTGGCTCGAAACCCATTATCTCCTTGCTTCGGGGATCGACCAATACGGCGTAAAAGCTGTTGGGGCGTCCCGCTCGAAAGTTGTTCTCCCCGGTGCCGCTCCGCCTGAATCCACGGACGCGCTCGGAAGATTCCAACACGTTCCCTCGCAGCAGGTCGGCTCCCAAGGGTATAGAGTAGATCACATATTCATGGGTACGTGAGACGTTAGATCGCCCGGTTCCCGATCCCGGGTAGTGCTCCACAACGCATTTGTGCAACTCATGCATCGGCAGCACGGCCCGCGTGGCCTGGCACAAATAATCCAGCTCAGCGTCATCGATCGCTTGGCAAACGGGGGTGGAATCGCCCAGAACCCTACGCACTACTGCCAGCCGGTCCACGACCAAACTGAGCCAGGAGGATTCCTTATACCCGTTCTTGTATATGATAGGCGATGCGTCGGTGTTATATGGCGGATCAATGTAAACGCAATCAACCCGTCCACGGTATTGCTCCTCCATCAGTCGCAACGCTTGATAATTTTCCGAATGGAACAGTACGCCATTAAGTTTTTCATCTAAACCGTGGATGGATGCCAGCAGTTTCTTCTCGAACGTTTCCTGGAAATGCCTTGTGTCCAGCACCAAATGCGGCTGGGCCTTTAAGAATTCCACGGTCAACGGTTGGCTGTATGCCACTTCGCGCAGCTTCTCGGCTTTTATTTCATCTACGGCAAACAGCTTTACCCACTCTTCCCTCTGGGCATCATTGGCGGCGATCTCGGCATACAGTTCTTCCGGAATGCGGTCCAATGTGATGCAATAATGGGTTTCAATGACAAATTTCTTTTTCAGCCACAGCTTTTTCTGAAAATTCTCCAGTTGGGCCAGAAAGGCGATGATCTTGTGGGCGATTTTCCTGATTACGCGGATCAGACTGAGATATTGCTCCACACGCGGGGCGGAATCATTTTCAATATCATCCAGGTGCATGACTTCGTTTTTGATGTAAAAGTCCAGTTCCCGCCGCAGGAAGCCGCCCAAATCTTTATGGATGAAATAATCAAATTCGTTGCGGGCGGTAAATTTTGTTAAATGCTTTTCCAGCACGGTGCGGCTGCTATTGTTCTCGCTTGGGGCGGCTTTGCCCAATTGTGCCGCCCATTGCTCAAAGCCCGGTGCCGCAAGAATGGCTGTGATGGCCGCTTGATTTAAGTCGCTTTGCTTTTCCCGGCCTTCACTGGGGCGGTATTCAAAGCGGATATGCAATTCGCCATTTTCTTCAGAGAGCGGATTTTCCGGACAGAGCACGAAGCGGCGTTCCTTGCCGGGGGCTTCCTTGTTGTTATTTTGTTCGGTGGTTGCCGCCACGATACGCATATTGACCCGTTTTCCGGAATCCAGTTTGAAGGTGTAGTCACGGAAGGTTTCACTGCTTTTGATGTAATACTGGTCGTGATTGGCCCAATAAAGTTTTACTTCCTCTCCCTCATAGGGAATGGCGTACACACCTTCCTTATAGCGCCGCAGGGAGATAAAATCCCCATCCTGATAATACCGGCGGAAGAAATTAAAGAGATGCGAGAATACCGTGTTTTCCAGTGCGGTGATGTCCACCGCTTCGGTGGCGATCTTTTGCCGCAGTTCTTTAACTACGGGCATGGAATCCGCATCGGCACCCAGGTCTTTAGCCTTATTGACGGCCTGCTCCAATTGCGCCTGCAGAACCGATTTATCAGCGGACTGGTATTCTGCAAACGCCGCTTTTACCTGCGGCAATAAATCCTGATCCAGAAAGCGGAGAATTTCATCCCGCTTTTGGTTCATAATGCGGTAAATACCGAAATCCAGATCAGCCTGGTCCAGTTGGAACAGTTGCCGAAGAAGATCACGGAATTTTTCAAGGTTGGTGGGCATTACACTACTTTCCATTGAATAGTAAACAGTGGCATCATACTGGTTTTCTGGCTCATGCGGCGGTGCAGGGCGTCAATGAGTTTATCTCGCTTTGTCGCAATCTGGTCCTCCACGTCAAAAATTTCCTGCCGCTGCGTCCGCTGCCGCCTTTCCAGTTCCTGAATGGTTTGCTGGAGATTATTCTGCTCATCAAGCGTGGTGGCCAGGCGGGATTTTCGCCGAACCGCTTTAATCTGGGCTTTAATGTCCGCCAGTTCTTTTTCGGCGACAAAAACCATGTCCTCCGCCCAGTTTTCCAGCCGCTCTCGCTCCTCACCGAACAATTTGCTGTTGGCCTCCAGGGAGGCTCCAATGGTGGCATCGGCGTGACGGATGGCTTCATTTTCCAGCCGTTCCCGCACCGGTGCGGGCGGGTCCTCCGCTGGAACCACGATGCCATCGCATTGGAACAATCTTTCGCAGGTTTCCTGATCCAGCGACCGGCCTGAGTCGGTAACGGCGGAAAACAGCAGATATTCCTCGCGGTCAAACGAATCGACCTTCAGATGTTGCAATGTCAGCCAGCCGTACTGCCCCTTGATTGAATCCACCATGGAAAGCTTGGTTCCGTGTCCGGTCAGGTTAAAAACCACGCTAGCCGTAGGCGTGGGACGGCTTTTGCCGGTATCGATGACCCATTCCCCCAGCGGATGGGATAGTCGATAAAGGAAATCGCCGGGGATATTTTCCTGCGTTTTAGAAATCAGGTGATAGCGGCCCGGCTTGAGGCTATCCTGGGGTGGACGTTGCAATGTGAATGCCAGGGCCGCGTCCTCAAAATTTGCGCGGTCAGCAAGGATGAACCGCGTCAACGTCCAGAACAGGCGGCTGATGCGGTCCAGATTGGCTTGGGCATCACTAAGCCGCATTTTAAGCCGGGCGTGGACATCTTCATCAAATTGCTCCATGAGCACCCGGCGCGTATCGGTTAAGCGGGATTTGATGGACTCTTCCATTTCCTGCTGGAGCTTTTGGAACGCTGCCGCAATTTGTTCCGGCGTGCGGCACTCCTGGTGGATCGCCAGAATTCGCCGCTCGAAATCAACTCCGGATTCGATGGTTCCCAATACCTCATCCGAGGCACCAAAAATACCACTGAATAGATTGAATTTTTCAGCCAGAAGTTCCTGAACCCGGCGGTCGGCTTCGTTGCGTTCGTTGAGAAAGTTAACAACCACCACATCGTGTTCCTGCCCATATCGGTGGCAGCGGCCAATACGTTGCTCAATACGCTGTGGATTCCATGGCAAATCGTAATTTACCACCAGAGAACAGAATTGCAGGTTCACACCCTCCGCCGCCGCTTCGGTGGCCAGCATCACGGTGGCGTGATCGCGGAAATACTCAATCAACGCGGTGCGGCTGTCGATGGTGCGCGAGCCGGTGGCACGCCCGGAATCGGTATTGTCCTTGAGCCAGCGGTCAATAATCTCCCCGGATTCTGAACCAGCGTTGGTACCGTTGAACAGGACAATCTGCCCGGCATAACCATTGACTTCAAGGAATTTTTTGAGATATTCCTGCGTGCGGCGGGACTCTGTAAAAACAAGGGCCTTGCGTTTGGCCCCCATTTTGGCCATCTCCGCCAATCCGGTGTTCAGCGCCACAAGGAGTGCCTTGCTTTTGGTATCTACGCCGATACTTCTGGCCCAGTTCGCGTAACGAGCCAGTTCGTTGATCTCATCTTCAAGGACCTTGCGATCCGGCTTGCTTTCCGAAGGTTCGGCGTCCCTGTTCTCGGCACCGGTATCATCAAGGATTTCATCGAGCAGGTCTTCCTCCATCTCCTCATCGGCGACGATATCCGAAGGCAGATCGTCCGGTATCGGTACCCCCTTCATCAGTTGCTCCAGCCGGTTTCGCATGGTATCCAGCGTATTGGCCACCGCAAAGGAGGATGACGCCAGCAACTTGCGAAGAATCAGTGTCGTCAGGTGCCGTTGCCGCTTGGGAAACGCAAAGGTGTTTTCCCGCATGAGGTATTCCGAGACCGCTTCGTAAAGCTTCTGTTCTTCGTCCGTAGGGCTGAATTTGAAAGTCAGAGGCCGTCGGGCGGTGTATTTAATGTATTCCACAACCTGCCGCCGCAGTGTACGCTGGCAAAAATGTTCGATCCGATCCTGCAGGGCCTTCATATCTCCCGTGGAATTTGTGTACTGGGAACGGAAGGAATTAACGTCGCCGAAGACCGTCTCATCAAGAATGGTGGAGAGGCCATAAAGTTCCAGCAGCGAATTTTGCAATGGCGTGGCGGTCAGAAGAAGTTTCTTGCGGTCTTGAACCGCCCATTTGATCGCCTGCCCTATTTTGTTTTTTGGCTGATAAGCATTGCGCAGCTTGTGGGCCTCATCAATGACCACCAGATCAAAAGGCACGGATCGGATGTCCGCCTGCATTTTGCTGGCGAAGTTCATGGAAGTTATGACCACTTTGTCACTTGCAAATGGATGGGCATTGCCAGCGGCTTGTTCTTGGCGGTACGTTTTGGCATCTAAGATAACGGTGGGCAGATTAAATTTTTCCTGCAATTCCAGTCCCCATTGTTTGCGGATGCTCGCGGGGCAAATGACCAGCAATCGCCGTTTTCGTTCGGCCCAACATTGGCATAGCACCAATCCGGCCTCAATGGTTTTTCCCAAGCCCACTTCATCCGCCAGCAATACACCCTTGGACAGTGGGCTACGCAGGGCGAATGCGGCAGCGTCAATCTGATGGGGATTGAGATCAACACTGGCATCGAATAATGCCATGGAAAGCCGGTCCACACCCAGCGGCTGCCGCCGTCGCGTAAGCTCGTGTGCAAAGTAGCGTGCATGGTATGGGGTGGTCATGAAAGTTCCGCTTTTCCCAATTTCACCGACGCCCGAAAGGATACCGCAAGAATGACGCGGCGGCTAATGGGGGAACCAACTCCGGGTTCTGGGATGGGCCCAAACCATCGGGGACCGACGTGTGCCGCTTGCGGTAATGCGCCGGCGGGGTAGATCAGTCGGTAGGTTGTCGCACAGACCCGGGGGCGGCACAACGTGGAAATGGACGAAAACTAATTTTCGCCGAGCTGCAAGCGGACTCAAGAATTGATAAACAACTTCCAGTTATTCTGCGCACCGTTTCCGATGATGCCGCCAGGCCTTACATTGTGGCCCTGAACAAAATCCTGTACGGCGAGCACGTTCCATACGGAACTCGACAGGCCCAGCCAAAGTGGCAAATTCCTCAACTGCGTGGCAACCTCACCGTGCAACATGCTAAAACCTTCGGGCCCACCCGGCCTTTGTTCCGCAAGATTACGGTGAAAACTTGTATACAAAGTTTGATTACCCGCGCCCCGGAGGAAGTTTGGCCACCGATCGGGCAGACATGCGCGCAGGAGGCACGCCGTCAGCACGCTGTCAAAATCGATACCGTTTTCGGTCCACCGCTTCTGCCAATCGCTACTGTCTTGGCTACGGTCTTGCTGGAGAACAGCAACGATATTCATCCAGCGCCGATGCGCTTCACGCAAAGCATTTCGCAGTGTGCGTGGTGTGATGTGCTGCGCCAGTCCGCTATCTGAGTAGTCCGCAAGAAATGCACTGAACAGGCTCTGCCGCTGTTGTGTGTCAATTCCGCACAGGGGAACCGCCATGGTAAGGTCCTGAAGGTCCGGCCACACTTGCCGGACCATCCAGGTTCGGAATACCTTTAATACAGGTTCCACCTCCGCGTATCGAAGGTACTCGTCAAGCAGACAATCATATTGACAGAGCCTGGACACAGGCAGGTGCCCCATGCTTTCCGCCCATTTTGATCGCCCCCGATAAATAATCCCGCCGACCTCCCCACGGAGGCGAGCCATCTCTGCTGCGGTCAACGGTGGGGCGTTCTCTGTTTTAATAACGCCGTCCCGGCACGCCTTTAACCATCGCTCGTTGTAGCTGTTCCAATTATCGGCGTTATCGTTCCCTCCTTCCGGGATAACGGAGTGGAATTCATCGGGCGATGGTTCTGACCAAACCGGCGTCGACGTACATATTACATACCCGAATCCCGGAAGACCCTTAAGGCGATCCAGGAATCCCTGCATGATTTCGCAGTGGTCGGCGCGGCGAGCGGCGGTTGTAATGCGATCATCGTCTTCAACACACAAAATGATGCGCAGATTGGCCCTGACAAGTAATTCCGATAGAGCCGGAAGCCAGTGGTCCAGAGAAGGGGCCGAAAACCCGCCGAGAATGTCAGGGATAGCGGAAGCACCAAAAAACGCCCGGACAATCCCATTTGATATGCCCGCAATCGGAAGGATGTCGATACGGTCACGGATTATTTCGAGGAGTTCATCGATTGCACCCCGCAGTGCGGCCCTGGGGTTCGAGTAATCCCAAAGGGAAAGAAAACAAAACCGCAGCACGACCTGCGGCGCAGATATCAGCTTGGCCTTCGAGGTTTGCTCAAACTCGGCAGCGAGGCGCAGTAAAGACGACTTCCCTGATCCGCGCGGCCCCAGCACATTGACGGTACCGGCATTCGAAACAGGCGATACCGGGCATAGCAGTTCCAGCAACCTCACCGCCTTCTGCTTCACGTCAAACAAGTCGTCGGTACTGCGGCCAATTGGATTTTCTGGTACCGCAATCCAACGGAAAAGCCGTTGCTCGCGTTCGGGGTCGTTAATGGGTGCGCCCCAAGGCGTTGGGCCGTTGTTGATAGGCGGGATGCGATCAGGCTCTTTGGCCGCAGCCGCAGACTCGGACCGCGTCTTGGATGCGGATGCTGCCGTATCTCCAACAGCAGCCTGAAGCTCGGTGCGCAGGCGGCTGGTAGTCTGGCAGGCCAGCACGCGGGGCAGAAGCAATGTGTACCCTATCAGCGCCAGCGCGGCGGCCACGAAAGCGGTTGATATATCGGATGAAGAGCCGATGTGATGGAAATAAAGCGCGGTAAATAATGCAACTGTTCCGGACGCGAGCATCACCCAGATTACTGGCGGAGGTAGGCCGCGACGGAGGAAAATTGAACCCGCCATCGGCAGGCGTGCCAAATGACACCCCCAGACCAGAATCGCGATGGCCAGAAGAATCGGCAGCACCAACCATGCACCAATGGTTGCTCCGCTGGATAAAGAGAACCATTCGGACAACGTGCATGACACGAGCATTGTGCTCACGGCGAGCGCCCAGTATGGAAGAACTGTATCACCGACGCAACTGAACAACCTCTTTTTCAATCGGTCAAGTTGAGCCACAGTATATCTCCGTGTAGTCGTTCTGCATTGGTGGATACCGCCGACTATGCTACGCTGCGCCCGTTGGTGGTATCGTACCGTTCATGTATCGTACCGTTCAATTACGAAAACGTAATAATAACGAAACTGTTCACGCACGACCAGATCAAGAAAATCGCCGAGCAACGGGCTGTGCTTAATGGCGGCGGCCAGAATAGCCTGGGTAGCGACCGGGCCGGAGCCATCCCGCACCAGTCGCCACAGATCAGGTTTCATAAGCTCCAGCCGCTGCCGCACCAGCCGTCCGATGCGGACGGCAGAAACGGTATTGCGGGCCTGCAGGACATTTTGCTCCACCATGGCGTGGTGCCAGTCATCCCCGCTGACACCCTTCAGAAGCAGACCGGCCACGATCCGGCTTTCCGGCACCTTCAGCGATCCCGCACAGATATTGGCGGAATAACGGATTGTCGTCCTGTCAGAGACCATTTCCAGTTTCAGCCCTCCACGCGGATACTGCACGATACCAGTCTTCTCACGGCCATACAACTTCCACAATTCCCAATTTCACCGCCGCCCGAAAGGATACCGCAAGAATGGTTCGGCAGCTATTGACGGCTGCATCGACCGAGATCGGATTACGGTTTTGGAACGGCATCAGGTGGCTCAAGGTAGGGCAAGCAAATGCAGGCGGCTTTGTTCTGGAGATTAACGTCGCGGGTCACGAGGGCGACAGGACAGCCAGGGTTCTGCCGTGCCAGCTCGAAGCAGCCTGCGAGAATCTGGTTGTCGGCCACCTTAGAATCCGAAAACGGCCCCACCCTGTTGAAGATCGGTATAATATTGGGGGTGATGAAGGTGCTGATTGTGCTCTTCAGCGGCACGCCTCTTTGAATATCACCCCTCCGCCGGTATTCCTTAATTTGGTTGACGAGCCGCCCAGCTTTTATCTGTAGGGTCTCATTCCGGTGCTCGCTCTTGTGTCGGTCTAGTTCTTCCAATACCGGCGGCAGCACCGCCAACTGGAACTGCGGAATGTCGGCGAATGTCCAATCCTCCAAGGCCGGGTTGTAGTATAGTGCATTAGTGTCAGCAACGAGGATCGGCGATGCGACAGAATTTTTTATATAAGAACCGAGTATCTGCTTCTGTTTATCCAGTTCCGTGCTGATGGCCTGCACCACCGCATCAACAGTTTGATAGGGCAAGTAGCCATCCTGCTGGATGAAGTCCATAATCGTCTGGATAGATTCTTCCATATCTTGTTTTGTCGTGGCCGGATAGTCATGGATGACTGGCGTAAGGACTCCGGCGTATTCACGAAAATCGTTGAGTGCATCACATTGTGCCATCCGCCCCTCGTCATCGAGCGGTGCCCACGATTGAAAGCCGATTGTCGCCACGGTATCTTCAAAGGCATCAGATGGAAGAAAGTGTGGCATCCGCCGCATGAACGTGTCAATGGGTGAGTTGGACGGCACCCTTTCGATGCTGCTTGGGACAACGTAGATCTTTGTGTGCTGGCTGATGAAAGTATTTATCTTCATTTTGACGGCATCGCATTTCGATATCAGCGTCGAATATAAGGACTGCATCTTTGGACTCCGTTCCTAATATCCATTGTCTCTATTATATTACCTTCCCCCATTATGTGACACCCCGCATTTGTTCTCTTCCAACGCCTTCACCCAACTTCCGTACCCGGCAGCGTTTCTACCCGCGAATAGAATAACACCACTGCCTCCTTGCGTTCTTCCGGTGTCAGGCCTGCGGCATCAAGCAGACGGTTCCAATTGTTCCGCAGATCACCAAAGCAGTGCTACAGCGTCGGCTTGTGTAACATATACCTACCGGCACTGAAATCAACAACCTGCAATATCTCCGATACCACGCGCCCAGGTGCAACAGCAATTCTCTTAATGAAAACCACCAGATTGATCGCTGACGCAATGGAACGCTGCGGAACCGTCTGGGAAACCTCCCCAATTAAATCTTCCAGCCGATACAAGGCGTCTTCGGCGCTGTTGGCGTGAATGGTGGCCACGCCGCCGGGATGGCCGGTATTCCATGCCTTGAGGAGTGCCAAGGCTTCACCACCCCGCACTTCACCCACCACAATCCGATCGGGCCGTAGGCGCAGCGTCATACGCAGCAGATCATTCATGGTTACCTTGGGTTCGGTTTGTTTGGTTAGCAGTTCCACCCGATCCGGGGCTGAGCATTGCAGTTCACGGGTATCTTCAATGAGTACCACACGCTGCATCTGGAACTCCGGTTCATGTAATATGGCGTTGACCAGGGTGGTCTTACCGGAACCGGTGCCGCCGGCGACGAGAATATTCTGGCGCTGGGCAATGGCGTGGCGTATGCTTTTTGCACCATCCGCCGCCAGCACACCGGATGCCACATAATCATCGAGTGTAAAAATGCGTGCTGGTCTTTTGCGAATGGTAAAAGTGGGCCGGTCGACCAGCGGCGGCAATAAGCCTTGAAACCGTTCTCCCGTTGCCGGTAATACGCCGGCGATGGCGGGTGATTCAGGATTGGCATTTTCCCCGGCATGGGCGGCCAATAGACGAATCACCGTTTCCG
Source organism: Planctomycetota bacterium (assembly GCA_021851715.1). Lineage (GTDB taxonomy): Bacteria > Planctomycetota > Phycisphaerae > WQYP01 > WQYP01 > JABEVA01. Next base: position 24,867 of record JAJZCR010000040.1, read on the forward strand.
CGGAACTCGAATCAATAGCGCCCAGGCGCTGGCGGCCCTGGCCGATGATATCCACCCATAAACCACCATCGGGATTGGCCATGATCTCCACCACGTCGGGCCGCGCCAATGCATCAGCAATGACAGGCCCCAAGGCGTGATTTAGGCTTTCGTTGTGACGCTGCTGAACGATACTGACCATATTCATTCTCCTTTTTGATTAAAGTACTTGGATAACATTTCCGACTGGCTGCTAAGCGTAGCAAATTCAATATTCCATCAGACTTCCGCTATGAATCCTCTGCCATATTGTTGCCGGGCACGCCGTTTGGGCATGCCGGTGGTTCCGGCTGAGCCGGTTTCACCGCGTCATGAAACAATCCGGGTTCGTCATACCCGACACTGATGCGGCGACCTGCGGGCTGATGGGAACCAATCGGCTCCTTGCCGCGTCTGTCCACGTTTTCTTCTGGTGACAATGCCGCTTCGCGGAGGGCTACGTTGCCGTTGGGCGGTGGATCCAACCTCTGCGCCGGTGCGGATTCTGAAGTTGCTGGTTCGGCTGCGGGCGAGCCGTTGGATTCGCCCTGGATAGCCATCGGGATAGCCAATAGCTCCGGCACCTCACCCAGAATCGATTTGTTCTGGCGCAGATTACGGGCCAGAGTGTCCAGATACCGGTGGAACCGCGCTTTACCGCTCAGCAGCGCTGCGGATCGTTCATGCTCCGGAACCTCAGGCGTATGGTTAAAATAAGCCCGGACGCTCAGGCCCACCATTTCCTTGAGTATCAGCAAGTCCAGATTCTGACGTTTTTCCAGTTTCTGGAGTTTGAAAAATACCCGTTCGACGGCTTTAAGTATTTCCGCCTCGCGATCCGAGCGATAGGTTGCCAGCAGGGTTTGTGTCGCCGCTTCGGCCACAATCACACTGATGGCTGATCCGGTGGTGGCCGCCTGGGATTTGGCGGTGTCATACGCGGACCGCATAAGCCGGATCGACAGTTTGATTTTGTCATCGTTTATCAATGGTATTCATCCTCCGTCGTGGCCGCGCTCTGGGAAGAGCGCAACTGGTTGTCGATAGATTGGGATTGCCGTTTAGATTGTCGCATGAAAGCGGGGGCGGTTTTGTCGGTGGCCGCAGACGGCGTTCCCTCAAGGCTGCCGGTGTGTTCTTCCCGATCAGCATCCGTGGCTATGCCGCCGACCGTACTGGCCCTCGCTGAAATGCCGGGATCATTGAGCCATGCAATCGATGGCTTGCCCGCCAAATCGAGCCTCAGGGCCTGTTCCGGCGGTGGAAGCAAACGGCTTGTGAATCGTGGATCCGCGTAGTAACGCAGTTTGGAACATTTAATCGGCTTACAGCCGGTCACAAATATCAGTTCCTGATCCGTGGGGAATTCCCGTACATCGCCGGGCTGAAGCAAAGGCCGTACCTGTTCACTGTAACTGACACCATGATGGCCGCCGGAGAACATTTTGGCCGGTTGACTGTAACCGGCCCGGTATTCCACCACCGTTCCAGTCATCTGGCTGATCTTCTGCTGGGTGACCGGATCGCTGGAGGCAAAGGTGGTCAGAATGTGGCAGTTGTCCAGAATGGTGTTGTGCGGGCCGTACTGTTCAATAATATCGTTGAAGGATTGGACAATCAGATGTGCCTTGATGCCATAACCGGCCATTTGGCGCAAGTTCAGAGAGAAAAAGTCTAATTTCCCCAGTGTGGGGAATTCATCGAGCAGTAATAGAAGTCGATGCTTCTTGGGCCGGTTATCCGCATCCGCCTCTATGTGTTCCATTAATGTTCGGCAGACCTGATTGATCAATAGGCGAATCAGGGGTCGTAATCGGGATGCATCCGATGGCGGGGGCTGGATATACAGACTCATGGGTCTGGTGCCGCAGACCAGATCACTTAACTTAAAATCACTGGTACTGGTGTTCCGGCATACAATTGGATCGGCATACAGTGTCAGGCAACTGGCGGTGGTACCGCGTACACTGGCCTGGAATTTATCGGGCTGGGCCAAAAGTTCTCGGGCCACCAGTTGAATCTCCGGATGGGGTTCCCACAAACCGGTTCCGGGATTCCGGCGATGGGCCGCTGATGCCATTGCTTGGCAGGTGGTCTGAAAGTCCAGCAATCTCTGTCGGACCACGGAGAGGTTTTTGCGATCAGGCGGTTCGGTATACAGAACGTGGAGAATCAGGGCCACCAGCAATTGTGATGCCTGCTGATCCCAGATATCCAGTGTCTGCTTGGCCCCGGTGGGATTAATAAGCATCTCCACGACATTCTGGGTATCACGAATCTCGGCGTCACCGGGCCGTATCTCCAGAAGCGGATTGATCCGCACCGAATCGGTTCGGGTGGGATTGAAAAAGACGGTATGGGAGAATTTGGTGCGGAAGCCCGCGGTAATGTTCCAGAGTTCATTTTTGACATCGTAGACCAATACACTGCCAGTCCAGTTCAATAGGGTTGGTACAACGTGGCCCACCCCTTTGCCGGATCGGCTGGCCCCGGATACCAGTTGATGTTCCGGACCATTGTATGTGAGCAATTCCTTGTCCAGTAATCCCACGACCGTACCGTGGCCGGATAGTAAGCCGGCCTTCCGGATGTGGGCACGCGCCGCCCAACGATCACGGCCAATCGCCTCGACCGTCGGCGGACCTTGCCGCCGGAAGACAATCAACAGAACCGTAGCTGGCAGCATGAACCCCAAGGCTATCAGGCCGGCTTGGTTGAAGGGCCGGGGATGATCCTTTCCGAACCGCTGATACCAGCCAAACACGTCCCATGGCGGATAGAACACCAAGCGTGCAATCGGGATTCCCCAGCCCAATTTGGGCTTATCGCCCAGCCGATAGGCGGCCCACTGTATACCGACCACGAGGCCCAGCAACATCGCCAGAGAGTAAAATATTAGAATCCATTTGCGACTCATTGGTGAACCTCCGGTTCCAGATTCTGGACGTGATCAAAGAGCGTGTTTTCCGGCAACCGGCTATTGGATTCCAAGGCCAACTTGCCGGATCGGTCCATGCGAAGCGTTACCGTACTTCCCACACGGATTGAACTTAATTGGCGCGTTGGGTAGGTGAGATAAACTTTCTGGAGCGTAACAATCATCGCGACGGGTCCAGCCTGAAGTTCTCGCGAACCGGTGTATCGGCCCGTGATGGTCACCTCCCGTGGCAACCGGATCGCGGGCCGCTTGAATTCGCCGGCGATGTCGGCCAGAACCTGACGAAATTCCACCGATCGGAGGTGGGCTACGGCCCCGGCTTTGAGTGTAATGGCCTTCTGATCCGGGCCGGTAAATTCGGCCAGTCCCTGACCCACCAGCCATTGCCGGCGATGTTTCAGAGCCTCGGCAAACTGACCTTTCCACGATGATTGGGGCGTCTGCTCGAACAATTGCCGGTCCAGCCAGGTAAACGCCCGTGCTTCCACCTGCTGATCCAGACTGTACGCAGAGACAATACGCAGGTCAGTCTGGCCGCGTCGCGCGGAGGTGAATCTCTCAAAGACCGGAGCGTCGATTCTGAACTGGTTTTCCGCCATCTGCTCTACACCTGCACCGTTATGCCCGGCGACAAAGACCAATTTGGCCGTTGCCGGCCGAATCCGGGCGACGGCCTGATCCGGTGTAACTTCCGGATGCTGCTTGGCCAGAAAGGCCGCATGATCTGCCGCGGTGTAAACGCCGCCATGGTTCTGCGCTACCATTGTTATTTCTGCGGCGAGAACATTCCCCCGATAGGCTTTCGCCCCCAATTCGACCACGGCACCCGCTTGTGCCCGTCGGAAGCTGTCATCCTCCGGCACCTGGCTGTAATAGAGTCTGCCGACAACATCCCGAACCACCACAAACTGTCGGTCACTGATCTCATCGACACTCCCCTTGGCCACCAACGCGCCCAGAATCGGTTCGGCCAGAGCATCTCTGGTTCCCAGCCGCTCAACATATCCCGCCTGGTTGCCCAGTGTTGCGTAAAGGACTTTGATAATGTCATTGCGTTGCCCCAAGTCACGGAGCTTGAATCCAAATTCCGGGTCTAACATCCACCATGTTCCCCTGCCCTTCTTTGCCAGGTCCATGGTCTGAAGGAACTGCAATCGGCCCAGTATGCGGGTCCGGTCATCGGCACCAAAGCCGATGCGTTTATCGGGGTGCAGATCAATTTTGCCAGATTCCAGATGCCGTTCAATCATCCGGTCCAAGGCGGTGAACCGTTCGGCCTCAATTTGACTATCCTGCTCCCGCCGGATGTCTTCAGCGCTGCGTGGGCCGAGTATTTCGGTGGCCACCTCTTCGGCTCGTCGGCGAATGCCGTAAGAGACATATTGCCGGGGGATCACCAGGTCTGTATTGTCTTGTTTGATTCCCCGACACAGGATGTGGGTATGCGGGTTATCCGTGTTGTAATGATTGACCGCCAGCCACTGTAAAGACGTTCCCAAATCCCGTTCGACACGGGCCATAACGGTGCGGATATACTTATTCGTATCCGGCAGGTCACCGGCATTTTCAGCCGAGACGATCAGGCGGAAATGGTGTCGGTCCTGCTCCCATGCTTTGACAATCTGGCGGGCATCCAGACCTTCCCGCGTAGCGTCATAGAATACCCCATGCTTGCCATCCAGACTGGCACTTTCCCGGCCAACATACGACACATGACGTAACACACTGCCGTGAACTTTGCCGGGCCGATGGCGACTCACATGAACTTTGACCACCACCCGTTGCAAGCGATCAAAGCCCGTACCATGGCCAGCTCCACGACCGGCTTTGCGAGCCTTGGATGCGGCAGAACTTCGACCCTTAAAGCCGGCGAGTCGGCGTGCCAACTGGCTATTGATGCTGGGCTCACGAGCATGGCCGGATCCCATACGGCCAAGGCGATCTCGATCATACGGATCGGGCCGGATGGCTGATAGCCGGCCTGTCTGATCAGGCCGGCCGGAACGGCGACTGGGCTTGCGGGACGTACTCATGGTTCGATCTCCAAACTGAAAATAGTTGCCAATATCTGCGGCAGCCAATGGCATCTCGAAAAATCACCGGGATGCCACCTAAGTAACGGTAAAACAAGCAGATACAAAAAACGGGATGCCATCTCCTTTATCCTGCCTTCCATTTTTAAGTCGTATTTCGTAGCCATTTCTATTCCAACTCATTTACGTTTGTCATTACTAAAGTTATTAAAGACAATTGTACCTAACGGAACCCGAACGTCAAGTCAGGGGAAATCGGGGAGCGTGGTTTGGGTCATCCAGTGGGCCAGCGAGGGCATTGAATCCGGGGTACATTGCAGGGACAACCGAGGTTGAGAATGGGATCGGGCGGAGCGCTCAGCCGATATGGCCATGGGGGTTGGGGCACGTCACAAAACAAGTCACACCGGGGCGGTGTAAGCCGATGGAACGGAGCAATGCGGCAGAGCGTGGGGGTAGCGGCGGGGCAAAGAGGGAGTGTCCTGGCGGCGCGATCCGGCAATCGTATCAGGTATGAGTTGGGCGCATCCGGCGGGCAATGTTCCGGCATCAAGGATGGGGTAGGCACAGGCGGTAATGTGCCTTCATGGTTGCCGGATGCACTGAGTTTCGGTGCCGGGTTTGGGCATCCTGCGACACCTTGGCCAAGGCCTCGGCCAGTCATTTCGGCAGGCTAAGTTCCAAGCGAGTTGGTAAGGGCGGCGGCCATCTGGAGGCGGCGACAATGGCCCGGCTGATTCCGCTTTTGGTGGGATCAGCCGGGCGAAATTTTTTAGGGATTACGCGTTGTCCGTCTTCCTTTTGCATTGGGTTCATTCCGGTTCAAGGCCGGGTTTCCGGTTGGGAGTTGGGTTGGGATTCCGCCTCCTGAGCCGGGTATAAAACCGGCTGGCCGGCCAAGGTTTGCAGACTGAATCCGCGGGCATTGGATCGGCTGGGCCGGGAGATCACGGCCACAAATCCGTCGCCGAAAATGGATTCCCATTGTTGCATATCTGCGCGGCATTCCCGGTTCAACGGGCCAGCCCAAACCAGCCAGTTGGGGCCAGTCTTGGCCATGTAAACCACAAGGTGAAAAGACCGTAAGCGAGCGCCGGCAAACAAGGCCCGCTTGGCTTCATCGACCCGGATATAGGGAAGTTTTTCCCGCTTGAGCCAGTTTTCAACCTGCTGGCGGAATAGAATTTTTGGGGCGCTGATGCAAGCGTCATCCACCGGGATCGGCGTTGCGGATGGGGCTGCCGCCAAGGTGGTATCCGGCTGGCCGGGCGAAGCACTATCCGGCATGTTGACTGGTACGGTTTGGTTATCGTTGTCAGGCGTTGCCGACATTGCGTTGCCGGCGTCGGCCAGATTATTGCCGGGGTTTTCCATGGCGGCGGCCGCACTGACATACCCGGCATCCGATTGGCGCATTGCATCTCCCTGGCGGGATATGGCTTCCTCCTCACTGGGAACACCCGGAGCTTGTTCGTTGACCAGATCAACCAGTGGAACTGGCGGGGTTTCCAGCGGATTGGCCGGCTGCTTCGCCGGTTCAACGGCCAGTTTATCCGTCTGCATCATCACCGGAGAATCGGCCTTCGGATCGTTTCTCCCATTAGATTCCCACAATGGAAAATCGCCCGGCTGGGTCATTCGATAACGCCGGATCGGATGTGATCGGTAGTAGTTTCGCATAACGTGTCTCCTGCTTACTGGTAGTGTTCTCAATACCGTCAAGGCGTAAACCGGCGGGGGCTTGCGTGTTCTGCAAAACCCCCGCCATGTTCACAAACCGCTTAACCAATTCATTTAACCGGCCGCCAGCGTTAGCGCCATCTGGTAGGCTTCCTGCTTGGCATGATGCGAGCTGCCAAACCAGATTGATTCCAGTTGATGGTCGGCCTTTTCAAGGGTATTGGTGCCCTTAAACATTCTCTGGTGGTCAAAGTATTGGCTTACCGCGTTGTAGGCCGCCCAAGCCGTGCCGGTAACACCCGGCAGGGTATTGGTGGCATTGGTAAAATTACTTTGAAACTGATGTAATATCTTCCGGCGTCGCATCTCCGCCCGTTTGCCCGTGGTCGGCGGTGTACTGGCATTGAAGTAACCTTCCAGTTCTACGCCGGTCATCTGCTTATCCAGCATGGTATGCAATTCGGCATCGAATTGGTCAAATCGGGCATGGATGATGCCAAGCTTCTCACGGGCTTCCGATACCCGTTCGGATAAGCTGGGCCGATGGCGGATACTGATACCTTCGCCCAGTCCATCGCGTAACGCCAAGTTGAGCGTATTCTGGCAAACCACCCGAATAGTGGTGGGAAACAGTCGCAAGGCCTTGGAACCGTCATGGGAGTTGGTAAGCAGAATATAAGGCTGGATCGCATCCTGCGTGCCGGCCATATACTCGGTGGGAATACGGGCCAGCATCCAGACTACCCGGCCGTCCTTTAATGCGCCGGCAGTTTCAAACATGGCCAGTTTGTCGGCCACCAGAGAGTCCATAAAATCAAAACAATCCTTATTTTGAAAGATACGGTAATGGTCGGATACTACGCCCAGTACCGTGCCGGTATCCTTGCGGACATTGGCATACTTGTGGCGTACCAAAGCCTCTTTACCCAGTTCCCGGTCAAAGGCCTTGAGTTCCCATTGTTCGACGTCCCAGTTCAAGCGCGCCAGTTCAATGGCTTGGGCGCTGGTAACGGCATTGGCCACTACTTGGCCAAGTTTGTGCCATGCGGGCGTGCCGGTCACAAATACTGCGGCCTCACCGTTAACGCTGATATCAATCTCATGTGACATAAAAACACCAATTTACAAGTCCCGATAGGGACAAGCCTTTCATAAAACAATTAAGAAAATCCAGTTGAAACAAACCACTAAAAGCATTGAATTCATAAAGGGGGAGAGAGAGAGAGAGAGTACCCGCCGCCAAGTCTTTACCTTATCGTTGGCGGCGGGATACCTCCGCCTCCACTACACGGGTAGCACCTCCTGCGGAATCAATTCCGCCGTTGGTGCGTGGCCGGCCGGGGAGCGTTTCCGTTTGCCGGCGGGCTTGCCCGGCCGGTTCGGACCGGATGTCTGATCGGGTTGCGCTTGCTCGCCCCGTCCAATAAACTGGAACCGTTCCACCACCGTACGCACCTTGCTGCGGGCGTTGCCTTGGTCATCCTGCCAGCGGTCGAGCTTTAAGTGCCCTTCCACCAGAACCGGATTACCTTTTTTGAGATACTGGCCCATAGTCTGGCCCGGCTTCCCATAAGCCGCGCAGTCCATAAACAGCA
>JAJZCR010000041.1 GCA_021851715.1 Planctomycetota bacterium
TCGGCCTACTTTCCTGTCATCTTTATAGTAGGCACGCTCCGCCCGGAAGTCAAAAAAATGTCGTTTTTTCTTAAAGTTTAGCGGGTTTTTCGGCTACAAACCTCCGCCGCAACAGAGATGCGACGCAATACCCGCAGTCTTGTAAAGAACTTAAAAATAGATGGTTAGGGCTAAGGCTTTAAGGCTGGAAAGACCGACCCGCGTGAAGGCAGGCCATCTTTCTTTAGCCATGGCCAGAATATTTAGAATAATTGGGTTGGACTTTTCGCCCACTTTGCGGTTGGGCAGCGTGCCTTTGGGATGTTGATATGGGCGCAGCCTTGGGGGCGTGCGTTTAGTCGCCGAGTCGATCCAAACGCCCGCCCTTTAATCCGTGGCTGACATATTTATATTGCCAAGGGACAGATCCTTGCGGTACGTACCTCTTTTATGATTACGTATGAGGGCCTTTCATGTGATGGATAACCTGGCGGCGACCGAGTGGTGGCCGACGACGGCGATGCACCAGCAGTATTCCCAGGCCAATTCCGAGCATGGCCAGTGCGGACGGCTCGGGAACGGAACTTTGACCAAACCCGGTGAAGTTATAGGCCATGGCGTAGGTTTCGGTGGCGGACACCTCGGCTGCGCCGAGTTTAACCACTTCCAGATCATAAATACCGGGGGCCAGGGTGGCCTCAATTTGCTGTACGTTATCCACATTGCTGGTGCTGGAAGCCAGCAACTGGCCGCTGGTGTTGTATAAATAGAGATCTAAATTATTCAAAACGCTCTGGTTGGTTTGCATGTTCCAGGTGATGGTGGCGGTTAGTCCAAAGGAGGATCCTTTGGTGGAAGAGAGATCGAAAACGTAGTGGTTGGCGGCGTTGGCCGAACTGGAACTGGTGGTGATGGTATTAAGGTCCCAGCCGCTCAGGTGCGTGGACGCTGTTGTGAAAACCGGAGCCGGAATGCTTGAACCGCTTGCCGAAGAGGAACTGGTGTATGTTTGCCGGCCTGCGGCCAATTCCTGATAGGAATTATAAACATTGACAATACCCGCGCCATAGCGTGGATCCAGCGGCGTGGTGGCGTTGGCCACAGGCGACAGATAGGACGTTACCGTTCCGGTGGTTGAGTCGTAATTATAACTGTTGGTCCAGCCTGTGGGTTTGACGGCACCGTTAAGGAGCAGCACTTTGATGGTGCGTTCATCACTCGTCAGGGATGATGTTCCCGCGCCGCCAACATTGGCATTGGCAGCCTGTTCCAGGATGGCCGCCGCACCGGCAACAATGGGCGCGGTGAAACTGGTGGCACTGCCGGGGGCGGTAATATCCGGCTTGGATATGCCGCCGTAGGCTGGGCCGACGCCGCTGGCCCCACCATAGGCACCTACGGCGATGCCATTGTAGTTGGTGGCGGGAGCATTGATCTGGCTTACGGGCGTGGTGCCGGTTTCGGTGCCCGTGCCGTCACCCACGGCGGTAACGAACAGGGTGTTGTGCAAGTTGGCATAATTGTCATAAACGTAGTTGTAGCTGAAAATTTGACCGGAGCTGGCACCAGTGAAGGCGAAACTTTGATTGACAATGGACGGCTCGTTGGCGACGGTGGAATTGTTGGCCAGCACATATTGGTAGAAACTAAACGCATCAAAGACATCCACGTGGGCGACGCCTGGAGCCACACTGCCGCCGCCGTTGTAAAATGTATCCGCCACGCTGCTGGCATGGCCGGAACCGTAGAGTGGATTGTAACCTCCGGTGGCGGGCAGGCTATAAGTGCCGCTGCTGTAAATGGGATTGTAGCTGTAGTAGGTTATCTGCGAGGCCATCGCCCCGGGATTGGGCTCGTAGCCCCAGCCATTGGAAGTACTGTTGGAGGCGTCGGCTTCGGCCTGTGCGACGTTCACACCCTGCCCGGTCCATGATGGATTAAGCTGCCACAACTGGGTCAGACCGATTTCGTCGGCCTGGCTGGAACTGATACCGGCCTGTGCCGATCCGGCAGAGGCCAGAGCGGCGGCCGCTACCAGAGCCGCCGTCATACCCCGGGATCGCGTCAAACGACTCAAAACGGACCGCACGCTGCCTGTTGTACGCATGAAACACCGCCTTTATAACGCTCTCACATCAGCCTCCTTTGTTAGTCCTTACATGGGGCGGATACGCACCGCCCCCGATGGCGACCGGCACCCCGGCTCGGCCGCATGTAATTTAATAGTGGAGTCATCTTCAATACTGCATTAAATAATCCATAATCGGAGAATTATCGGCAGCCCCTGGGGTTTCATAAAACCACGCTCCACTGCCGCATGGCCACGATCCACGATTCCCCGAGCATCGGGCCTGCGGGCAAGGTTATCCATCGGCAGGCAAGAGACCGGGAATCACCCCAAAAGGCGGATTTCCGGGCCTGTTTTAGTTATGGTCCACTGATGAAAAAACGAGCTTCCGTTTGGCAAAAATGTTTTTTTTATCGGAACCACAACGTCCGAGAAGTGATGGCCATATTAATTTTTTACCGGCACGTCCGAGTATCTCCACAGGCAGAATCGGGACGTATCCAATAAGGAGAATACCGCGATCTTTACACATTGCCGCCCCATCGAATGGCCGCAAAGCTCCCGCGAGCGACGCGCTCCAGGCTGAATGTGGTGGAGAACGCCCAGCCGGCGGCAGCAGCAGCCATGCGGTCGCCGGAATCGTGCGGATGTTGCAGATCGGCAGCCGGAACAGGCCAAAGCAGGATCGAGCGGCTAAAATAATCGGGGCGTGGCCGGTTGGTTCCGGCGCGGCAGCGCCAACGGGAAAATGTATTCATGAAAGTGTCTTCGGCCCTTGAATCCAAACCGGCCATGCCGGAAGCCTCGGGGGTTGGTTCCAGTCTGGGCTGGCTGGCTGTGGCTCATCTGCTCAATGACGGAGCGGCATTTTATCTGCCGGCAATTTTACCGGCGATACTGGCCGAGCTGCATTATTCGGTGCGGATGGCTGGCGTGCTGGTTACCACGTTGTACGTTGGCCAGGCGCTCCAGCCGGTGGCCGGCATGTGGGCGGACTATGTCGGCGGACGGTGGTTTGTCATTGTCGGTCTGCTGATGTGTACGTGTGGTGCGGCGCTGATCGGGCTTTCGCCCAATATCGGGGTATTGATACTGCTGATTCTTTTGTCCGGACTGGGCAGCACCATTTTTCATCCCCAGGCTCTGGCGGCGGTACGCTCGCTCACGCAAAAGCGCCACGGGCTTGGCATGTCGGTATTTCTGGTGGGCGGGGAATTGGGGCGGGGGCTTTGGCCAACCCTGACCAGCCTGATTGTGGTGTGGCTGGGATTGCCCAGCCTGTGGCTGATCGCCCTGCCGACGGTGGCGCTTTTGCCCGTGCTGATGCGTACCACACCATCACTACCGGCCCGCCATGAACATGCCCCGCCGATCGACTGGAAAGCCCATCGCCGGCCGGCGCTGGTGCTGGTGATGTATTCCGCGTTGCGCGGCGTGGTGTGCTTCGGCACCATTGCCTTTGTGCCGTTTTTATGGAAAAGCCGGGGTGGTGCCCTGGTGTCCGGTGCCAGTATCCTCACCACGTTGCTGGTGACGGGCGTGGTGGGACAAATCGCCGGTGGAGCCATTGCCGATCGATTTGGACGAAGGCATTTGCTCATGACCAGTGCGCTGCTGCTGGCGCTGCTCACGCCATTATGGCCGGCGGCCTCAGGGTTGATGTTATGGCTTTTAGCAGCCGTGTTGGGCGTGGCGATGTTTTGTACATTTTCAGCGACGCTGATTATCGGGCAGGATATTTTTGTGGAAAACAAAGCTTTAGGCTCGGGCATTGCGCTGGGTTTTTCCAATGCGATCGGTGCCATTTGCCTGGCCCCGCTGGGCCTGGCCGCCAAGGCATGGGGCGTGAATTCCATTTTCTATCTGCTCACCGGTGCGGCCATCCTGATGTGTGGTTCCGCACTGCTGATTTCCAAACGGGTGCATCCAGCCATGCACTGAGTTTGCCCGGCCTGGAGCTTTCATGACGGATTGGCCGGTATTTGACAATCCAAGGCCCAGCGGGGTGTAATGTTTCTCCGGCCGGTTGTGTTTGAGCCGGTGACAGCGTGGATCGATTGATCATTAAGGATGGCTCATGGCAATTGTGGAATCCACCCCGGACATCGTTACCGAGCAGCACCGGCAGCAGTTTCAACAGGAGGGATGGTTTCTACTGAAGAATGTGGTTCCGCGGGAGCACCTGGAATTACTGCGGCGCAACGCCCAGTATGCCATTGATCAGTGCGATGCCGAAATGGACCACCGCCGGGTGGATGTGCTGGGCCTGAACCATCGCGGCAAACGTTATTTTTCAGCCTTGGTATTTAAGGAGCGTCCGGAGCTTCGCCAATTTCTTTTTTCCGATCTGATGGCCCAGATCTGCCGGGCTACGCTGGGGCCGAATGCCTGGCTGTTCTGGGAACAGTATGTGATTAAATGCGCAGACAAAGGCATGAAGTTCAGTTGGCATCAGGATTCCGGCTACGTGGGCGATCCGAATCATAAACCTTATCTCACCTGCTGGATTGCTTTGGATGATGTCACCGAAGAAAACGGCACGGTGTACCTGCTGCCCTACAGCGTCAGCGGCATTCGCACGTGGGTTAAGCACATTCAGGAGCCGGGAAGCAATGACCTGGTCGGCTATTTTGGCCGCGAACGCGGCGTGGCGGTGGTGGCCCCGGCGGGGAGCATTGCGGTGTTTTCCAGTTACGTGTTTCACAGCAGCGGGGCCAATCTGACCAATCGCATGCGCCGGGTATACCTGGCCCAATATTCGGCCCAAGTGATGCATCGCAGCGATACGGATCCTTCCGATGCATTTCTGGCCGAGGGGCGAAACATCAGTTCCAGCACCTGAGCCGCTCGATGGAAGAGACCTTGCCGTGCGTCCCTGGCATAAACGTATCCTGGTGGTGGGTTTTTACCGGTGAATCTGACCATGACGCAGTTGCACCTTCCGCCGGCTCACCAGGTACTGTTCCTTTGTACCGGCAATTATTATCGCAGCCGCTTCGCTGAAATTATCTTTTCCACCCTGGCCGAGAAAAAGCATATTCCATGGACCGCTGCTTCCCGCGGCTTGCGCATGACTATGGGGGGCTATAACATCGGACCGATTTCGCCGCTGGTATTGGCCGCGCTGGCCGAGCACGGCATCAGCCTGCGGCTGCCCATTCGCCATCCGCAGCAGGCCACCGCCATGGATTTTCAGGCAGCATCCCTCATTATCGGCATGGATGAATCGGAACATCGCCGGATGATCGTTGAAAGTTTTCCACAGTACGCGGACCGCATTGAATATTGGCACATTCACGATCTGGATCGCAGCGGCTCGGAGGCGGCCCTGACTGAGATCGAAACCCGGGTGCGGGCATTGGTGGACCACCTTTTGGATACCAAGGGAAAGTAGCACTTCACCGAACCGGTGGCCGAGCTAAGTTTGACCCGCCATGGATGAATTCCAGCTTCACTCCGCCGGTACAGACCTCTGGCCTTTTCCTCCTGCGGTCTTTTTCCGGCGTACAGGCCATCCACAGCCTTTGACGCGCACCATAGCGCTGGCCTACACTGGCGAAATGAAAACAGGTTCTCCATCATTTCAACCTCATCGATCATACGGCGCACCGCCTGTTGGCGTTGTCGCGTGCGATCTGGATGGCACGCTCATCGGGCGCGACCATCGCATTCATCCCGATGATATCGCCGCCATCCGGCGTCTGCGTGATGCCGGCGTTCATTTCGCAATCTGCACCGGCCGCAGCATCATGGAAAGCCATGATGTGCTTTCGGAACTGCAACTCAAGGGTCCGGGCGTTTTTGTCACCGGAGCGGTGGTCGCGGACATGGCCGATCGTCAAACGCTGCATCGGCGCACTTTGCCCGCGGCATCCATTGCCCGGCTCATCGACCTTTTCTCTAATTACGGTCACGCCAGTCTGGCGCTCATTGATGAAGATGCGTCCGCCGCCCCGTACTACGTATTGACCAGCCACGGGCCTGTACACCCCGCCACCAGCGAATGGTTTGTGCGCAATCGGGTGCAAGCCCGCCAGATCACCCAGTTGGACGGCGCTTTGCAACGGCATGTGGTGCGCATCGGCATTGTGGTCGAAAGGCCGGAAACCCCGCGTATCGAAGCGGAATTGCGCAGACACTTCGGCACGGATATTTATTTTCTCTCCATCAAAGCGCCCCTCTTTGATTGCCATGTGATCGAGGTGTTTCATCCGGAGGTCAGCAAATGGTCCGGCATTATCACCCTTTGCCAGCAGTTGAATCTGCCTCCGGAAGCGGTGGCGACCATCGGCGATGATGTCAACGATATTCCCATGCTGCGCCAGGCGCATATCAGCTTCGCCATGGCCAGTGCCGATGAACACGTAAAAGCCGCCGCCAAGCGCACCACCCGCAGCCAGACCCAGGGCGGAGTGGCCGCAGCCATTGCCCAGCTATTTGATGAAGGGCGGATTGTCAGTGGCCGTCACGGTACGTAGAGATATTCAAATTTCGGGCTAAGCATCTGGGTTACCAAGTGCGGGGAGATCTGCATTTTCATCCCGGAAACCGCGCTTTGCACTTTGATCAGCGAAAGCAAACCTTGATTCGGTGAAAGTTCCACCACGGTGGGATGGTAAATATCAGCCAGCTTGGCTGCGGCATGAATGGCCGCACTTTCATAGCCAATATGGTCCACCAGGCCTTTTTCCAGCGCTTTTTGAGCCGTCCATACTTTGCCGTTGGCGATATTGGCCACAGGTTCGTCCAGACGCGAGCCACGGCTTTTCTGGATCACCGCTTCAAAGCGGGCATCATCCGAGTTAAGCAGATCAATAAGATAGCTCTTCACCGCCGGGGTGTAGGTGGACCATGGAGCGCCGGCTTCTTTCCAGACGGCCGGCGTGCTGGTAAGGACTTCGGGTTTGACCCCGATTTTTTTTAGCAAGCTGGTAATCTGAAATCCCGGAAGCATCACTCCAATGCTTCCGGTTACCGTGGTTGGTTCCGCAAAAAGCTGTCGACCGGCCATGGAAATATAGTATGCGCCGCTGGCCGCCATGGCCCCCATGCTGACCACCACGGGCTTGTTGAGCGCCTTGAGGCCGTCGAGTGCATGGTAAATTTCGTCGGCATCGCTGACGCCGCCGCCGGGGGAATCCACCCGCAGCACCACCGCGCGAATGTCCGGACTGTGGCGTATCAGGCGCACGTCTTTTTGTACTTCGGAGGCAGTGGCTCCATCAATGGTGCCGTCAATGGGAATCACCGCGATTTTATTCTGACCGCCGGCGCGAAGCACAGTTTCTGTGATGTCCCGGCCGGAAGGCAGACCGCTTTTGACCATGTGCAACGTCATCAAGGCTATAAGCAGCACCACGTTAAGCCCCAGAGAGGCCAGCAGTACCAGCCCCAGAATCACGCGCAGAAATGTCCCCGCAAATCCCGATCCGGCGCTGGAAATGTGAATCACCGATCCCGCTGGTACCGTTGTAGTGGTCGTTGGTTCAGCCATGACAAGGCCTCCTTGAAAAATTCGCCCTTCGTTCTCCGGCATGGTTTTATTGCCGAAACGCCGCGTTGGATGCCATAGGCGGCGGCCTTCAGGCAATTCCCATCTTTTTGAGATTTTCCAGGCTGCTGCGTACCGCCTCCAACGGCGGCAGGTCATAGCAATTGTCCTGTTCGACAATATACCACTTCACGCCCACCTTCGGAGCGGCCTGGAATATGCCCTTCCAATCCAATACGCCGCTGCCCACCGGGGCAAACTTGCGCTCCGGTCCGGCGGCCATATCTTTGCAGTGCAGCAGCGGAAGCCGTCCACTGAGCTTGTGCATGAGAGTTACCGGGTTCTCTCCGGCAAACTTTACCCAGTAGACATCCAATTCGAAGCCGAGGCTCCTGGCGTCAGCGATGGAAAACATAATGTCCAATCCGTTGGTGCTACCAAATTTCTGGAATTCAAAATCATGGTTGTGATAGCAGAAGGTGAAGCCTTTGGTGCCCAGTTTAGAGCCGATTGTCGCCAGAGTATTGGCCTGCTTTTTCCAATCGTCGGCGGTTTTGCGGCGGGTATCGGGCATGTAGGGGCACACCAGATGGGAAACCCCTGCTTCGCCATAATAAGCCGCCACCGCATCTAAATTAGCCTCCAATTGTTCGATGCCTACATGCACTCCAGCCATGGCCAGGCCCATCGCGGCCATTTCTTTTTTCAGATTAGCCGCCGACAAAATGGTGCGCGTATCCACCAGTTCCACCCCTTTGTAGCCCATTTTCGCCACACTGCGACAAGTGCCCAGGAAATCGCGGGCAATAAGATCGCGCAAGGTGTAAAGCTGAACAGCAACCGGAATACTCATGTGATACCCCTTTTTAAATTCAAACCAAATTCAACCGCCTTGGGACCGTCCATCCAGACCTCCAGGCGTTTAACCATAACTTCATCATAGAACGTTTTTTCCGCAATGCAAGAAATTGACGTAGCGCTCCTCGACTACCACCGCCCCGCTGCCGCCGGTTGCGGGTACCGGCTTGTTGCCGCAGCCAAAAGGAATCTTTGTTTTACCGAAAAATCACCGTAATAAACAACCGGCAAAGACGTTGCCTTCTCTTGGATGGAGCTGCATAGCCGGCCATGGCGGCCGCGCCGTTTTCAAATGCTTAACGCAGGATCATGATGCGGATTGTACGACACAGGTTGAACCAGTGCTGGCTAACGATGGTGTTATTGGCCGGAGGGCTTGCCGCCTGCGGAATCTGTGGCTCCGGCCATGCCGCCATGAACAACCGTATGTTTTTCCCGCCACCCGCGGTGGCCAGGTCCATCGCCATTGATGGCCGCGGTTTTATCATCCGTGGCCGGCGCACCTTCATCGCCTCCGGCTCAATGCATTATGCGAGGGTTCCACGGGCCTTATGGGCCAATCGGCTGCTGCGCATGAAACGGGCTGGATTTAACACGGTTTCCACCTATGTATTTTGGAATTATCAGGAGCCGCGGGACGGAATATTCCGGTTTCATGGCCGTCGGAACCTTAATGCGTTTCTAGCCCTGGTGCACAAAATGGGCATGTACGCCATTTTGCGAATCGGCCCGTACAATAACGCGGAATGGGCCAACGGCGGCCTGCCCAACTGGCTGCGCTTCATTCCCAATATGATCGTGCGGACCTATAATCCGCCGTTCCTTCATGCCCTGAAGCCATATTTTGACCGCCTGCTGCCGATGGTAGCCGCCAATCAAATCACCCATCGCACCCCGGCCTACAGCCCGGATCATGTGGTGCAAGCGATGCTGGCGGCGGCGCATGTAAACCATGCGGGGCCGGTGATCATGGTGCAAATTGAAAATGAATATGGCCCGGGTTGGGGGGCCGTGCTCAATAACCGTTACCTGCGATGGCTGCATGCCATCGCCATCAGAAAGGGCATCCAGGTGCCCTTCTTTTTCAGTGGGCTTGATCAGGGCTTTGGCCCGCTGGGAAGTGCCCCATTCAAAACGGCCGGCCGCACCACCCCCTGGTTTACCACCGAATTGTGGAGCGGATGGTTTAATGAATACGGCGAATCCACGCCGCGGTTTCTATTTCGATGGCATGTGTACAACAAGCCGGTTGAACCGGTCAAAACCCCATCCGGTGCTGCCGTCAACGCGCAATTTGAACGGCTGCATACGCAGGCGCTCTGGCGGGTGCTGGCGCTGGGCGGCCGGGGCTACAACGTTTACATGACGGTAGGTGGCAGTACTTTCTCCCATTGGAACTGTGAATCGGTGCGTTCCAGTTATGACTTTGGCTCTCCGATCGGCCAGGCGGGTGATTTACGTGCCATGTATTATCGCTGCAAAAAAGTGAACTACTTTGCCCGGGCATTTGCGCAGATACTGGAAACCGCCACCAATGCCACGCCCCAGTATCGTAACTTCGCCCGGGCTGTTACCGGTCACATCGAACTTTATGCCCGTAAAAGCCCGTCCGGAAACATTGTTTTTATGCTCAACCCGCATCGGCGGTCGGCGACGGTGCAAATAGCCGGCGGCGGTCCACGCATGAAAATTTCTCCCGGCTGCGTCGTCCCCGTTGTGCTCCATGCGCGCGTGGGTTCATGGCTTACCCTAAGTGAAGTCTGCGGATCTATTCTGGGGGTACAAACAGCCGGCAATACCACGACGCTGGTCATGTACGGCCCAGCGGGTTCGCAGGGACTTGTGCGCTTGCGGTTGGCGGCCGGGGTAAAAATTCTCCACCGATCACGGGCTATCCTGCCCATGCCAGGCCGGGCCGGGCGATATGTGGCCCGGTTCCAATTCCCCGCCCGTCGTCCGCGGATACTGGCTTTACGCAGCCGCATTGGCACCATTCATATCATCTGTGCAAATAGCGCCATGGCCGATAGTACCTGGTTTCTGCACCAGGCTGCGGTTCCGGTCGTGGTGATCGGGCCATGGTATGTCAGCCACTTCCAGGTTGCCGCCAATGGCCAACCGGACATCGTAACCGAAGCGGATCTTCATGTGGCCGCACCCGATGCGTATGTTTTTTATCCGCATGGTGCGGTTCGGGAGTTTGCGGCCCGGCATCGGGCGTGCGCCGTAAAAACGCTGCCTGCCGCCCCGGCCTTGGGACAATGGCAGAGGCGTCTGGCCGATGGCCCCGCGCAGCCGAACTACCCAACCGCCGATTGGCGCACAGTGCGGCGGCCGCATCAGATCGGCTACCGAAATTATCCTGGAGATTACCAGTGGTATCGCGCCAGGTATAAGGCTCCGGTCGCAGGGATTTATACGTTGGTGATGCCTCCAATGGGTGGTACGGCGGCATTTTTCATCAACGGCAAGCCATGTGGGGTTGGCCATCCCCGGCAATTACCGGTGCCGCTGCGTCGCGGTACCAATACGCTGGCCATTTTGGCCATGGCCCACGGGCGCAGTAAAATATGCAGTTTCGTTGGAAAATTCCGATACCTTGACTTCAAAGGTTTTTACCAACCGGTACGTTTCATCGCACCGCGAATCGCTGTTCCGACAGTTACAATTGCGCCTGCCCCCAAGCCGCCGCATCCACGGATCTCCTTCGCCATCGACACCAGGCCCCTGCACACCCATGGCAGAAAGGCTGTTACAGAGATCCCGTTGCGGCTTCCCAGGGACGGCCTCATCACTCCCTGGAAAATCCGCGGCGGAATAGGTTCGCCCGCCGCGGTGGATGGGTGGCGTCGATTCACGGTTCCGCCGCACGTCCCGTGCTTTTATCGCACCACGTTCAACTGGCGGCCTGCGGCAGGTGGTCATGGACTGCCATTGCGGACCAGTTGGGGCCATTTGTTCGCGGGTTATATGTGGCTTAACGGCCACAATTTGGGTCGCTATCCGGATTTTAATATGCCCATGGGCATTTATCTGCCACCCTGTTGGCTTAAACCCGGCCAAAATACGCTGGTGATCTTGGATGAACAGGGCCGCTCGCCGCTGGCTTGCAAGCTCGTGGTCGAGCCAGCCGCGAGCCGGCGCGTGGTCAAACTCTACGCCAAGCGATAGATCGCGTGGCTTGGATTGGGCTATGATTTCGCTTGAAATAACGGTGGTGTTTTGGTTATTGGATTTATAGTATCATCAACAGAATCGGCGGAACATTCAACCCTTAATCCAAGAGGATACTACGGCGAAAATGGGGGTGTAGCTCCGATTTACACTTTTAGCTGACCTCGACAGGAGTAGGGACATCAAAAAGCTTTGCATTGCCATGATCGTTGGTTTTTTTTGGATGATGTCCGCAGCATTTCCAAGAACGGCGGTAGTTGCAAGGCCAATGCAGCCGCCGGTGGTGCTTAATGCCCGCGGCAGGAAGCTCCTGGCCCATTATGCCGCCATCCTCCGCACCTTACGGCACCAGATTTCCAGTGCGTTGCCATCCGTTGATCCCGGCATGTTGCAGCCATTCATGGATGCGTATCGTGCTGAACAAACCCAAAAGCCGTACCTGCTGAGGAATCACGCCTTTATCAGGGCAATTGCGCACTGTCAGCAAGTTGCCGCCCCGGTTTTATCCAGGGTTGATCCATTCCTTTCCAGCTCTCATGATGACAACAAGGTTATTGAAGCGTCGACCATTGCCGATGCCACGCCGCGTGGATTGGCCGCGTTTGCACAGCAATCCAGGGTTCATGAAGCTCTCATCAACTCGCTTCTGAGGGACCCGGGTTTAATGAAGCAGATGCAAACGGCCGGTGGCCCCCGCCATGGCCGCTACGGTCTGGCCATGCAGATCTATACCGCCATCCAGCATTCCTGTCCGCAGTCACATCAAGGTATTTTGCGGCGGTTTGCGCTGGCTGTCGCACTGGTACAAAAGCCGACGTTGGCATGGTACCCATTTCATCCTGTGCGGCGCTACCTCAATTTTCAGCAGGCCTATTTGCGCCACGAGCTTAATCCAGCTTTCCCAACGCTTACCACGTGGGAATGTCGATTTGTTGCCGACGAGCCGTACCGCAATCAGGAAATCAGTTGGTTTCGCCGGATGCTGATGAATTATGAGCCAAATGATGTCATGAGCGGGCATTACATGGATATTGTGCATACGGATGTTGGATACAATCCTATGCACTGGAACTGCGTGCCGGGCTGTAAGCCGGCGCAGCTTATTGCCGGTGGAGGCGAATGTGGTGCCCGGGCTTGGATTGGCCGGTTGGCGGAGCGGACTTTTGGTATCCCCACTTGGGGAGCTAGACAACGCGGCCATGCCGCACTCACCCATTGGACCCCCACCGGCTGGGTTACGCGGCTTGGAGCCGGCTGGGATTGGATCTGGTGGAACCATCGCCATGGACTGCATTTCCTGCTGGAATCCAAGGCTCGCGCCTACCGGAAAAAGTTCATGCGTGTGCTGCGGGCCCAATGGATCGGTGCCGCGCTGGGTGAACCAAAGCCCAATCTTAGCTCCTTTGGAACGGGTGGCTGCTGGTGGGCCATTGCCGAGAGCGAGGAGCGGGAGATTATTGCCTCGTGTAAGCCGAGATACGTAACCCCGGGCAATGCTCGTCTGGCCCGGGTGAATGGGCCGACCTTAGCCCAAAAATTGGCGGCCACGGAGGTGCCCTCTTCGGCGGTGAAAATATCCCAGGGGGCCAACGGCGTTATCACCATTCCGGCGGCGGCCTATCGCGGCCGGAATGGCATCGTGTCAGGGGTCACGAGGGCCAAGAGTTTTACCGGTGGGATGCAGATTTATTACCACTGTGGCCAGCCTGCATGGAAAAAACATGCTCCATTTCAATATGTGGTCAGGGTCACTCGGCCCGGGGTCTATGAAGTAACGGCAACAGTTGTTTCCGTTAAGCCAACGGAGTATCTCAACTTGATGGTGAACCATGGCCACACCCCGGTCGCTATAACCATTCCGTGGACCAATGGCCGGTGGCAGGTGACCAAACCCATCGCCATCACACTTGTGACAGGCAAGAATATTCTGACGTTTGACCGCGGCCCGGTTACCGGGTTTCCGGCAAGAGGAATCTTTGCCTTGAGCATCAAGAAATTTGTTCTGGCTCCGAATTAATTGGGCCGCCTGGTGCTGATGAGTTTTATCAACAGTTGCGTTGCATGGGGCGGTTGGGCATAATTACAGGTGGCGGAGGCTGGTCTAACGAGTGTTAAGGACCGGCTTCCATGTTGTTCGAAAATTACCAGATTGATGGTCCTTTTGATGAAATGTTTGAACGCCCGGGCGTTCCGCGCCCGCATTACGCCCCCATTTTCGACCGTCTCCTCCAGCAGGGGGAAAAGTCCATTCAACAGCGGCGGCATATGGCGGACCTGTGTTTCCGCAATCAGGGCATCACCTTTACCGTTTATAAGGATGCCCAGGGGGTGGAAAAGATATTCCCCTTTGACCTGCTCCCGCGCATTATTCCCGCCGCCGAATGGCAGACCATTGAACGCGGTCTGATACAGCGCATCACCGCCCTGAATCTCTTCTGCCGGGACATTTATCATGAGCAGCACATCCTGCGGGAATGTGTCATCGATCCGGAGTTGGTGTATGGGGCCAGGATGTTTCAGCGGGAAATGCTTTCCGTGCGTGTGCCGCGGGACATCTACGTACATGTCTGCGGCACTGATCTGATTCGCGATCAGCATGGCCGCTACCTGGTTCTGGAAGACAATTGCCGCACACCCAGCGGCGTGAGCTATGTGCTCGAAAACCGGGCGGTGATGAAGCGGGTGTTTCCCATTTTGTTCGGAGCGTCGCGCGTCCGGCCCATTGAAGATTATCCGCACCATCTGCTGCGTGCGCTGCAATACATTGCTCCGGCCGGGCGCGAAAATCCCTGCGTGGTGGTGCTGACGCCGGGCATTTTTAATGCTGCCTACTTTGAGCATAGTTTTCTGGCCCGGCAAATGGGGGTGGAACTGGTGGAGGGCCGCGACCTGCTGGTGGAAAAAAATTGCGTCTACATGCGCACCACCTCGGGTCTGCGGCGCGTGGATGTGATTTATCGCCGAATTGATGACGATTTTCTCGATCCGCTGTGTTTCCGCTCCACGAGTCTGCTGGGAGTGCCCGGTTTGCTGAATGCCTACCGTCTGGGCAATGTAGCCCTGGCCAACGCGGTCGGCAACGGCATCGCCGATGACAAGGCAATTTACCCGTGGGTACCGGAAATGATCCGGTTTTATCTCCAGCAGGAGCCTATTCTCCCCAATGTGCCAACGTATGTGTGCGCCCGCCAGGACGACTGCCAGTACGTGCTGGAACACCTGGATTCGCTGGTGGTCAAGTCCACCAATGAAGCCGGCGGCTACGGCATGTTGATGGGCCACCAGGCGGACCAGGCCCAGCGTGCCGACTTCGCCCGCAAGATCCGCACCGATCCGCGCAACTTCATCGCCCAGCCGGTGGTGGAACTTAGCCAGCATCCCAGTCTGATCGGCGAAAACTTTGAAGGCCGGCGCATTGATCTGCGGCCTTACATCCTGAACGATTCGACCATCCGGGTGATGCCTGGTGGTTTGACGCGTGTGGCGCTGCAGTGCGGAAGCCTGGTGGTGAACAGTTCGCAGGGTGGCGGCAGCAAGGATACCTGGGTGCTGGAGAACGGAGCAGCACCATGAGTCAAAGTCAACCTGGGTTGCCGCTGGACCGGCCGACGTCTGGTCCCAGACAGTCGCTGCCGGCCCGGGTGGCCGATGCCAGCTATTGGATGAGTCGCTACGTGGAGCGCAGCGAGCATCTGGCGAGAATCCTGCTGGTCAGCGCGGATATGCTTACCGGTGCCGGGGATCTTGATGAAACCCTGGCCGACCAGTTATGCCGCGATGTTTTAGCCATTGCCCAGCAGAGTCACCGCTATGAGGCGTGGCACGCGGAGTGTTCCACCCCCGCCGAGTTTATCAGCACTATTTCGCGGCATCT
Organism: Planctomycetota bacterium; assembly: GCA_021851715.1. Classification (GTDB taxonomy): domain Bacteria; phylum Planctomycetota; class Phycisphaerae; order WQYP01; family WQYP01; genus JABEVA01. The sequence goes on from JAJZCR010000041.1 coordinate 15,445, forward strand.
TGTGCTGGACCTGGACAATCCCAACAGCCTGGTCAATTGCATTACCAAGGCCCGTGAAAACGCCAGGAGCATCCGTGAAAGCATTTCCGCGGAAATGTGGGAGCACCTCAACACCCTGTACTGGACACTGCAAAGCGATGACGCCGCCGCCCGTTTTGCGGATGCCCCCCAGGAACGTTACCGCCAGGTCATGACCGGTTCGCTGCTGTTTCAGGGAGTCACGGATCAAACCCTGGATCACGGGCAGGTGTGGCTGTTTATACAGCTTTCCAAATACCTGGAACGCGTGGATATGACCTGTCGCATCCTGGCGGCGAAATTCAATACCCTCGACCCTGTGGAAGATGCCATGGAAGCGTCGCTGCGGGTGCTCCAATGGATGGCGGTGCTGCGGGCTTGCTGCAGTATAGAAGCGTTCCGGCGACTGCACCCCCAGGAGATGGATGCCGCGGGTGTGGCGGCGTTTGTGATTTTTGAACCGTCGTTTCCGCGGAGTGTGCTGTTTTGTGTGCGTCACGCCCTGCAAAGCGTGGACCGCATTCGCACCATGCTTTCCGCCGATGCAGGACGCGACGCCCAAAGGCTGCTTGGCCGCCTGCTGGGCGAACTGCAGTATCCACAGGGGCTCACCGGCCAACCCGACGAACTGCGGGTGTTTCTGGAGCGAACGCGGCTGGCCGCGGCCACTGCGGCCATGGCCGTGCAGGACCAGTGGTTTATGCGGGCGCTGGATTCCGCCGCGGTCATCCGTCCCGTTGACAGCGGCGATTTACAAAGGATTCGTCCCCATGCTCATTAAAGCTACGCATACCACCCGGTTGTCCTATTCTGCGCTCATCAGCGAAACGGTGATGGAATTGCGCATGGCTCCCCGTCACGAACCCATGCAGCATCGGCTTTCTTTTGAGCTGGCCATCGGTCCACCGACCGAGGTCCGCAGCTATTTTGACTGGCTGGGCAACACGGTGCATACCTTTTCGATCGTCCCCCGCCACCGCAATGTGGAAATTGTCGCCACCAGCCTCGTCGATACGAGTACCCCAGCCTATGGGGTGGACAAGCTCGAGGATACCTGGCCTCCGGCGGCACCGTTGGATTACACCCTGCGGGATTTTTTGCGTTTTGATGACATCGTGTGTCAAAGCCCCCTGCTGGATGCCTTAGCCCGGCAAATGATGCCTCAGAGACCCACCCGTCTGAACGCGCTGGTGCGCCACATGATGGCGTTTATCACCGAAAACTTTACCTATGAAAAGGGCATTACCACCGCATCCACCGTCCTGACCGAGGTCCTGGAGCACCGGCGGGGCGTGTGTCAGGATTTCACCCATTTGATGATCGGTCTGGCCAGAATGTTGCGCATTCCCGCACGCTACGTGAGCGGTTTTATTCACCCGGGGCGCAAAACCTTTCGCGGTACTTCCGAAAGCCATGCCTGGTGCGAATTGCACTTTCCTTCCGTCGGCTGGGTGCCCTTTGATCCGACCAATGCCTGCGTGGTCGGCGAAAACTTTGTGAAGCTGGCCGTGGGACGCAGTTATCGCGATGTTCCGCCCCACAGAGGCGTCTATCATGGTGTGGCCCGCGAAACCATGGCCGTACAACTGCAAAGCGAAGAGCTGCCTGAAGTGTCCGGGCGACTGGTGGGAGAACGTAGCCGATCTCTGGATGTGCCGATTTATCAGGGTGGGCCGGATGCCATTTTGCCTTGGACTCTTGATGAGCAGATGCAGCAGCAGCAACAACAGTGATGGGGTCAGGCGCAGTGAGCTGCTTGTGCCGGGACGCGGCAGGGTGTTCCAGCCAGGCGCTTTAGTTTTAATGGATTCTGGAGCAATTTAATGACCTATTGTCTTGGTATTATCACGCGTGAAGGGTTGGTGTTGGCCGCCGATTGCCGCACCAACGCCGGATACGATCAGGCCAATGTCAGCCGCAAACTCCATCCATTTGTTATCCCGGGTCAAAGGGCCCTGGTTACATTGACCAGTGGCAGCCTGTCGTGCAGCCAATCGGTTATCACCTTATTGCAACGGGATTTTGCCGCTGGCCGCGGGTTGGCCGCAGTGGACAACATGTATGATGCCGCCCGAGTTGTGGGAGAACAGGTGCGCCGGGTGGCCGAGCAGGATCGTGTGTCACTGGAACGCGACAACCAGCAGTTTAATGTGCATTGCATTCTGGGCGGCCAAATTGGCCATGAACCCACCGATCTTTACCTGATTTACCCGCAGGGCAATCCGCTGCGGGCCTCGGAAGACAGCCCGTATCTGCAGATCGGCGAAAGCAAATATGGCCGACCTATTCTGGACCGGGGTGTGCGCTTCGATGCCACCTCCCTGACCCAGGCCGTGAAATATGCGTTAATTTCGCTTGGGTCCACCATGCGTTCCAACGTGGCGGTGGGGCCGCCTGTGGATATGGCGGTGTATTATGCCAATAGTTTGCAGTTGGATCATCTGCGACGCTTTGAGACTGAGGATCGCGATTTCCAGCGCATGCAGGATCAGTGGGATGCCGCCTTGCGCAAAGCTGTCCGGGATCTGCCGGAAGTAGCTTTGCAGCGCCCGGCCAGAGGCCAGTCACGAACCCACACACGCAGACCTCAGGCCTGATGTTGTCGTTGCGTTTGGCTCGCTCCCCAGCCTGGCTCGTGTGCCGCAGACGGACCGGCTAAGAACCTGTATACTCCCTTGGGCCGGGTGCGGCCGGCGGCGTAAATGCTTGAAGGAGTTCATTAGAAATGGCAACCCAGGTCAATGCAGTCATCGGACAATCGGGCGGACCCACAGCGGTCATCAATCAATCGCTGGTCGGGGCTGTTCTGGAACTTAAAAAGCACCCACAGATCGGAAGCATTCTGGGTGCCCGACATGGGGTGCGGGGTATTATCAATGGAGATTTCATTCCGCTGGAACATACGCCGGCGGATTTACTCGAACGGGTGGCCCAGACGCCATCGGCCGCCTTAGGTTCGACCCGTGATAAACCGGATGAAGCTTATTGCCAGAAAATTCTGGAAGCGTTTAAGAAGCACAACGTTGGATATTTTCTTTATATCGGCGGTAATGATTCCGCCGATACCGCGCGCATTGTCAGCGAGATGGCCGACAAGGCCGGCCATGCCCTGCATGTGTACCATATTCCCAAAACGATTGATAATGATCTTCGCACCACCGACCATTGCCCCGGCTATGGCTCGGCGGGGCGGTTTGTGGCCCTGGCTTTAATGGGCGACGATGCGGATAATCGCTCGCTTAAGGGTGTGAAAATCGATGTCATCATGGGCCGCGACGCCGGCTGGCTGACCGCGGCCACGGCCCTGGCCCGTTACGATTCGACCGACGGACCACATCTGATTTACGTACCAGAGGTAAATTTTAATGAGGACCAGTTGCTGGGCGATGTGGACCGCGTGTATACCAAGCTGGGTCGTTGCGTGATTGCCGTCAGCGAAGGCATTCGTTACCGGGCGGGAGATAAAGCGAGCCTGGTGGCGGAGCGCATTATGACCGGCGGCGAGGTGGATGCCCATGGCAACAAGCAGCTTTCCGGTACGGGTGCCCTGGGTGATTATCTGGGTGAATTGGTCAAAACCAAGCTGGGCGTAGCGCTGCAGGCCAAAACGGGCAGCAAGCTGCGCGTCCGGGCGGACACCTTCGGTTATTTGCAGCGCAGTTTTCCGACCATTGTCAGCGCCTCCGATGCGGCGGAAGCCCGGCTGTGCGGACATAAGGCGGTGGAATATGCCCTGACTTCGCCCCAGGGGCTGGCCAGCGGTTCCGTGGCCATGAAACGCATCAGTGAAGAACCGTACAAAATAGAGATGTTCCCCACGGCCTTGACGAACGTCGCCCGGCTGACCAAACCTTTGGATACGGGTTTTGTGGTCAATGGTTGTGACATCAACGAAACCTACCTGAAGTACGCCCGTCCGCTGGTTGGCGAATTATTTCGGCCCGGCCGGTTGATATGAGAATATCTCCTGGTGCGCAGGGACTTGCACTGGCATCATCCCAAGGCCACAACCGTTGGCTTCCCGGAGATTCTTCGACTGGTTTGCTTTTACCAGGCATACGCTTTCGGGGCTTCGCCGCCGGGACCAGGCCATATCGCGTCGATACGCTGGAGTGTTTCGGCGGTAAGTTTAATTTCCAGGGCGCGCATGGCTCCGGTCAGTTGTTCCATGGTGCGCGGGCCAATGATCGGGCTGGTAATAACCGGGTTGGCCAGCATCCACGCCAGGGCTACATCCGCGGGCTTTTCGCCAAGTTCCGCGCACAGCGCTTCCCATTTTTCCAACTGCGGCTTGATGGCCGCAACGCGCTTCTGCATGCCTTCAGCGGCACGCCGGCCTTCTTTGGCCCCGTCCAGCACGCCGCCGAGCAGGCCGCCATCCAGCGGACTCCACGGAATCACGCCCACACCATAATGGCGGCAGCACGGCAGCACTTCCAATTCAATCTGGCGACAGGCCAGGGAATACTTGCTTTGCTCGCTGACCAACCCGAGAAAGTGCCGCCGAGACGCCACCTGATTGGCGGTGGCAATATCCCAGGCCGCAAAATTGCTGGATCCAACGTAAATCACCTTACCCTGAGCGACCAGCAATTCCATGGCCTGCCAGATTTCATCCCAGGGAGTGGTGCGTTCCACGTGGTGCATCTGATATAAATCAATATGGTCGGTCTTGAAGCGCCGCAGGCTTTCTTCCGCGGCCCGCCGAATATGCACAGCGCTTAACCCGCGGTCAAATTTGGCACTGCCCATTTCACCGTAAACTTTGGTGGCCAGAATTACCTGTTCCCGGCGGTGGCCGCCTTGCGCAAACCATTTGCCGATGATCTGCTCGGTAACGCCTTCCCCCTTTTTCCAGCCGTAAACATCGGCAGTATCAAAAAAGTTCACCCCCAGTTCCAGGGCTTTGTCCATGACGGCAAAGCTCTGGGCCTCGGTGGCATGCGGGCCGAAATTCATGGTTCCCAGGCACAATTGACTCACCAGCAAACCGGTTCTTCCTAACGGGGCGTATTGCATAAAAACTCCTTGCAAAACAGATCGCCAAACTATATTGACGATCATCAATGGAGATGATACCCGATAAAGGTCGGAGATGAAAGCCAACCGGCGGCCGACGGACACACAGTGCCCCCCGGCGTGAAAAACCGGCGGTGTGCGCTCGCAGGAAGCCCGGCGCAGTTGCGCTAGAGTTGATTGGTGCGGCGGATGTATTCCATGTACGGCTGCAAATGGGCACCCGGGCACAGCGTGGAGACCAGCTCCTGGTGGGTATAGCAGTGGTAAATGGGGATTTGATATAAATTGCGTAACACCCGTCCAAAATGCACAATTCGATTCAACTGCGCCGGGGTGGGCGTTTGAATCATAAAATTCCCCACCGAAACCACACCGATGTTGTGGGCATTCCAGATCCACCGGCCATGAATGGGCCGGGTCGGGGCGTTTTTCCATTGCACGTAGCGGTCCAGCCAGTGCGGCGGGGCAAAACCATCGCGTACATGTTCGCCCCGATATTCCAGCTTGCGCAGTTGCCACACCCGGCCCACCCGGTCGATCCCGAAGTGATAGCCGATGTCTTCAAATCCCTGGCTGCGCTGCCACTGCCGAATCGCTTCCCAGTAGCGGGCGGTGCCGACATAAGAATCATCAAAAAACGGCGTCGGATCGCCGGTGTGATGAAAGGTAATCAGCCGTACCCCATTCATCGGTTGAATGGTGCGCATGTTCGGACCGATGGTGGTCCAGCCGGCCCGTGGAATAATGCCCAACGCTCCGATGGGGCGAAGCGGCTGGCGCACGGGCGGTTGATAGGTGGCCATGCGGAAATTCGCAGGCGGGGCATAGCCCACGTCCGCCGGTCCGCCAAGGGATCCTGCATTGGCTGGCAAAATGCCATCGGGTAATGCGCTCACGATGGAAGAACCCTGCTGATGTGGGGCCTCACAGCCGGCCAACGCCAGCGCCGCACCGGCTAATACCAGCCCGGAAATAAAACCCCGCCGTGTTACCGGATTTATGCTTGGTGTGCCTGTTGCCATGCCCGGAGTCCAGAGGCCGGCGCCTTGCGCCGGTGACGGCGGTGCGCCAGGGGTACCAGGTTCAAATTCCGCCGTGTTATCGCCCACTTTTTTTAATGCCATCGTGTTTGAACTCCTTGTATCTGGCGCATTTTGCCGTTCCATCGCAGCGCGATTAAAGTGTAACCTTCTTTGCCTGCCGGACCAAACGCGAGCCTGCCAAAAGTCGGCTCCCTCCAACGACTTTCCACCGCCACGCGGCCCACAACCCAGGCGGTATTCACCGGCTCAGCCTTGCCAGCAGGGTGGTCTTTTCTCGCTGGTCTGGTACGTGCCTGGACCCCGTACCGCTTCTGGCTTATGCCACCACAGTCGCGCTTTACTTTCATACTCTCCGGGTGGCCCTGGGTTCAAAAAAAGGCGGCAATTTTTCACCCATCTTTCGCGGCCAATCCTTCCGCCAGGAGGTGGCACCGGGCCTTCATGCCTGCTGCCGCAACGATCAACACCACCGTGCCCGGCGGCTCGCGGGCTGCTCTTGTGGGGCAAAGATCGATAAAACACCGCCCGCCACCAATTTCTGGGCGTTTTGCCAGGGCGGCCATCGGTTCAATGACGGTGGTAGTCCGGCAGCGCCTGAATTAATAATTATCGGTATTTGGCGGCACGGAAATTAAGAATCTAAAACGTTTTTTTATAGGCTGCCAACACGCACTGCCGGCGCAGTCCGGCATTTTCCCGATACCCGCGGTTGCGCGGTTTGGTCCGGTCCGGTATACTCTTCACTGCGGCCATCGAGCGGAATATAAAATGAATGATGCTGATGCTCATCCTGAACTGATCCCCACCTGGCAAAACGCCGCGCCCATTCCCTATTGTTCCATGGTGGTGCCCATGTACAACGAACAGGATTCAGTGGCCGAACTCTACGCCGGATTAACCAAAAATCTCTCTTTGCTGGGGCGGCCCTATGAAATTATTTTCGTGGATGACGGCAGTCGGGACCAGACTTACGCGCGTCTGGCGGAAATAGCGACCGCAGATGCACGGGTGCTGCTGATAAAACTACGGCGTAATTTCGGTCAGACGCCGGCGCTGGCCGCAGGTTTTGACCATGCACGCGGCGAAATTATCCTGGCCATGGATGGTGATCTACAACACGATCCCGTGGAAATACCCAAGTTTGTGGCCAAACTGGAGGAAGGTTACGACGTGGTATCGGGCTGGCGGCAAAAGCGGGTGGACGGCTTTTTTCTGCGGCGTATTCCCAGCGCTATGGCCAATTGGCTGATCCGTAAAATTTCCGGGGTGGAAATTCACGATTTCGGCACAACATTCAAGGCCTACCGGCGGGAAGTCATTGAGCATCTTAATCTTTACGGTGATTCGCACCGCTTTATTCCGGCGCTGGCCGCCATGGCCGGAGCGGAAATCACGGAATTGCCCATCCGCAACATCAACGCTCCGTATCGGGCCTCCAATTATGGTATCGGGCGAACTTTTCGGGTGATGCTGGACTTGATCACGATCAAATTTCTCAACAGCTACCTGACCCGTCCGCTGCATTTGTTTGGCAAGGTGGGTTTGGTGCAGATGCTGGCCGCGATGCTGCTGGGCATTTTTCTGCTGGTGGCCAAACTTTCCGGCGAAAGCCTGATACTGCAGCACGGGCCGTTGCTTATTCTCGCGGTGATGCTGTTGATGATGTCGCTGCTTTTCTTTGCCACCGGCCTGCTGGCGGAACTGATCTCCCGCGTTTACTTTGAAGCCCAGCGCAAAGCCGTTTACACTGTGCGGGAAATCCGCCGGGGCTCGCGGATGTGGCGTGGCCGGCCGGGCCGGCCGGAGCTGTTGTCCCCCCATGAGCCTTTCAACCAGGAGGCCGGCACTGAAGCGAAAAACCTCACCCGCAACCCCAACGCCTCTTGACGCCCCACTTTTGCCCGGCGCCGGGGAGCTATTTCAATCCGGCGCGGCCGGTATCAGCCATGGTTTGGCGCTGGTATTGATTACCCTGTATGCCTTGCCGCTGTTTTTGGTTTGCCTGGGCACCGGCGAAGTCCGGGCCATGATGGAGTTGTTCAACTTAGTGCCGGTACGCGAAGCGTTTCGCGACAATCACTGGCTGCTACCTACCCTTGGCGGTTTACCCCGAATGGTCAAGCCTCCGCTGCCGGTGTGGATACCCGCAGCCACCGCACGGCTTTTCGGTACCGACAACCTCTGGGCGGTGCGGTTGCCCTCCGTGCTGCTGGCAACCTTGACGTGTTGGGCCACCTACGGCATCGGCTGTGCGACTTCGCGCGACCGGCGGCTGGGTTTATTTGCGGCTATTGCCCTGGCGGGAATGGTGGTGTTTATCCGGCAGGCCCGCCTGGCTTCCTATGATATTTATTCCACCGCTTTTTGCACCATCGGTTTCTGGGCGTTGCTGATGATGATCCAACGCCGGCGCTGGTGGCTGTGGGCCGCTGGTGGTGGTGCGGTGCTTGGCTTGTCGGTGCTTAGCAAAGGGCCAGTTCCTCCCATGTATGTGCTGGTGCCCTTTGGTTTGTGGCTGCTGTACCATCATCGCGGCAATGGGAGAGCCTGGGCGGGTCTGGGCGTGGCCCTGGCAGCGTCCATGGCGGTTTTCATGCCCTGGTTGATTCTCGCGGCCCATCGGTATGCACTGGAATATCATGGCAACGCATGGGCCATCTGGACGCGGCAATTTGTGCGTTATGCCGCAGCTTCGGGTCCACATTTCATGCAGACCAAATGGTATTACCTGGCCATGCTGGGGTGGGTGTATCCCTGGACTCCGGCCCTGGTGGCGGGGTTGCTGCTGCCGTTTTTACCGAGCCGCGGCGATCCGCAGCCCAGCGACACTGAAAGGCGCGGCCGCGTGCTGTTTTGGCTGGTGCTGGTGCTGGGACTGCTGCTGCTGACGCTGCCGCATCAAAAAAAGCAGCGCTACGCCCTGCAGCAATTTCCGTTTGCGGCCCTGCTGATCGGGGCGGTCTGGCAGGAATTTTGCCGGTTGAAAAAGGACTGGCCCCTGGAAATTCCTTCGCGAATTCTGCTGGCGGTTCAGGCCATTTTAACGGTCGGTGCGGGCTTGGTGATGGGGGCCTTGATTCCCCTGACCATGTTTTCCCATTACGCCCCCGCCTGGACCGAACATTACACGCTGATGGAATCCATCGCCATGCTCAAGCCTGCCTTGTATGTGCTGGGATGGTGGGGATGGTTGCTGACCGCCCTGTTGCTGGTGTTGGTCGGCATTTGGCTCTGGCGGGATGAATTCGGCCGGCGCTTTGATCGGGCTTTTCTGGCGTACGCCGCAGGCATCTGGCTTTTGATGTTTACCGTCTACTGGGCCTATTTTGCCGGAGCGGGTTATCAGGTCAGTAGATACCGCATTGAAACGCGGCAACTGGTGAGTTTGGCCAATGGGCACACCATTTATACACTTTCACCAGACCAACCGTGGCTGGGAGTGCTGTACTACGCCAATGAAATCATGCCCACGGTCAGTGCCGCCCGGCTGGAAGCGGTGGCCAAGTCGCCGCAGAAAAATGTGTATGTGCTCACCCGCGATTACATGAAGCCTTATGCCACCATTCTCAGCCGAGTGGCCGCAGACACCGGACGCCGCATAATTACGCTGGATCGTATTTTTGACGGGCATGTGCATCAGGTTCTGGTGGCGCTTCAACGGCGCTGATTCGCCGGAAATCTCGGTGTTTATCCGATTGATAATTAAGACTTTTCCCGATGGGAGGCATTTCAATCTGATGCTACCATCCATGTTGCAGCGCCGCGGCGAAAGGCCGCCCCTGGTTGGAGTAAAATCGCATGGCTCAGGATGAATTAAAAAAATTAACCGTGGATCCGGCCCATAATATCTGGCAGAGGCCCCATGGCTTGGAACCCTTTTTTCACCCGCAGAATGTAGCTGTCATCGGTGCTACGGATAAAGCGGGCAGTGTGGGGCGGGCATTGGTGCGCAATCTCATCGCGACGCCTTTTGGCGGTGCGGTATTGCCCGTGAATTTGAAACGCTCCAGCATTATGGGCATCAAGGCTTATCCGAGCGTTGCCGATTTGCCGGTCCGCGCGGATCTGGCGGTCATCACCACCCCGGCCCAGGCCGTTCCCGACCTGATCAGCGAATGCGGCCAGGCGGGGATTAAAAATGTGATTGTCATTTCCGCAGGTTTTAAGGAAAACGGACCGGAGGGTCTGGCCCTGGAAAGCCGCATGGTGGCCAATGCCCGCCAGCACCAGGTGCGGATTATTGGCCCGAATTGCCTGGGCGTCATGATGCCTCCGACCGGGCTGAATGCTACCTTTGGACATGCCATGGCGAAGTCCGGTTCCGTCGGTTTTATCAGCCAGAGCGGGGCTTTATGTACCGCGGTTTTGGATTGGAGTTTACAGGAACAGGTCGGATTCAGCGCTTTTATATCCATTGGTTCCATGGTCGATGTGGGCTGGGGAGATCTGATTGATTATCTCGGCGACGATCCACTTACACGCAGCATTGTGCTGTACATGGAAAGTATTGGCGATGCCCGGGCATTTTTGTCCGCGGCCCGTGAAGTGGCTATTTCCAAACCTATTATTGTCATCAAGGCGGGGCGCACGGCGGCGGCGGCGGCGGCGGCCGTCTCTCACACCGGTACGCTGGCCGGAGCCGACGATGCCATGGAAGCGGCATTTCGCCGGGCCGGTGTTCTGCGCGTGGATTCCATCCAGGAATTGTTTTCCATGGCCGAGGTGTTGGGAAAACAGCCCCGCCCCACAGGCAAACGGCTGACCATTGTCACCAACGCCGGCGGCCCGGGCGTATTGGCTACCGACGCGCTGATTTTGGGCCAGGGGGAACTGGCATCCCTGGCCCCGGACACGCGCGATCAATTCAATGCCCTGCTGCCCGCGCATTGGAGCAAGGGGAACCCCATTGACATTCTTGGTGACGCCGATGCCAAACGGTATGCCGCGGCCATAAAAATTGCCGCCAAGGACCCCAACAGCGATGGTCTGCTGATTATCTTAACCCCGCAGGCCATGACCGATCCCACTGGAACCGCCGAGGCTTTGGTCGATGAGGTCAAAGGCCTGAAAAAGCCCGTGTTGGCCAGTTGGATGGGTGGTGCTGAGGTTTCCGCAGGCGTACGCCGCCTCAGCGCCGCCGGCATACCCACATTTGCCTACCCCGACCTTGCCGCGCGCACTTTTAATTTGATGTGGCGATGGGCCTACAACCTCAAGGGAATTTACGAAACGCCGGCGCTGGCTACGGCCCCCGGCGATCCGTCGTGTGACTGGAAACGCGTGGAAGAACTCATTGCCCAGGCGCGCCAGGACGGCCGTACCATGCTTACAGAACCGGAAGCCAAAGAACTGCTGGCCGCTTATGGCCTGCCCGTGGCGGCAACCCGCATTGCCACCACGCGCGATGCCGCCATCGCCGCGGCCACGGCCATCGGCTTTCCCGTGGTCGTAAAACTTTATTCGCATACCATTACCCATAAAACCGAAGTGGATGGGGTGCGTTTGAATCTGAAATCCGCGGCGGATGTGGGTGTGGCGTTTGATCAGATTTATGCCTCCGTGGTGCGGCGGGTCGGTGAGGCTGCATTCAACGGTGTTACCGTACAACAGATGGTTTCGCATGAGGGCTACGAGATCATTTTGGGCAGCACCGTGGATTTGCAGTTGGGGCCGATGATACTTTTCGGTACCGGCGGCCAACTCGTGGAAGTATTCCGCGACCGGGCCCTGGCTTTGCCCCCGCTCAACACCACCCTGGCCCGCCGCATGATGGAACAAACACGCATCTACACAGCGCTCAAGGGCGTGCGCGGCCGGGCCCCGGTCGATTTAGCGAAGCTCGAAGAGGTTGTTGTGCGCTTCAGCCAACTGGTGGTGGAGCATCTGGCAATCAAGGAGATTGACATTAATCCGTTGCTGGTGTCCAACCGGGGCATCATAGCTCTGGATGCCCGCATTGTTTTGCAGGATGCCAAAACCGCCGCGAAGAATCCACCGCGCACCGCCATCCGGCCCTATCCAAGTCAGTACATGGCCCGTATCACCGCCCGCGATGGCAGCCCCCTGATTGTGCGGCCCATTCGCCCGGAGGATGAACCTTTGATGGTGGAATTTCATCGGCACCTTTCCGACCAAAGCGTGCATCAGCGCTACATGGGCATGATCAGCTACGACAGCCGTGTGCTCCATGAACGCCTCATCCGGCGATGTTTCAATGATTACGATCGGGAAATCGCCCTGGTGCTGGAGAAACCCACCAGTGCAGGCCGCCCGGCGGCAATTCTGGGCGTGGCCCGCTTGTCCCGCGTTCCCCATACCACCGACGGCCGCTTTGCCCTGGTTATTGCCGATGAATATCAGCGCCAGGGAATGGGAACCGAATTGCTGCGGCAATTGATTGCCGTGGCCCGCCAGGAAAAGCTTACCCACCTGGGTGCGGAAATTCTTTCCTCCAACAAAGAAATGCTTTCCCTGTGCCGGCACGCAGGTTTTGGGTTCAACGAAAAAATCAAAGACGATCTGGTGTTGGCACAGCTTACCCTGGAACCATAGGCGATACTGCGGCGCTTTGAGCCTTTCGGCCGGTGGCGTAGAATTGCCGTATGGCAGAAAAATACCGTATCGCCGAGGCCTCCATTTTTGCCAGCATCGCCATGATGCTGCTGAAGTTGATCTTCGGGATGCTCACTGGCAGCCTGGCCCTGCTTTCAGACGGGTTACACTCCGCACTGGATGTCACCGCTGCAAGCATTACCTGGGGCGCTTTGCATATCAGCGATCGGCCCGCCGATGCCAGCCATAACTACGGCCATGGCAAAGTGGAAAGCCTGTCGGCGTTTGGTGAATCCATTTTGCTGTTGCTTACGGCGTTCTGGATCGGCTGGGAGGCTGTTAATTCTCTGCTTGGCCCGCCGGTCCAGCCGGATACTAATTACTGGGCAAGTTATTGCGCCATGGGTGTGGTGGCCGTGGCCATGATGACCGATGTGTGGCGCAGCCGCCTGCTGACGGCCGCGGCGAAAAAATATGAAAGCCAGGCTTTGCGCGCCGATGCCCTGCATTTCGGGGTGGATTTTCTCATTTCTTCGGTGGTGTTGGCCAGTTTGGTGGCGGTGCGTATCGGCGGAACGCGCTGGGCCCATGTGGATGCTGTCGGAGCTATTTTTGTGGCTGTGGTGATGGTGGGGGCGTCTTTGTCGCTGGCACGCCAATCCATTGACATTTTAATGGATCATTCACCCGCCGGTCTGGAAGCCTCACTGACCGCTCTGATGAAAGCCGTCCCCGGCGTGGTGGAAGTGCGGCGAGTACGGGCAAGGCAGAGCGGCAACCGCCGGTTTGTGGATGCCACCATAACTGTGGACCGGCAGATGAGTATGGAAGCCGGCCATCAGATTGCCACCAGTGTGGAAATGGCGGTTGAACGCCAGGATCCAAGTATGGATATTACGGTGCATGTGGAGCCGGCCGCGGTTGACACTCGGCCACCGCCTTCCCAAGTCCCGACATGATGCCATCATCATCCGAAACCTTCACCTTCGGATTCCCTTTTGCGGAAAAGCCGCAACCAAATGGCACGGTTGGTGTGTAGCCATAGAAGCAAAGGTGGCCGCATCTTTCGTTTGGCGGCTCATCGTGGCACTGGTAACATTGCTGCAAGGACGGAATTTTATGAAAATAAAAGCCTTGATGAAATCGATGATAACGTTGCGTTTGACTACCGTGTCCGGTAACGCCATGGGCAAACTGGGGAGTGCGGCTCGCCGGTATCGTCAACCCGGATTATGCCTTGCCCTGGCGGTGGCCGCTATGCTGCCTGCTGGATGTGGTGCCTATTACTATGGCCGCTGGCATCGTGGCGGAGTGATGGTCCCCGTGCCTCCGCCGCAGCCTGTTTATACGTACCAATACTATTATGATCCGGGATTGCAGTCCTATTATTGTTACTACCCCGGCTCGGGCTGGCGCTATTACCCGGGGCTGCCACCGCCCGATGCGGTGTACTGGGCTGGTCCGCCACCTGTTTATCTTCCACCGCCGCCGCCCGGTGTTGCCGTGGTGGCTCCGCCGCTGTCGTTTGATTTTTACTTTGATCCTGAGCGGCACGTGTATTATTACCGTGACCCGCATTTTGGCTGGCGGTACTATCCGGGACGGCCACCGCTTCGTGCCCGCTTCTGGCGCGGGCCGCATCCGCGTATGTTGCCTCATCCGCCGCGCGGCGCGCCCTTTCACCGCGGCCCCCGGCGCGTACCATGGGATAACGGCCCCGGGCGGAGATGATTTCCAGGTACCAGAGCCGAATTTGCGGCCGAACGATTATCACCATGGACCAGGCGTTGATGGCGCTGCCTAAAGCGTGTTATGCACTATGGGCCAGAAATCGTGTGCGCATCAAGCAGGCGAAAGCTGCAAAATGCCAAGTCTTTACGGTGTTGGCAAGCCGCTCATCATCTTTGGCGAGCCGCCGACATCGGGTCATCCCTGCGAAGGAGCGCTCTACCCCCCAACGTCTCGGCAAGAGCACGAAGCCGCGTTTAGCCTTGGGCAATTGGACTACGTCCAGCTTGATCCCCTTCTCGGCAGCGTCTTCAGCGCAGTTGTATGCGCAGATCGGACGACTGCAGATGGAATTGTCCTGGCAAAAGAATCTGGACTGGACATGTTCAGGTTCACAATTTTTTGAATCAGGGCGAGGTCCACACCGGTAGCCGTTCCTTCGGCACCGGATCTGCTCGCGATCTCGATTGCATCGCGCAGGGTCATTTCGTTATTTTCACACCTCTTATTGGCGGCGAAAGTGATAATGCCTCGACGACGCGCTGGCCAAGCCTTGGGGTCTGTCCGATTAATTCAGGGGGGACTAGCGTAGCTATCGGAGAAGCAAGGCCATCCCGCCCCCTGGCTGAAAAATGTAACCCTTGATCTTGCAATGGCCTGTCTCCCAGCCAATTACTTGGACGCGATTGTGGCGGGAGCGGGGATTTATTCGTGTTCGAACCCGTGGTGGCGGCGGTGCCATGCCAAACTCGGCTGATCGGGAAGGAAAAGGGCGTTGGCCGGCCGGAGCAGTTCTCGGCCTGCCATTTTCTTCAGGAGGTATGCCTCCTCGCCAACCTCCTCAAAGCGGCTCTCATCGACGATGATTTGCAAATTTGATTTGATTGACCAGAATCCGTGATCAAAAAGCCAATGAGATGTCTTGCTAAGTGCTATGCCGTTTGTCGGGTGGTTATTGCCGCCCTTCTTTAACTGGTGGATGTGTGCGGCGTCCACGGCTGTCGTTCCCTCAACTGCCACCATCCTGTACCTCGTCAGAGCGCAGGTATAGTTATATGCTGGCAGTACCCGCACTGAAAATTTGGCATCGCGCATGGCCTCGGACTCGTTCGATGCCAGAAATCGCGTGGCGTCCGCGGCTTTAATATCGTCGGGGGGGACAGCGATCCCAGCCAGGCTGTACAGTTCCGCACGTTCACTTGGTTCGAAGTACCTCGCGATGAGCGTACGGCGGGCAAGCATGCGAAAAATTGGATCGTTGAGGCTAAGCCAGAAGGATGTGTCCAGTTGGGCCTGCACCGCACGATTGCGGTCGTGCGCGGGTCTTCCATCGACCTCAAGCGGCACCCATACGCCTTCCGTTTTCAGGTGGTAGAACGGGAGCTTCGCATCGGGCCTGGTACGTCGACGTTCAGCGACGATTCTCCAGTATGAATTGAAACGAAAAGCCAAATCCCCGTCACGGCGGAGTAACGCGCCAGGGAGTTTACCCTCCTCGGCGAGATCGAAAACCACAAGCAACAACAGGGGCTTATGAGGAGCAATTCCCTTGGCAGGGTCGTAATTTAGATCGCTGAGAATGCTCAGCCATCTGGCAAATTCTGGGACTATTGGTCCGTCGCTCATCCAGCCGCCTATTTAATGAAGAAAAAGGGAACTCCTCTGTAGCAGGGCTGCGGGGAACGCAACAATAATAGCCAAACGGAGGGGGACCACAAGTGTTGATTAAGAGCACAATTACGGAGCACACCAGGTCCGACAACGGCCCACCGTGTCGAAATGTAACTTTTGGGTGAGGGCCAACATTGTGGTGCAGGCTTCCCAGCCTGCGGGCCAGGTTGTCCCCACCATGTCCCGACTAACAACAAGCCATGGCCAATGAACCACAAAATCCACCGCCCATCTCACCCACCGCACCCCTGCTCGAAAACGCCGGCCCGGCGTTGCCGGTGCCGCTCCAGTATTGATTGGTTGTGGTATCCGTCACGGTCACGCTGCAACTCGTAGATATCTGCCAGTAGCCGAAAATCTTGGGCGTAAACGTCAATGTCGCCCCCAGATACGCGGCAGAGTTTATCCCGACGCATCGGGAGGCTGATGGAATCAGTATAGCTGTTCGCCGGCGGCGAGCCAAA
>JAJZCR010000003.1 GCA_021851715.1 Planctomycetota bacterium
ATTCGATTACCCGGCAATGCCCCATCGTCGTGGCCCACCGCCGCAGGTTGCGTCACTACCTTGAAAATCGAACGTTGCATGTTCGATTTTCAAGGTATACAATCTCTCCTATGATTGCTCGAAAAACCGACATTCACCTTATTCGCCAGGCCCTGCGGCGCAGCCGTGTGGTGTCGCTGCTTGGACCCCGCCAATGCGGTAAAACCACCCTGGCCCGGCAATTTGTGCCGCCCGATTCGCTCAATTATTTTGACCTGGAAGACCCGTCCTGCCTCTCCCGCCTGACCCAGCCCGACTTGGCCCTGCGACCGCTCAAAGGCTTGATCGTCATTGACGAAATTCAACGCCAGCCTGAACTTTTCCCTCTGCTTCGCGTGCTCGCCGATCGCCAACCCCTGCCGGCGCGATTTCTCATCCTGGGCAGCGCGTCGCCAGAGCTCCTCCGGCAATCGTCGGAAACTCTGGCCGGAAGAATTGAAACCATTCCGCTTGAAGGGTTCCGCCTATCTGATCTTGGCGCGGCTGCCCTGCCCAGGCATTGGCAGCGCGGCGGGTTTCCACGGTCATTTATGGCCCGCGGGGAAAACGACTCTCTCTTATGGCGGAAACAATTTCTCAATACGCTCCTGGAACGCGATCTTCTCGGGCTCGATGTTTCCATTCCCGCAGTGGCCCTGCGCCGTTTTTGGAATATGGTTGCCCACTACCATGGCCAGGTGTGGAATTCGGCCGAATTCGCCCGGGCCTTGGCCGTCAGCGAACCAACGGTGCGCCGCTATCTGGACCTGATGACCGGTGTTTTCATGGTGCGGCAGTTGCCGCCATGGTTTGAAAACATCTCCAAACGCCAGGTGAAAGCCCCCAAAGTGTATATCCGCGATAGTGGTGTGCTCCACGCATTGCTCAATATTAACAATCGCCGGGATCTGGAAAACCACCCCAAGGTTGGCGCTTCATGGGAAGGCTACGCCCTGGAAGAGGTGCTCAAAGCCTTGCAGCCTGAGGAATCTTATTTTTGGGCCACCCATGGCGGTGCTGAATTGGACTTGCTTTTGTTCAAAGGTCGCCGCCGCATCGGCGTGGAATGTAAGCGTATGGACGCCCCCGTTCTCACGTCATCCATGCGCATCGTACTGGCCGATCTCAAGCTTGATGAACTCTGCGTGGTCTATCCGGGCCGCCGGACGTACAATTTGGCTCAGCACGTGCGGGTAACACCGCTGGCCGATTTCGTCAACGCCACGTAGTGCGGCCGCAGCCGCGCAGTGTCGATTGCGCCGTATTCCTTGAGCGCTCCCGCAGCCTGATCCCTTACTGCCCGCTCGCCCCAGCCCACCATCCGTCACCCGTAGCCGGCTGTGCCTGTTTTGTGGTGCAGGCGTCCCGGCCGGCTGTGTCCCACCAGTCGCGGCGAACAAGGGCTGATCCCCGCTTCGCCATCAGTGCCCACGGCCCGCATTCCCCGGCGATGTCCCCAGCGTCCGCTGACGGCTGATCGCTGACCGCCGACCGCTTTGGTCGCAGGCCGCGCCGGGAAAATGGTACCTGACCCCTTTTTCATCTGACCCCTTTTTCATCCAGCCAGCACCTTTATGGTATGGCACCATCCAGACCGTGGTGCGGACTGGCCTTGGCCGGCAGAATGATATGGATGGCGGCGTAGCGGCCGCTTTTTTTGACGTGAATGCCTCCCAACGCCGGAAGATATTGCCAGGGGTTGGGAATCTCGCTGGCCGGGCCGCGCCACCGTGTCAGCACTACGCCCATGTTGCTGACCTTTTCCCAGCCGCCAAAGAAACGCTGGAAATACCAGACCGCCACGCGAAAAATAAGGGAACCTTGGTGGCCGGAATAAAAACCGGTGGTGCGGAGCTGTTCCACCACCACCGTGGCATGGCGATGATCCGCCGCGATCCAAAGGGGTTCGTTATAATTGGTAAAACGCTGAATTTTTGTAATAAAAGTCACAATTTGACGGGAATCGGCGGCGGTGAATTTGTCCTGTGGCGTGCAGAGCCGGTAGTAGTTCATGTTCACCCCTTCCCACCGGCCCTGATGATTCCAGACAATAAGATCATAATGATGGCCTGGCACCAGGTGCGGGATGGAGAAGCGGTGGGTCCGGAGGTTCCAGGTGCCCGGAAATACCCACGGTGTGCGGTTTTTACCATGGCCCAGGATTCCACGGCTGACCGCCAGCGGATTGGTCCGTGCGCGGTTGACGGCCCAGATTCTGGTAATGGCACTGGGAGATTCAATGATTCCCCGCAGGGTCAGGAGCGCGGGCTGCGGCCCGCGGGACGGGAGACGTGAGTCGGGAGGTTTTATTTTTGCGGAGTTTCCTAAGGCGGCAACGGAATGGCCGCGGCAAAAGATCGGGGCACATAACAACAGCACCGGCAACAAAAATCTGCTGTAACGCATGGTCGCTCCAAAAAATACCATCCGGCTCGATGGCTCCGGGCGAAGTTTGTGGCGTTGGGGCGGGCGTGGGCCAAGCCGCCCCAACGTCGCGTCAGGGCTTAACCGCAGTGGTCTTGAGCTTCTGAGCATACGGGCCTTCCCGATCGCTGGCGATTAAGCTTGCCGCCGCGAGCGCTCCAGCCAGCCGGTATCAACGCTGGCGCTTTGAAAATCTTTCTCATTGATGATTTGTCGCAGCAGGGGAATGGTGGTTTTTACGGGACTGGCGCGAAATTCGTCCAAGGCCCGCCGCATGGTGGCAATGGCTTGGGCGCGGGTGGGCCGATGGACGATCAGCTTGGCGATCATGCTGTCGTAGTTGGGGCCGATGCGGTATCCCTGGTACGCGTGGGTATCCAAGCGGACGCCCGGACCGCCAGGAGGCACAAATTCTTCCAAAGTGCCGGGGCAGGGGGCGAAATTGCGGTCGGGATCTTCCGCGTTGATGCGGCATTCAATGGCCGCCCCCTGGATGTGAATATCTTTTTGTTGCAAAGTGAGCTTTTCACCGGAAGCGATGCGCAACTGCCATTGAATAAGATCCTGTCCCGTAACCATTTCCGTAACCGGATGTTCCACCTGAATGCGGGTGTTGACTTCCAGAAAGAAAAATTTCCGCTCTTTATCCATGATGAACTCCACGGTGGCTGCGGAATAATATCCGGCCGCTTTGGCCAGCCGCACCGCCGATTCGCAGAGTTCCTGCCGGGTGGCTTCATCGAGAACCGGGCAGGGGGATTCTTCAATAAGTTTCTGGTGGCGGCGCTGAATGCTGCAATCCCGCTCAAACAGATGCACCACGTGACCAAATTTATCCCCGAGAATCTGCACTTCCACGTGGCGCGGCTCTTCGTGGTATTTTTCAATAAACACCGTGGAATCTTTGAAGGCGGCTTCCGCCTCGGCCTGCGCTGCCTTGAGCGACCCTTTCAAGCTTATTTCATTATGGGCGACCCGCATCCCGCGCCCACCGCCGCCCGCGGATGCTTTGATAATCACCGGGTAGCCGATTTTTTTGGCCACCTCCGCGGCCTCCTTTTCCGTTTTCACCGGCCCATCACTGCCGGGCGTAAGGGGCACGCCGCACTCCCGGGCTAGAGTTTTGGAGGCCAGCTTGGATCCAAGTAAACGCATGGATTCCACGGAAGGCCCGATAAACTCAATTTTGCAGCTTCGACAAACCTCGGCAAAATGCGCGTTTTCCGAAAGGAAACCGTAGCCGGGGTGAATGGCCTGCACATCCGCGACTTCCGCAGCCGAAATAAGCCTCGGAATATTCAAATAGCTTTCCGCCGCAGGACCCGGCCCGATGCAGATAGCCGAATCGGCCAGTTTCAGATAACCCGCATTGCGATCGGCTTCGGAATACACCACCACCGATTCAATTCCCAGCTCCTTGCAGGCGCGGATGATCCGCAGGGCGATTTCACCACGGTTGGCGATTAAGATTTTGGAAAACATATCGTTCCTCTACTGGAAGGATTGGTACCGGTAGGGCCGTCGCTCCGCCACGTCGGTAGGGCGGTGGATTTAATCCGGCCGAACCATAAACAACGGCTGATTGAATTCCACCGCTTGACCATTGGTGACCATAATTTTTACCACCGTGCCGGTAACCTCAGCATGAATTTCATTAAATACCTTCATGGCCTCAATGACGCACACCACCGATTTGGGCGTTACCGATGCTCCCGCACGTACGTAGGGATCCGAGTCCGGATTGGGGGCGGTGTAAAACGTGCCCACCATCGGCGATTTAATGGCCACCAGATCGTCGACCTGCGTGGTCGCCGCTGCGCCCTCCGCCCCGCCCGCTGCCGCCGGCACCGCAGCCGAAATGACGGTGGCCGCGCCCGCACCCACCGGACCTGTCGGCATATCTCTTTTAAGACGAATCCTGGCCTTGTCTTCCACCAATTCCAATTCCGTTACACTGTGGTCCGTCATCAATTTAATTAAATCCCGCACCCGTTTGTTATCGGTAAAGCTTTCTTTAGCCATTTTCCATGTCTCCGTCTGTTATTTTTACCTTGGCATCCGTCGCGCACAGCCGCCGCCGGCTGCTTCACAACCGCGCCGAGCCGATATCGTTGGGCAAGGTGCTTAGCACACGATGGCCATCCGGTGTCACCAGCACATCGTCTTCGATTCGCACGCCGCCGATGCCCGGAAGATAAATACCCGGTTCCACCGTCACTGTCATCCCCGCCTCAAGAATAACCGTGCTTCGTGGAGAAAGCGAGAGTGGCTCGTGAATGTCACGACCGATGCCATGCCCAAGGCCATGGCCGAAAGCGTCTCCATAACCAGCCTTTTTGATGATGTTGCGGGCGATTTTGTCCACTTCACGCCCGGTCAGGCCAGGCTTGATGGCCGCAATCGCCGCTTGCTGGGCCTCCCGCACGACTTGGTAGATTTCCTTGATTTTCCGCGGCACCTGACCAACAAAAATCATCCGCGTCAGATCCGACCGGTAGCCCTCAACCCGCGCCCCCCAATCAATGAGCAGTGCCGAATTATTCTCCAGTCTTACGTTGCCCGGGCGATAATGCGGAAGGCTGCCATTGGCTCCGGCCGCCACAATGGTCTCGAAGCTGGCATCTTCGGCCCCGCGCCGGCGCATTTCATAGACCAATAGAGCCGCAATTTCATTTTCGCTCATGCCCGTATGCAGCCCGGCTTTGAGCTTCTCAAAGCCGTGCTGGGCCACAGCCACGGCTTGTTCAATAAGTTTGATTTCCACCGCATCTTTACGGTTGCGCAGCGGAACCACCAGCCCGGCTACGGTTTTGAACTCCACTTGATGACCGCATTTGCCCAGGGCTGTCCGCAGCGAGCGCTCTTCCCGTACGGTCAGAGATTCTTCCTGGGCCGCCAGAGAGCCAAGGCGGCTGCGCCCGATGATGCGGCCCAGGGCCTCGGCCAGCCCCTTTTTGCGCACCACCATCCGGACCCATGGGCATTGCCGTGAAACCTGCTGGCTGTAACGCGAATCGGTCAGCAGCCAGACGCTTTCCGGCGTCACCAGGATCCAGGAATCGTCGCCTTCAAATCCGGTCAGATAGCTGACATCCGGACCGTAGTTGACCAGCAATGCGGGCAGATGTTTTTTCCGCTGGGCCGCACGCAAGGCTTCCAGGCGCTTGGCCAGATACGGCGGCCATTGAATTTGTAGGGCCATAACCGGCTTTCCCGTTACACGTTCCATCCATCAGCAGTATAAGAGAAGTGCCTGGTTGCTACCAGGGTAAAGACGCGATTACGCCATCACCGTACCCGGTTGGTCCTGTTTTGTGGTGCAGGCGTCCCCGGCCTGCCGTAGCCGGCTGGGTCCTTCCAGCCGCGGCGACCGAGTGTTGATTACCACCTCGCCATTGCCTCCACCACGCACACCCCGCACGCCGACACGCGGCCCGAGACTACTTCACGGCGGTCAGGCTATAGTCATCCGGAAGCGGCTTGGCGGCGGCGTACTGGGCTGCATCCATGTGCCGCCAATGCGTATACATGGCCGCAACCAGTTTTTGTCCCGCTTTCTCAATGACGGGACCACCCAATCGCGGCAGCGGTAACTGGTAGTTCCGCCAGGCCACAAAACGATATTCCGTCTGCTGCCACACCAGTTGCATGACCTTATAGGCCTGGGCTGGGGGTGTCGTAGCGGGCTAAATTGATACCCTTGGCCAGTTGGCTGGCGCTAAATGTTCCCACCTGCTGATGGTTGATCCGCAGTTGATAGTGACCCGCCGCCAGACCGTCAACACGCAGTGGCTCGCTGTCCAGAACCCGATACGCATGAACCTCCTTCAATACCATCGCCGCCAGCGGGTTCACCGCCTGCATATTTTGCAGCGGTCCTGTCCACCCCGCGGCCATGGGTGGAAATTGCGGCCAAGAGGCATGAAGTGTCATCATCGGGTACGGCAAAGATTGATCCAACTCTGTCCAGAAAATTCGCGTCGGCGATATGGAAAGATGGCCTACCGTCGTGTTTGTTGTCTTGGCGACGGATTTATCGGCGGCGTTAATATCCACTGCCGCCACGGTGGCTGGAGCACCCCACGCCCGCAACAGCGTCCGCGCCATCACCATTTGGCCCGTAGCGCCCGGATGGCATTGGCCGGGGATGATGCGCGTGGCCAAATGTGGATTTATTTTGATTGCAGCCGCAATCGTCTGAACCAGCGCGGTATTAAAATCAACGCACAGCAGATGATTCTTAGCCGCCAGCTTCTTGACAAAATTGCTGTAACGGATGAGCACGTCATTGTAGCTTCCTGGCCGATGGTGCGGATTGATTGGATACCCTTTCCGCTGGGCATAATTATCCCACGGAGAAGGGGCAATAAGCACAATTTTTACCCCCGGCAGATGGGCCTGCAGCGATTGAATAATGTGCCGGTAGCCGTTTTTGTAGATCATGAAAATATGCTCATTCAACGGTCTGTAGCTAGCATCATTCATGCCCAGCATAATGGTGACCACGTTGGGTTTGAAAGGAAATACGTCGCGCTTCAATCGTAAATTAATCCCGCCGGCCCAACCACCCGTAACCCGATCGCCGCCCACGCCGGAATCCACAAACCGTACGTGCAGGTTGGGAAACCGCGTGCGAATAAAGGTTTGTACCGCCACCGGGTAATATCGCTGCTCGGTAATGCTGTCTCCGTAAAACACCACGCGATCACCGGATTGAATGAAAAAATCTTTCGCCTGTGCTGCATTCCCGCTGTTCCAAAGCGTTAAAAGCAATGCACACGTTGCCAGCCAAAGCATCGATTTCATAGTCACATTTCCCCAATACAGGTCGGTCCGTCCGCCGGTCACGCAAATTGACCATCCACTTGCGGACAACCCGCAGATCATCATCGCTGCTCTTCCGCTGCCGGTCAACACCGTGGAGCTTATTTCCGGGTGCGTGGCGCGGCTGCGGGTGGTGACTGCATGCGGCGGCGAAAAGCCTGCGGGCTTAGACCGGTATGCCGCTTAAAACGCAGACTGAAATAAAAAGGACTGGGAAAGCCCGCTGCCGCCGCCACCTGTTTAATGGAATGTTGGCTCATCATCAGCATCTGGCGGGCGTGGCCCATGCGATGCTGTTCGATAAATTGGCGCGGCGAGATGCCGGTCTGGGCTTTGAATAAATGGGCAAAGCGCGATTCGGACAACAGGGCTGTCCGGGCCAGTGTGGCAATGGGTGTTGGCCGCGACATGTCCGCAAAGAGCAGGTCCATGGCCGCCCGAATGCGCTCATCCATGCGGTTGTTCTGGGCATCGGGGTGGAGTTCATCCAGTTGCAGCAGTATTTCCTCCAGGGCATTCATGGCGAAAGCCTGGCCCCTGCGATGGGTGCCAATCGCCAGGGTATGCATCCGTTGGAACGCACCTGCATGATGCCTTCGCCGCGACGGGTCGGCCACGGAAATTCGCATCAGCCCCGGCCATACCCGCGGCCAATCCAGCAGGTCCATCCAGTGCGAACGCGGCTGAAAATGCGCCCAGAGCAACTCCCACCGTCCGATGGCGGGGTCAGTCTGGTAATGGTGGTAGGCCCGGGGTGAAAATACAATCGCATCACCCGGGCCGGTACGAAGCTCTTGCTGTGCGTAACGCAGCAGACCGCCACCGCCCACCGTATAAATAAGCAGCCAATCGGGCGTGCCGCCCGGTCGATAGCACCGATAGCCCAACGTTTCCTTAAAATGGCCGGTGAAAATATTGCTGACAAGAACCGTCGAATTGTGCGGCACAGCCTGGCTCATAGCAGAATATTATATCATATTAGCAACTTTTTGTTCTTGTTTGTCCATACCGCCGGTGCTAATATCCTCTATGAATGTTGGATTTATTGGCTATGCCATGATTTAACCATGCTGGGCGTAATAGGAGAAAAGTATATGGTGTATGCGGTCCAATCCGTCTCGCCCCTGAGCTGTTTTCAGGAGCAGGGGTATTTTCTGGCCCGCGGGCTGATATCACCCGCGGAGGCGGAGAACATCCGTGATACGTTTATGGCCCTGGCCGCCAACGGCCCGATTCCGGGGATCTCCGATATTCTTGCCGGTGCCCAACCGGGCGATCCGCTGGCGTTTTATCCGCGGATGATGAATCCGCATCGGCATCCGGAATATCCGGTGGGGCCGCTGGCTTTGCGTTACCTGCTGGATGACCGGATTCTGGCCTTGCTGCGGGCTTTGGTCGGATCAGATGTGTGGGCGGCGCAAAGCATGTTTTACTTCAAGCCGCCCGGATCCCGCGGCCAGGCGTTGCATCAGGATAATTTTTATCTGAAAGTGAAACCGGGCACATGCCTGGCGGCGTGGATGGCCATTGACGATTGCGATCGCGAAAACGGTGCCATGGAAGTGGTGCCGGGCAGTCATCATCTGCCGACAATTTGTCCGGAAGTGGCGGATGCGGCGCATTCATTCACCACGAATCTCGTGCGCCCACCGGAAAATATGTATCCGGTGATGCCGGTGATGCGGGCCGGCGACGTGCTGTTTTTTAACGGCCAGTTGATTCATGGCTCCACGCCGAATGTCAGTTCCTCCCGGTTTCGCCGGGCTTTGATATTTCATTACATGCCGGCCGGCAGCGAGGAAATTGCCGGCTGGTACGATACGCTGGATTCCAGGGGGCAACGGGTGACGAGTGTGAAGGTGTCGACCGATGGCGGCCCGTGCGGCACGCCGTTTGAAGCCACCGCGCCGCACTGACCAGTGCGATGGTGCCGGTGAGAGGCTGGTGTTTCCCCGCACCACGCCAGAGGGCAGCGGCTTAATTGTGATCCGGCTTTTTGGGCTTGAAAAGCGTAACCATCACGTGCAATAACTTGCGTATGGGCGGTGCGATAAAGGTTTTGCTGATGTGGGGAATTTCCGGACGGACTTTCACCTTGTGTCCATGCAGGGTGATGACCACCGTCTGGCTTTTGGCGGCAATGGATTTATTGCGATCAAAGCGCAGATGAATAAGGGTCTTTTGGGCGGTGGCGGAGATGGTGATTTTCTCAGCCTGGTATGGATAAGCTCGCAATATGTGTCTGAGCACGGGGTCCATCTGGGAATACCCGGTGGCGGTCAGCATGCTCCCCAGCACGGGAATCCGATACATCCGCAGCGTTCCGGGTTTGGTGCTGGTGGCGGTGATGGTGCCGGTGATGGCTCCGGAAAAGTGAATGTTAAGGGCGGCGGCGAAGTCGGCCGGTCCCATGATGTCAAAGTTCTGCGGCGCAAAATGAGCCAGGAGTGCCGCCTGGTTGATGTTGGTGCCGGCGCAGGTGATGCGCAAAGTGGCATTTGCCAGGGAAAGCGTTGCGTTGCCGGCCATGGTGCCGCCCAGGGCATGGAATTGAAAATGACGAAGATTCACGCGACCATTGATAAAATTCCAATGCATGACCAGGGCTGAGGCATGCAGCCACGCATAGCCAAGGGAGGTAATGCGGGTGATGCCCTGGCGGGCGTTCATGGCCAGTACACCGTTCGCATGCCGGGAGGCATCTACGCGGGCAGTGGTGCGAACATGTTGCAGCGAAAGCTGCTGTGGCCCGTGATCCGGGAATTTTACGCCATCCGCTCCCAGCCGCACCGTGCCATGACACGATTGCAGCGTCTTGTTGGCCAGCCAATGGATTTTCCCGGTAAAGGCCGCATAGCCATTGCGGATACGGACATTTTTTTTCAGCAGGTGGCGCATCGTGGCGCTCAGGGCGGCGGCCCGTATGGAATATGTCGGCTGTGCGGCCAGGGCGGCAATGATGACGATGCCGGCCAGGTTTTTAATGCTGCGATGGTGTTGCCAGGAGCGATCCATACCGGGGGGTTATGATAGCCGCTTTTTTTCGCGGAGTCAGCTTGAGGGCGGCTTAGTCTTTCAGCACCCGCACCACCAGGGCGGAATTTTTGCTGCCAAAAGCGATGCAGTTGCACAAGGCTAGCGTGGCATCGGTGGGGCGGGCATGCGTGGGGACGTAATCCAAATCACATTCCGGGGCCGGGTCGATCAGGTTGAGGGTGGGCGCGATGAAGCCCTGCCGCAGCGACAGAATCGTGGCGGCAAGGCCCGCGGCACCGCACGCGCCCTGCGGATGGCCGATCATGGATTTGGTGCTGCTCATTGGAATGTTGCCGGCGTGCCGGCCGAAGCATTTGTGAATGGCCATGGTTTCCAGCCGGTCATTGAGCACGGTGCCGGTGCCATGAAGATTGACGTATTGAATCTGCTGCGGCGAAACGCCGGCGTCGGTCATCGCCAGTTGCATAGCCCGCGCCGATTGGGCGGCATCGGGCGCAGGCTGCACGCGGTGAAAGGCATCGCACGTGCTGGCCCAGCCCAGCACTTCGGCCAGGATGCGGGCACCGCGGGCGCGGGCATGGCGGTAATCTTCCAGCACAAACATCCACGCCCCTTCTGCAAGAACAAAGCCCTGGCGGTCTCGCGAAAAGGGGCGGCTGGCCCGTTGTATCGGATCCACGGGGCCGGCCAGCACGCGCATAAGTTCAAAGCCGCCGATGATGGCGGGCGTTATGGGAGCATCCGCTCCGCCGGCCAGCATCATCGGCGTGTTCTGCCGCTGGATATGCCACAGGGCGTATCCGATGGCGTCGGTGCTCGAAGCGCATCCATTGCTGATGACATGGGAGGGTCCGTGCAGGCCCAGGGCGATGGAAATTTCACTGGAGGCTCCGCCGCCGGTGGCAGCGGAAACGCCAAAAGGTGAAATTTTGCCTTCGTCGGTAAAAAAGGCGCGGTATTGGCTTTCCATGAATTCCGCCGCACCACCGCCGGACCCCAGGATCACGCCGATATTTCCGGCCAGGTCGCTCTCTGGAGGAACCGCCACATCCGCCATGGCCATTGCTTCACGGGCCGCGGACAGGGCCATGGGCACAATGCGCGGCACCCGGCGCAAATCACGGGCGTCCATGATGTCGGGCGGGTGGAAGGTCTTCAGTGCGCCACCAAATCGCGTTTGGATCGGGGCCTTGGCGAGGCTGGGGATCCAGTCAATTCCGCTGATGCCATGCTCAAGGGCACTGGTAAAAGCGGCCGCCCCGAGACCGTTGGGTGAAACCACGCCAATTCCGGTGACAACAACGCGCTGTGAGCTCATGAAAAGTCCGCCAGAAGGTTTGTGCCACATCAGCCATGGGTATTCGCCCGCGATTTGTAGCGTGCTAAAAATCGCCGTCGGCAATGAATTATAGGCTGGGCGAAAACGCGATGTACGCGGATATACCAGCTTTGATGGTTGGCGCGGGCAAAATCGTCGGCATGACAGATTTCCGGGGCCAGGCGGGTTTTATGTTTGTAATAATGATAGCGGTCTTCGGCTTGGAGCCGCTTGAGAATGGCGCGCGCCAGAAAATTGTCATCCTGATTTTTGCGACAGTTGAAGGAAATTTGAAAATCTATGAGCCACGGATGGTGGTCGTCGCCATACAGTATATTTTCGCGCTTATTGGAATCCACGTAGGCGACATGCCGGGCGTGAATCGCAGCAAAAAGGTCTTGCAACTCACGGAAAAAATCCGCATTGGGGTGGCAATCAGGGGATAAATCGCGGCCCGGAACAAAGGCGTGGATGTACCCGTTGGTGCCCAGCGTGCCCAAAAATTCCGGAATGCCGGCAATGCCCTGCAGCTTGCGCAAGATGCGGATTTCATGGCCGGCCACCATGGCCCCCAGCCAGCGCATGGGAAGCCCCCACAGCGGAAAACTGCGTTGAATTTTCAGCACGGCCCAGTCAGCGGTGGGGGCTTCGTCCGGGGGCGGTGCGGCGGCAGAGTCCGCTTGTGCCGATGAAACAACCGGGCGATAAAGGCCGGTGGCCGCATAAAAATCATGTTTGAACAGCTTGTGGAAGCGGTAGCGTCGGCCGCGGAGTTCAAATTCCGCCGGCATCGAATGGTACCCCAGGGCAAAAAGCCACGCCGGAGGCTTTTGGAGTGAGCGGGAAGTGGCATTTGGAAGCTTGGTCATCTTGACCGATAAGTATATACCAGATGGGGCGTGTTGGGCAGCTTCACGGCCGGTGGGCGGTTGGTTTTATCGCCTCAGGGAAAAGAACTGATTATAATGATCAGATGGAACAAGGGTCTGGCGGGAGGGATGGTTATTTTGAACATGAGAGGATAGGTACGATGGCAAAAAAAGAAGACAAACCAATGACCTTCGAGGATGCCATGGGGCAACTGGAAAAGATTGTCGAACAGATTGCCGGCGGCAAAATTGGCCTGGAGGAAACGATGGACCGTTACGAACATGGCATGGAACTGGTTAAAAAATGCCGCAGCATTCTGGAGCGTGCGGAACAGCGGATACAAGTATTGTCGGAATCTGGCGGGGGGGGGCAGGTGGTCGCGTTGGAACCATCCCAGGATGGCCGCGTTGAACAATCATGAGGCGCGGGTTGTTGGCTGGCCCGGCGATCCGGCAGGTTTAACGAAAGGTGCTATCTCATGGCGGAGAGTTCCGGTGCGCAATTAGGAAATGTAGAGGTTGATGCGGGGCAGATTTCGGAGCCGGGGGCCTCCAACTGGCGGCGTTTGGGCGGCATCGGCGATGGTCATTCGGGGGAGGAGACATTTACCAGGGGTTTGCTCTATCTGGTGTCGCTGGTGGTGGTGCTGGCGACGGTGTCCGGCACGATTATTTTTTATCGCGACGCGATCCTGGCGAAAATGGCGCACGGCGCGGCGTTGCAAGTGGCGTTTTTGGGCGGGCTTGTGGGAGTGGTGCTGGCCGCGGTTTTACTGGCGCTGGCCGGCCTGCTGGGGGTGGCATTGCGGCAGGCGCGGGCGCTGCGGGCAATACACAATTCGCTGGACCGGTTGCGTGGGCGCGTGGATGAAGCGCACCGCGATCTGGCCGGGCGGGTGGCACTGCTGGATGAATCGCTGCGCAATGCCTCCGCGTTCTCCGGCGGTGAGCGGACGGAGATATCCGGAGCCGCGGCGAATGCGGCCGGCGGGGATCAACTGGATTCGGCGGCGGGGCGGCAGTTGGTGGACTTGCTGGTGCAGCTGCGGGAGGTGGCGTTGATGAACGATCAGCAGCGCCAGGCCATGTCAGATACGTATTGGAAGAAGAAAAAGGCCCGCCTGGCCGAGACCATCAGCCATCACATTCAGCGGCGGGAATGGCGGCGCGCCGGGGATCGCATCGATGAAATGCTGGCGGTGGATTCTTCGGATCCGGTGGCGCGCGAATTCCTGCAGCGCGTTTCCGATGAAAAGCAGGCGGAAGTGGAGCAGGTGGTCCGCGATGCCAAAAACCAGTTGGGCGAATGGATCAGCATTGGTGAATGGGATAAGGTCCGCGAGTTGCTGCACCGCCTGTCGGAGCATTATGCGGATGAACCGGCGGTGGCCGCCCTGGTGGATCAGGTGCGCAAAGAGGAGCATGCCGCCCGAATTGACGAATTGCACAGTTTGTTTGCCGCGCTCAAGGAGGCCACGGAACATCGTCAATGGCAACGGGCCTGGATTTGCGCCCGGCAGTTGATTCAGCGTTACCCGGATGAAAAACTGGTGGAACAGATCCGGGCCAATCTGCCGACGCTGGAGCAAAACGCCCGCATTCAGGAGTGCAAGGAGGATGAGGCCATGTTTCAGGACTTGCTGCATCGGCAGCGCTATGAAGAAGCACTGGAAGTGGCCAACCGCATGGTCGAAAAATTTCCGGATTCACCCGCGGCCGTGGAACTGACCCACCGCATGATCCCCAAGGTGCGGGAACTGGCGCGGCAGGACCGCTTGAAGCGGCAACAGGCCGCCGGGAAAGTTACCTGAAACGCTGCTGATGCCACGGATCCGGGTTTCCGGGCATGACCCGCATGATCGGCATAACCTTTTTATTCCGGACGATCTTTGTTGCCGGGTCGTAACAGGGCGCTGATGCCGGGTTTGAATACCACCTTGCCCTCCACCACCACGAGTTCTTCATTGAGAAAAAATGTGACAGCCTTGGCCAGCGTCTGGGCTTCCAGTTCCAATCCGCGGGTGCGCACCTCGGCGGCGGTATCTTGACCGATATTAATGTGAAATACGTCCTGCAGAATAATGGGGCCTTGGTCCAGCGCTTCGGTGACAAAATGGGCCGTGCATCCGGTAACGCGCACTCCGCTTTCAAACGCCTGGCGGTAGGGGTTGGCACCTGGAAAATGCGGCAGCAGCGACGGGTGGATATTGATAATTTTCCAACGGTAGGCCTGCACAATTTCCGTCGGCAGAATCTGCATGTACCGGGCCAGCACAATCAGATCGGGCTCCAGGGATTTCAGGGTGTGCGCCAGCCAGGTCAAATGCTGGGCCTTGGCCTCAGCGGTTGTGCCGCTGGCTTTCCAGTGAAAGGGCACGCCCGCCACTTTAGCCAGTGGTTCGAGCGTGGGGTGGTTGGCCAGGACAGCCACGAATTGGCCGTTCAAATCCTGTTTTGCCGCCACCGTCAGAAGGGTCTCAAGGCAATGGGGTTCCCTGCTTACCAGCACCACCACACGCCGCGGCCGGCGAAGCTGTTGCAGGGTAACCCGCACCTCCATGGAAAGCTCCTGCCCCAGATGCAGCAGGCCCGTGATCAGTTGATCCAGCGATTCGGTCATCTCCCGGATATCCACCAGCATATTCATCACGAATACACCGCTGAGGACGCGCTGTTCGGTGTCTTCTATATTGATGCCGCGCTCGGCGACAAACGTGGCAAAGCGGGCTACCACGCCCTTCTGGTCCCGGCCCTGCACGGAAATCAGGGCCATTACTTTGACGGCGTTTTCTGGCATGCATACATCCTTATAGTTTACAGGTTTCGGTGGTTCGACCGGCTTTTGGGCGGGGCGGCAATGACCCGTGTGGCGGGCAGGTGAATTCCCAGCAGCGCGGGGACATCACGTTCCACTATGGCCCCCAGTATTTCCCGCGGTATCACCGGAAGATTGGTGCCTTTGGCCAGGAAGTTCAGATTGTAGAGAGTGCTGACGGCTGTTGCCGCATCGGAAAATGGAAAGTCGCTGCCAAAACAGATTTTTTCGTCAATCTGGTGCTGGCACGCACGTACCAGGGAATCATAGGCAATCCATGGCTTCTGCAGCAGTGCCGAGATGTCGGTATACACATTGGGATGTTTGGCCAGCAAAATAAAAGTTTCATCAATCCATGGATAACCCATGTCCGCGATAAGGATTTTCAAATTCGGAAAATTGCGGGCCACTTCATCCAGCAGGATCGGGCGGCCATAGTCCAGCTTGATGCGCGGCGATAAATACACCCCGTGATCAAAAATAATGGGGAGCTTCAGTTCCGCGGCCGCCTCATACACTTCCATGGCCCGCGTGTCACACGGATGAAAGTCCTGCGCCGCAGGGCACAGCGTAATGCCCTTGAGGCTGCTTTCCGTCGTGATCTGCCGGACCTGCCGGCAGGCATCCTCCGCGGTGGGGTCTATCCCGGCAAAGCCGATCATCTGGTCCGCGTGTTCGCCGCAGTAATCCGCGATGAAACTGTTGGGAATATCGGCACCCAGGTAACGGCTGCAAAACCCCAGCACGAAACATCGCCCTGCAGGTTCGCTGAGAATATGGTGGCTGGCCGTGTCCGCTTTGGGCAACAGCCGGATGCGATCCCGCCCAAACACCATGGGCCGGGCCAGGTCCGGCAGCGCACCTGGCCCGAGTTGCTCCGGGCTTTGCCAGATGTGGCTGTGGCAATCAACAATCATAGGCCAGGTTCCTTTACGTGTATCAGCGGCCGCGGTCATCCGTGTAATGATATCCGTGGATCCGCAAACGCATAGGCGATATCCACCAGCAGGTTAAACGCCACCAGTATCACTGTATATACCATCACAATGCCCAGCACCAGCGGAATATCCTTATCCAGGCAGGCGTTGACAAAATCTTCACCCATGCCCGGAATGGCAAAAATCTTCTCCACTACAAAGGATCCCGTCAATAATGCCGCCGCCGCAGGACCTAAAAACGAAAGCACCGGAAGGCTGGCGTTGGGCAGAATATGCCCGACAATCACGCGGTTCGGCGGCAGGCCTTTGGCACGGGCGGTACGCACGTAATCGGCGGAGAATTCATCCAGCATGCCGCTGCGGGTCAGCCGGGCGATGTATGCCAGAAAGCCTGCTGCCAGCGTACACGCAGGCAGTATCACCTGGGCCAGATCACCCCAGCCGCCCGACGGCAGAAGCGCCCCATAGGTGGAAAACACCAGCAGTAAAATCGAACCGATGACAAAACTGGGCAGGCTGATTCCCAGCAGACTGCCCACGGTCAGCGTCAGGTCCGGCCAATGTCCGCGTGTTACCGCACCCAGCATGCCCAGCGCCACGCCCAGCCACAGCGCGAGGAGCAAAGCCAGGGATCCCAGCGAAACCGAAATCGGCAGCGACGAGCGAATGACATCCAGCACCGTCCAGTTAGCGTAGCTGATGGTAGGCCCCAGATCACCCCGGGTGATGACGCGCCACGGATAGGCCCAGTATGCATGCCACGGATGATTCAGTCCATACCGCACTTTCAGGGCGTGGATGATGGCAGGCGGCGGTTGCTTTTCTCCGATAAACGGGTTGCCGGGTGCAGCCATCAGCAGCCAGAAGGTGCAGGTATATACCACAAAGATCACCAGCAACGACTGGCCGATGCGGGATATCAGAAATCGCATCATGGATGAGTGCCTCCGCGAGGCCGGTGTTTCCAGTGGATATATTGCAGCAGGGTTATCATCCGGACATTGGGCCCAATACCACCGATCTTACGGGAATGATACATCAGGCCGTCGGTATATTGAAATAATGGAATCGCCGGCATGTAACGATCCACCAGCAACCGTTCGGCATCGCCGAGCAGGGTAAACCGCTGCGCCGGATTCGGCTCGATATCCGCCTGATGCATCAACTGGTCGAATTGGCGGTTGGAAAACTGGCTGTGATTGTTGGGATTGCCGGAGCGAAAAAGATCCAGCCAGGTGGTGGGGTCCATGTAATCTCCGTACCAGCCGGCCCGCGCAATATCGAAATTGCCATGCACGCAATCCTGGTTGAACGCTTTGCTTTCTTCGGTTTCGATGCGGATGCGCACGCCCAGATGCCGCCGCCACATCTGGGCGATGGCCTGCGCCACCAGCATGTTCATGGAATCGGTATCGTTGGTCAGAAACTTCAGCGGTCGCAAGCCGCGCCCGTCCGGGTAACCCGCTTGCCGCATCAGGCGCCGGGCCTCCAGCACGTTCATGGCCAGTCCATGCGGGCTGTGGTAGCCGGGAATGGTTCCGGGCGGCACCAGCACCGTGAGCGGTTTCTCATGGAGCCGCGTAACATCCGTGACGATTTGCTTTTTATCAATGGCCAGGTCCAGCGCCCGGCGAATCAATGGATTGGTCAGCGGAGTATGGGTGCAGTTGATAATGTAATAATACGTACCAAAGACCGACCTGTAATGCACATCGTGCCGCAGGCCGGCCTGCTGCTGGCGCAGCAGCGCCGCGGTGAATTCCGGCGGCACAAATGAAAGCACGTCCACAGCCCCGCTTTGATAGGCCCGGAATGCCGAAAGCGCATCCGAAAATGAAACGACGTGCAATTCCCGGCAACGCACGGTCTTGCGGTCCCAATAATAGGGATTGGGCTTGAATTCCAGATATTGGTGGAATTTCCAGGCGGTGAGTCGGTATGCGCCATTGGTGACCAGGTTGGGTGGCCGGGTAAAGCGCGGATTGTAGTAGGCCAAGGAATGACCGGACCGGACGGTGAAGCGGGCCATGCTGGCCTGATTAAGAGGGAAAAATGGCGGAAACGCCATCAGGTCCAGAAAATAGGGGCAGGGAGCGTTGAGATGCACAATAAGCGTATGCAAGTCAGGAGCCTTGATGCCCACTGAAGAAAATGGCCTGGGCCTCGCGTGCGGGTTGGCCAGCGCGTTGAAATAGGCCCTGGCCCCGGAGATATGGAAAAACATTTCCACATAGCCGGCACCGGTCGCCGGATGCAACATGCGCTTCCAGGCGAAAATGAAATTGGCGGTGGTTACCGGGTCTCCGTTGGACCAGCGTGCATGGTGGCGCAGATGAAATGTATAGGTGCGGCCATGGGCGGAAATGGTCCAGGTTTTGGCCACGCCCGGCATAGGATTGAGCGTTTTGGGGTTGTACTGGGTCAGCCCCTGCCACAGCGCCAGCCCCGCTCGAATGTCCTGCATCCACGTCATCCCGGCGGGGTCCAGCGTGTGAATTTGCCCCGCTTGGCAAAAAATGATCGCCCGGGATCGGGCGGCATCCCCGCCCGAAATCCAAAAGCCACCGACAAATATCAGCATCAGCAGCAAAGAAAACATAATCAGCACACGGCGCATTAACGCACAGAATAGCACAATCCTGGCACCAAATGAAGGATTGCCGCCTGCGGATTCACCCTTTCGGCCGGCGTGGCAATTTGCTCGATCCTTAAGTTGCTCCGGGGAGAGGCTGGAGGTAAAATTAAGTCTCTGGTGTTGGCTGGGAATGGTCGATTGTCATCACAACAACTTATACAGCGCTTCAACGCTCGCACGGCCGTCATTGGGGTGATGGGCCTGGGTTATGTGGGGCTGCCGTTGCTGCGAACTTTTCATGCCGCAGGCTTCCGGACCATGGGCTTTGATATAGATCCGGCCAAGGTGGAAATGCTGCGGTCCGGCCGATGCTATCTGCGACACTTGGGGGATGACTTTATCCGCGACATGGCCGCATCCGGCCGCTTTGAAGCCACCTGCGATTTTCAACGGCTAAGCGAGCCGGACGCCATTGTGATCTGCGTGCCCACGCCCCTGGGCCGACATGCTGAACCTGATTTAAGCTTTGTCCAACAGACCGCCGAAGCGGTGGCCCGCCAGTTGCGTTCCGGCCAGTTGGTGGTGCTGGAATCGACGACCTATCCCGGCACCACCCGTGAAGTGGTACTGCCGATATTGGAAAAAGCGGCGGCGGGCAAGCCGACGGCACTGCGCTGCGGCGTGGATTTTTTCCTGGCTTTCAGTCCGGAGCGGGAAGATCCCGGCCGCAAGAGTCACAGCACCCAGACGATTCCGAAACTGGTGGGAGGCATCGACGCAGAAAGCCTGGCCGCGGCGGTGGCCCTCTACGAAGCTGCGGTGCAAAAAGTGATTGCGGTAAGCAGTGCGGAGGTGGCCGAATCCGCCAAGTTGCTGGAAAACATCTACCGGTGCGTGAACATCGCACTGGTCAATGAAATGAAGGTTCTGTTGGAGCGGCTGGGAATTGATATCTGGGAAGTGGTGGATGCGGCGGCCACCAAGCCGTTTGGCTTTCAGGCATTTTATCCCGGTCCCGGCCTGGGAGGGCACTGCATTCCGATAGATCCGTTTTACCTGACCTGGAAGGCCCGGGAAGTGGGTTTGCCGACGCGATTCATTGAGCTGGCCGGTGAAATCAACCAGCACATGCCGGACTACGTTATTCAACGGCTGGCCGGGGCGCTCAATGGGCATAACAAATCGGTGAAGGGCAGTCGCATTCTGGTGTTGGGCATGGCCTACAAACCGGATATTGATGACATTCGGGAAAGCCCCAGCCTTGAACTTATCGAAAAATTATTAGCCCTGCAGGCGCAGGTGGATTATAACGATCCGCACATTCCGCAGATTCCGCAGATGCGGCGGCACCGGCTGCGCTTAAAAAGCGTGGACATTTCTCCGGCGGTGCTGGCTGGTTACGACTGCATACTGATTGCGACGCATCACTGCGTCTATAACTGGCAAGAAATTGCCGATAACGCCCGGCTGATTGTGGACACGCGCGGCGTGATGCGCAAGGTGCCCCATGCGCCGGGCAAGGTTGTTTTTGCTTAACTTCCAGTCATGGCCGCGCGGCGGTTGGGCGGCCCTCTGCGCGCGCGGCACCGGGGCGATTTCAGCCTTGGTTCGCACGGCCTGCACATTTTGCCGCGGTCAGGGGGTCAGGCCCTGATGCACTTTGACCGAGGAAGAACTGAAGGCGTAATTCTCCACGATGTTTTGTTTGTTGAAGTAGATGACCAGGGAATTCCGGTGGCCGCGGGCATCTGAACGGAATAGATTTTCAAACGGAATAAAATCGCTGGCCGTGGCATGCATCTTGGTAAATTCATATTCCCATATCTGGTTTCCACCGGATGTGAATGAGATCTTCATCGGATCTCCATAGAG
Source organism: Planctomycetota bacterium (assembly GCA_021851715.1). GTDB lineage: Bacteria > Planctomycetota > Phycisphaerae > WQYP01 > WQYP01 > JABEVA01. The sequence goes on from JAJZCR010000003.1 coordinate 20,651, forward strand.
TGCCCGCACCTGTGCCTCGGTGGTCTGCCCGCGCACCAGATGGGCAGAAACGGTTTGGGAAGTTTGGTGGGCAATGCGGTCGTTACCGGCGCTGGAACATCCGGCTACGGCGGTGGTGAGCATCAGCGATGCGGCCGTGATGAGGTGTTTGCGATTCATCGTGGATCTCCTGCCAAAGTTATTACAAAAAAACAGACGGCGCCCCGAATGACACCAGTTTGCCGCCGATACCATTCATATCCGGTTATTAAACCTGTATCGGCCGGGAAAAGCAAGTTGGCCGTTGCCCTTTGCCGGTTCCGCGATTTTAAGCCCGGGTATCTGGTGCGCCGGAGGAATGATTGCCCGCGGTGGTGGCCTCCGGCATTGGGGCTTCCTTGGACGTTGGTTGGGGGCTTTTTTGAAAGTGCCCCCAGCACAGGAAAAATATAATGATGCCCACCGTGGTGGCACCGCAAAGCTGCACCGACCAATCCAGGATTCCCTGCGGACGGGCCAGGTAACGGATGCTCATCATCAGGGCCGCCAATCCCACGAAAATCGCCACCAACGAGCTTATCACGTCGCCGATAATTCGTTGTTTGTTCATGACCGTATTCCTTTCAAGGGCCGGGGCACCTTCAGGCCCGGCCAGATCAGTTGGTCTGGGCCAACTGCAGCCGCATCATCATCAGGGCGGTATCCAACTGCGTGTCATAGGCTTTTTCATTGGTGACCATCTTGATGACCTTTTGCGTTGCCGGTGAGGGCTTATAGCCGGGAGCGGGAATAATATCGTTGTACTGCCATGTGGCCTCCAACTGGCGCATCTGCAGCGGTGAAAATGGTACGTATACGTCGGGTTGAACGCCCCACACCCTGGCATGATCCAGGCGCTGGATGCATTCGCCATTGGGTAGATAGTAGTAGGCCATGGTGATTTTCATCAAGGCGTTTCCCTTGATTCCCACCGGATGCATGGTTTGCACGCAACCTTTTCCAAAGGTGCGGTGGCCCACCAGCAAGGCCCTCTTCAGGTCGTGCATGGATCCGCTGAAAATTTCTGAAGCGCTGGCGCTGTCCTGATTCACCAGGAGAATCACCGGAATATTGGGGGGCACCAGCGGATCTCCCTGCGCCACGTAATCGTGTCGCGGCCACACCCGGCCCTGGGTGGACAGAATGGTGCCCTCACTCAGGAACATGTTGCACATTTTCAGCGCGGTTTCCAGATAGCCGCCCGGGTTAAAACGCAGATCCAGGATCAGGCCATGCACATGATGGCGCAGCAGATGCTGGATGGCTTTGTGAAATTCCTGCGCGGTATCCAGTTGAAATTGCGTGATGCGGATGTAGCCGATATGGTCGCGCCGATCAATCATGAATCGCCATTGGGTTGAACCATGTTTGCGGCGGATGCCTTTGATGGAATTAACGCGAATTTCCTGACGCTTCAGCCGAAACACCAGGATGCCCGGATGGCCCTTGCGGCGGATGCCAAGGGTGACGTAGGTGCCGGGCTTGCCCGTAATCCGCTGCACCACCTGGTTGATGGTAATGCCGGTGGTGCTCTGACCATTGATGGTGACGATCACATCACCGGCTTCAATGCCGGCCCGGAATGCCGGCGTGCCCACCAGCGGGCTTACGACCCGCGGTGCGGCGTTGGTCATCTGGATCTGAATGCCCACTCCGCCGAAGACGCCGCTGATTTCCTTGTCAAATTCCTTCACTTCCTTCGGCCAGAACACCACGGTGTACGGGTCCAGCGTGGCCAGGCCGCTGTCGGTGAATTCGCGGATCACAACGCGTTTGGGCAGTTGCACTGTGTTGTTGTTGGCGTTGGCTACTTCCTGCCAGTAGCCTATCATCTGGGCGGTATCGATGCTCTTGGCGGTTTTCACCTGTTGCATAATTTGCGCCAGATCATTGCTGAATTGACGGCTTTTTTTTACGTTGGCCAGCATGGGAAAGGCATAATGCAGTGGCGGTAATTCCGGAAACAATTCGATGGTACGCAGGCCGCCCACCAGCAGCTTGCGGTAGGGCACCGGCAGCACCCAGGCATCATGGGCCCGCTGGAAGGCGTTGATCAGCATCACCTGGCTGATGCCGGTCAGGCGGTTTCTCCAGTTGGAAAATGTGGGCGGGGTCTGAAAGGTGGGGGCCGGTTTTTTGTTGGGGACCAACGTATTGTTTTTGTTGATTTTGCTTTGCTTAAACAGTTTGCTCTGCATCGCAAAGAACTGCTTGGGTGTGTAGCGCCCGAGCAGCGTGGTGATGCGCACCATGCGCTTATAACGCCTGTCATAGCGCATGGAGATTTTGAACAGGTGGTGCAGATCGGCATAGAGTTCCAACGATTCCAGCCAGCGACCCTGGTGATCATACAGCGCAGCCTTTTGGGCAACTTGCTGTGCAATCGCTTCTACCCATGGCAAATGACGGAAGGCGGTTTGATGCCCACTGATCGCGTAGGCGGCCAGCAGGTGGCTGATGGCTGACAGGTCCTTTCCCGCCTTGGCCGACTTTTGTGCCAACTGCGATTGCTGTACATATTGATGGTGCGTTTTTTTCGCTATGGCCAGCATGCGCCGGGCGTAGGTCTTCTGCCATGTGTAAATTTGGGCCATGCCGGGGGCGTTGGGATCGGATGGACGCAAGGCCAGAAGCGTGTGGATTTTTTGCTTGCGCACCAGCCGGCTGACTTGCTCGGCGTACGCGGCGGGCGCATTGGAGCTTAGCAGCTTCACCACGCCGGCTGAATTGTCGGTTACAGTACCGGCGCAGGCGCTGTTGCCCCCAAGACGCCAACTCAGCAGAATAATGGATACAATTCCCAATCCAATGAGAATACTGCTGCTGACCAGCATTTTTCGAATCAAGTGCGAATCATCCACTGCAAAACATCCTTACGAGCATCCCCGCAAACCGCAACGGAATTGCCAAGATACCCTAAATTAAACAGGCAAGCACGCCAACAGCGCTGTCAGCTTACCGCCTTGGGTGTCAAAAACATCGCCAAGTTTGCCCAGGCCCCAATGGCGGCAAGCTTGGCGAGATAACATCAAGCGGCGGATCTTGCAATCGTCCGGAGGGTTCCGCCGTCGCCATAATCATTATAGTAAATCGTCCATCTGTGTGGCTTTCGTGAAATATAATCGACCGGCCATCGCGCCATTAAAAACCTGCTTAAGTGCTCAGAAAAGCCCGGGCAAATGCTGGTGTTTTCCGTCTTAATTACGACTGGGAGGCCTCCGGCGTTCAACTCGGATGACGGGCGGCGTGATCGGCCGCAGGCCTTTGCTGCGATGATGACTCCGCACATAAAGGCGAATCGGCGTTTCCGTAAGCACGGTTCTGGCCCTGAGCTGCCGGACGAAAAACCGCCGATATTCTTCCGTAATGAATTCCGGATTATTCACAAACAGCACAATAGTGGGCGGGTACACACCAATCTGTGTGGCATAATACACCTTTACCGGGCGGGTGGTGGGGCTGCTGGGGCCGCGTAACTTCAAAATGTCCTCTACTGCCTGGTTCAATTGGCCGGTCGTGAGACGATGCCCGGCCTGGGCATGAATGGTAAAAGCCAGGTGTACGGTCTGTTCGATGTTCAGGCCTTCTTTTGCGCTGATCCCGACAATGGGCGCATAATCCAGCCGGCGCAGAATGCTGCCGATGTAAGTGGAATACTCTTCCAGGGAAGCACGCTGGGCGACCAGATCCCATTTATTGACAACGATGATCACCGGCTTGAATTCCTCGGCAATATACGCGGCTATCTTTTGATCCACATCGCCCGATTCCTGCGTCGCATCCAGCAGCAGAAAAACCACATCCGCCCGCCGAATCGAACGCTGGGCCCGGTGAAAGCTGTAAAATTCCAGATCGTTGCTAGTCATTTTAGATCGTTTGCGTACACCGGCGGTATCGATGATCAGAACGCAACGGCCCGCCACCTCCACGCGCACATCCACGCTGTCCCGGGTGGTGCCCGGAATATCCGAGACAATCACGCGATTTTCACCCGCCAGGGCGTTGACCAGCGTACTTTTGCCGGCGTTACGCTTGCCCACCATGGCCAGTTTGAGTTCCGGGTTCGGCGGCGATGTTTCATCCTCTTCTGGCACAGGCAGTGCCGCTGTTACCGCATCGAGCAATTGATTGCGACCGCGATTCTGCGTGCAGGAAACGCTGATCGGCTCTCCAAAGCCCAGCGAGAAAAACTCCGCGGCATTGGCCGCCAGACGCGGACCATCCGCTTTGTTGGCCACCAGCAGTACCGGTTTGTTGAATTGTCTCAGATAGGCAGCCACGGTGCGGTCCAGCACGGTGGGGCCGTCCTTGACATCCAGCACAAAAAGCAGCAAATCCGCCGCCTGAATCGCCAACCCCAACTGCGTCTGGACCTCGGGCGCAAGCTCCTGCGAATCCGCAATGCCGTAGCCACCGGTATCGGTTAATTCAAAGGTTCGGCCGGCATGCGTCACCAGCGACGAAATACGGTCGCGGGTGACGCCGGCAGTCGGATCGACAATGGAAATAAGCCGTCCGGTGAGAAAATTCAGCAGGCTGGATTTTCCCACGTTGGGACGGCCGACAATGGCAACATGACGCAAAGACATCAATTCACTTCATTTTCTGGCCGGGGCTGGATTCACGCCGTTTGCCCGCAGCAATGTTTATATTTTTTCCCGCTGCCGCACGGGCAGGGGTCGTTGCGACCGATCTTCGGTCCCACGTTGACGATGGGGGCCACCGGCTGATCCATTTCTTCCGGGTTATCCGCATGTTCAGATTCCGCGCCGACGGGCAGGGCTTCGTTGCGCATCGCTTCCACGGCCGCGCTGGAATCCACACCGTAGGACTCATGCGCGTCAAACACTTCATGCACCTGCCCGTAAACATCGCGCATCGCATCACTCGAGGCCAGACGCACGCGGAAAATCACATCCGTGACTTTGTCGCGCAGCGCCCGCATGAATTCCGTAAACAGTTTGGAACCTTCACGCTTGTACTCGGTAACGGGGTCTCTCTGGGCAATGCTGCGCAAGCCGATGGAATCGCGCAATTGATCCATCGCATACAGGTGGTCTTTCCAGGTTTCATCAAATATCTGCAGAAGCACGTTGCGTTCCAGTTCCGTAAGTTCCTGGCGCAGAAACGTATGGGCCAGTTCGCGCAGTCGTTCCCGGCGTTCCGCCGGCGGTTCGTCTACAAATTCATCGGGCGGAACCGACGTAACAAAGCGGTGGGCAACCCAGGCCGCGAGTTGTTCGGATTCGGGCAGCTTTTCCACCGCTTCATCAATCTGCCGGTCGATGTCGGTATTGGCCCGGGCCGAGATATTCACCAGGTGCTGGTGCAGTTTCTTCAGATCCATCGAACGCACTTCCTCGCCGGTGATCGGGACGTCAAACTTGGCTTTGATATAGGTGACGAGTTGTTCTGAGGCGTAGACATGGTCTGTGCCGCCCGAGCCGATGGTAACATCCAGGGCATATTCGACCGGATAGGCAATTTCCCTTTGCTGGTATAACCGCCGCGCCGCGCTCAAAATGACCTCGGCCGCCTGTTCCGGCGTTTTATTCACCAGGTCTTCCGGGGGCAGCTTCATGTCAAACTTGGCATTGGCCCATGCGGCCAGTTGTTGCTGGGGATAATGTTTCACCAGGTACTTGGCCAGCGGCGTGCAGTCTTTGAGTTCTATCTGTTCCAGCGCCTTTTCCACCAGCGTTTCGGCGATGTGCTCGCGGTCCATCGTTTTAAGATTGGAGGCACTGATCGACACATGAAATTGATTCATGGCCCAGGTGGACAGGCCGGCATAATCCCAGTCGGCCGGATCGGCATCGGGATCCATGAACTCCGAAAGCGATGTGTGAATGTTGGTGCGCACCTCTTCGCGGGTTTTATCCCGGATGGTGTGTTCCAGCACCGCCAGTTCCGTATCACGCAGTTCAACCGGATCAATGACCGTGTTGAAATTGGACCGCACCCATTCGGCTGTGCAGACGGCGACATAATCGCGGTCCAGGTACTGGTTGACGGCATCATGGACGGCTTCGCCGAGGATGTCAAAAATCATATCCTGCAGATTGCGGCCTTCCAGAATTTTCTGCCGCGAGGTGTAAAAGTATTGCCGCTGATGATTGCGAACCTCATCGTATTCCAGCAGATTTTTCCGGATTCCGAAGTTGCGCTCTTCCACCTTTTTCTGAGCTTTTTCCACCCCGCGGGTCAGCCACCGATGCTCAATGGCTTCGTCTTCCTTCATGCCCAGGCGTTGCAGCGCCCGCAGCGTGAATTCCGAAGCAAAAAGCTTCATCAGATCATCTTCCAGGCTCACAAAAAAACGCGATCGTCCCGGATCGCCCTGCCGGCCCGATCGGCCGCGAAGCTGGTTGTCGATGCGCCGCGCCTCGTGGCGCTCCGTCCCGATGACGTACAGCCCGCCGGCTTCAGTGACCCCCGGTCCAAGCTTGATATCCGTGCCGCGGCCGGCCATGTTGGTGGCAATGGTGACGGCGCCCACCGTCTGGCCCTGTTGGTTCTGGTACTGCCGGCCAGCCTTGGCCACAATCTCCGCCTCACGTTCATGGTTCTTGGCATTGAGCACTTCATGTTCGATGGCGTATTTGTGGGCCAGCATGTTGGAAAGCCGCTCCGACTTTTCCACGCTGGTGGTGCCCACCAGGATCGGCTGGCCAGAATCTGAAACTTCCTTGATGTGTTCGGCAATCGCCTCCCATTTGGCTTTTTCCGTCAAAAACAGCAGATCATCATCATCTTGGCGGATCAGCGGCCGATTGGTCGGAATCAGCACCACTTCCAGCTTGTAAATTTTGGCAAATTCCTCCGCTTCCGTCATGGCTGTGCCGGTCATGCCCGCGATGCGGCGATAGAGCTTGAAAAAATTCTGGATGGTGATGGTGGCCATGGTCTGCGTTTCCGGCTTGACCGTCACGCGTTCCTTGGCCTCGCAGGCCTGGTGCAGGCCGTCGCTCCATTGCCGGCCCACCATGAGCCGGCCGGTAAATTCATCCACAATGACCACTTCGCCGTTTTGCACCACGTAGTCCTTGTCGCGTTCATAGACGACGTGGGCACGCAAGCTTTGTTCAATCAGGTGCGGCCAGTCCATGTTGCCGCCCACATAAAAAGAACCGACGCCGGCATATTCCTGGGCCTTTTGAATGCCCTCATGGGTAAGCTGGACCGATTTGCGGTCCAGTTCCACTTCATAAAGCTGCACGTGGTTGGTAAGCTGGGTCTCCGCCTGGGACAGTTGCTGCCGCAGGTCCGGCACCAGTTTCTGAATGGCCGCCAGCTTGTCCGCTTCACCGCGCACATTTTTGATTTCACCCTCGGCGCCTTTCAGTTGGCGCTTCAGGTGTTCCACCCTGGCGTTGGCCATGTCCCACGGCTTCTGGGCGGCAATGAGCTTGCGCGTCACCTCGTCCGCCGTTCGATAACGCGGAGAATCGTCGTGGGCGGGACCGCTGATAATCAGCGGCGTACGGGCTTCGTCGATCAGGATGCTGTCGATTTCATCAACGATGACAAAGTCCAGCGGCCCCTGCACCTGCTCCGCCAGTTGCTGTTTCATGTTGTCGCGCAGATAGTCAAACCCGAATTCGCTGTTGGTTCCGTAGGTCACGGTGCATTGATAAGCCTTTTGGCGGGCAGCATTGTCCATAAAGGCCTGGATGTAGCCGACGGACATACCCAGGGCATAAAAGGCCGGAGCCACCCACGCGGCGTCACGCCGGACCAGATAATCGTTGACCGTCACCACATGGCAGCGCCAGCCGCGCAACCCCATGAGAAAACAGGCCAGCGGTGCGACGAAGGTTTTGCCTTCGCCGGTGGCCATTTCCGCAATTTTGCCCTCGTAAAGCACCATTCCGCCGATCAACTGCACATCAAACGGATGGGCTCGAAAAGGCGGACGATCCGCGGGCACCGCCGCACGCAGCAATTCATAGAGTTCCACCGGCATTTCTGCAAACCGCCAGTCATGTTCCGATTGGCATTGCGCCTTGGCCTGCTCAAATAACTCGCGGCCGCGCGGAGTCAAAGTCGTGGGGTCAAACCCGGCGGCGGGGTTCAGCGTGTTGCGCAGGCCTATATGCCGGTCCATCGCCTCACGCATCAGGGCGAATGCCACCGGCAAAACCGCCACGTCATCCTCGCCTTTCACCAGTCGGGCGCGTAATTCCTCCGCATGAGCGCGCATTTGCCCGTCAGTCATCACCCGGATCGACGGTTCCAGCGCATTGATTTCCCGTACACGGGTGGCATAGGATTTGATCAGACGTTCATTGCGCGAGCCAAAAACGGCGGACAGTGTTTTATTAAATACCTGCGGTAGCATGTTCAAGGCCTTTGATTGTCAAGTTGTTGAAAAAACCAGTGGGGGCACGTCATCATCCCGCGGCGCTGTTAAAAATCCGGCGGGTTTTACGCCGATGGCGGCGGTGCCAGCAGGCTGTGGCAACGCACAAAATCCAGCGCGCGGGAGAGCGTGCGGAGTGTCGGATGGGCGGCTGCGGGATTGCCCCTGCATGGCTCGGATAGTGCGGGCCCACCGCCGTCCGCCATCGGCAGGATGCACATGGATCGTGTCTGCCGCCGCAGCCTGTATACCCGTCCAAGTTGATACAGCCTGCCGAAGGCACCGCGGTGCAGCACCTCATGCCAGTGGTTCCATACGTCGGCGATGCGGGGAAGCGGGGCGGTGCCGAGTGCGACCTGTGAAAGCGATGAAAATTTGGCGGCCACTTTGCTCCGGCCGGAGGTGGTGGCTGTCGAGCTGCAGGAAACAATGGCCAACGCGCAGGACAGCACGGCGATGACCGCCGCACCGGCCCGTCCGCCATGGTGGAAGATACTGGATTTTGAACTTGCCATATTCAGCTAACCTGTCCGCCGACATATTATCCATCTATCTTAGCCTGCATCTGGATAAAATGCACGGTGTCAAAGTGGCTTGTCGGTGGGTTGGGCGTGGCCATCAATGGCGGCCGGCGGCCGGAGGATGCGTTGGGCAGGCAGGCCCGCACGCGGCAGGTTTGGGCACACGGCATCCCGGCCAAACCACAGCCGGGCCCGGCGAGGGTGCGGGAGTGGCCGAAATTGCAACGCCAAAGGAAAGCGGTGGAAGTTTCGGCGGCCCGGCCTGTGGCCGGTAAAAATTTGCCCAAAATAGTTAATAGATAAATATATTTTAATGATTTATTCATGCCGGGCATGGTCGTCCGGGCCGGCTGCAAGGTGGCAAAATTCCGCTCTAGACTAGGCCGCATACGTACTAAAAAACATCATTTTCAAACTTTGCGCAAAATGTCCGGCGATTTGCGCAAAAAGGTATCGTGTTGGAAGTCTCGGCGCGTTAGGCTCCTCATGTGATCAAGGTGCGGGGTATGAGTCTGGAGCCGGAATCTTCAGTGTTCGTGCTGTTTCCGGCGATGTCACCATCCAGCTTCCATATCCCGGGGGTTCTTGAAACGAAGGAGTCGTCATGGCTTTCCTGGATCATCTACGCACAGCATGGTACATACACGCGAGGAACCTTACCGAGCGGCGCGCCCGCCAGGGCCGGAGGCACGTGTCGAGGCGTCAGCGCCGGCTGCTTTTTGAAGCGCTGGAGCCGCGTGTTCTGCTGTCCGCCAGCGGCGGCTTTACCAACGCCGGACTGGAAGGCCAGTATTTCAACAACACCACCCTCTCCGGCGCAGCGAGCTTCGTGCGGTCCGACGTGCGCATTGACTTTAACTGGGGTTCCGGCAGCACTACCCAAGCCCCCGGCGGGTCCACCGATCCCGGCTATAGCGCCGTCGGTGCCAACAACTGGTCTGCGGAATGGACCGGCTCGGTGATCCCCGCCTTCAGCGAAACCTACACCTTCACGGCCACCGCCGACGACGGCGTGCGGTTGTATATCAAACCCACCGGCACCAGCACCTGGACCACGCTGATCAATAACTGGACCAACAGCAACGTCACCGCGTACAGCGCCAACTATACCCTGACTGCCGGAACCAGTTACGACATCGAGCTCCAGCATTATCAAGCCACGGACCCAAGTGAACTGATCCTCCAATGGTCCAGCCCCTCCACGCCGCAAGCCGTCATCGGACCGCTGACAGAGACGGGCCTGAACAACCCCGACTGGACGGCGGCCTACACCAATCTTGTCAACGGTGCCCGTAATTCATGGAGCGGTGTCAATGGCAATCCCGCTCCGGCCATGGATGCCAATGGTTGGCCGGAAGGTGACGGTGAGTATGTATTTCAGGAGAGTCTTAATCAAGGCCTTGGCATCGACCCTTTAATGCTTGGAACCATCAACTTCAGCTTCAATGGCTCAGCGGACGTGTCCATCATGGGAAACGTAAACAGATCCTCGCTGACCTACAGTTACAACGCCACCACCAATACCACCACCGGGAGCTTTACCACGGTGGACAATAATATTAACGCCAGCTTTTTCATCTTCACCAACTCCAGCCGCACCGGCGTGGCTGGTGGTCCCGGCGGCATCACGAACCTGAAGTTGATGCGTCCCATCTCGCCCGGGGCCACTACCAGTTACGCCACCGGTACCACATTTACAACCCCAATGGAATCGGCGTTGAGCAATTTCACGGCCATCCGCTTCCAACTCGTAGCCAATCAACAAGTCAACTGGTCCGATCGCACCAGTCCTAACTATTTTAACCAGAGTTTCGGGGCCGTCACGAATCCACAGCTCGGCGTAGGCGGCCCGTCAAACGACGGGCCAAGTTGGGAAAATGAAATCATGCTCTGCAATGAAACCGGCCGCGATATGATGATCAGCCTGCCTCCCCTGGCCAATGATCAGTACATCACCAACCTGGCCAACCTGCTCAGATACGGCTCCGATGCCAACGGCAATCCCTATACCGCACCCACCGCCAACCCGGTTCATCCCGGCTTGAATTCCAATTTGCACGTGTATCTTGAGCTGGGCAACGAATTATGGAATTTTGCCGGCATTTTCAGTACCGATTTCAATAATATCAATGCTCTGACCGCCCAGCATGTGCAGGCCAATGACGCGGACTTTCAGATTGTCAATTACGATAATCTCAGCACGGCCACCAATGCCAGCGGCCAGTACGTCTCTATGAACACATGGCGTTATCGCATGATCGTGTTGCGCATGGTCCAGATCAGCAACATTTTCCGCAGCGTGTATGGCGATGCCGCCATGCCCAATTCCGGCAACTCCAACGCCACCATCCGTCCCCTTTACGAGTGGCAATACGGAAACTTGAATAACACCGCTGAACTGGGCTTAAACTGGGCCCAAAATTATTTTGACAACGCCGATGGGGTCCAGCATGTGACCACGCCGGAACCGATCAATTATTACCTTTGGGGCGGCGGCGGAGCGACTTACTACGGCGGCGACAACAGCGAAGGCCTGACCAATCTTCCGGCCGACAACAATTTCTACACCAGCACGCCGCTACCAGCCGGTTATAACCAGGATCCGACCGGTACGCCCTTCACCTTCACCGGTACCGCCGGTATCGCCGGTTATACCGCCGGCAATGCGCTGGGTATCCCACAACCGGACAACAGCCTTTATGGCGGTGACGGCAGCTACAGCAATCAGGTCGGCTACATCACCGATGCGGGCCAAATGTCCTTTACTTTTACCACGCCGACAAACCAAACCTCAGACCTTTACGCCTTTAGCTTCAAGGCCGTGAATCGCACCGAATCCACCGGCACGGTGGACCAGGAGAACCTGCGCGTGTACCTTGATTACGGTACCGCCAACCAAGTAGATATTACCGCAAAATCCTACAGCCAAGGCAACGGTTATACGCCGGCCAGTTATGCCCAGGCCGGTTCCGATTGGGAATCCCGCGTTGTGGCGTGGACGATGTCCGATTATTACTACACGCAAAGCACTGCTCTGGCCGCCGGTAGCACGCACACGATTACCATCGTGGGTGAGGGCGATATCGCCAATCCCAGCCTTACAAACCAGACGGCGTTTTTCACCGATGTGCGCGTGACCAGTGTGGATGCAATTTTTGCCGGAGGCATTCCTGCCGGTGGTGATGCGACCGGTCAACCGGTTGGTTCCGATTTGGTCAACACCATGAATGTGGAGGCCAATTGGGCCAAGGCTTTCGGTTTGCAGGAGCTTTCCTACGAGGGTGGCTGGTCGTTGGGGGGTGATGACGGCGGATCGTGGATACAACTTGACGCCAAATACGGCGATCCGCGCACCGCAACCGCCCAGCAGACTTATATGAATGAATTTTATCAGGCCGGTAGTTCGGTCAGCATGTTGGGTACCTATGCCCAATGGCCTGATTGGAGTGATTATTACGCCCAGCAGGGGCTATTGAATATCACGCAGTATCCCATTGTGCAGGGCATTAATAATGCCGCCAACACCCTGCCGCCGACGGCCACCAACGGCATTTTGGCGCCCGCCGTTTTAACTCCCGCCACCGCCTGTATTGTCGAAGGCACCGGTACGCTTGGCCAAATTACTACCGCCGGCGGCTTTATCAACTGGATGGTCGTTGTACCGACCAGCGGCTACTATACCTTGAATCTGACCACCAGCGGCAGCGGCGGCACTGCGGTGATTCTGGCGGACAGTGCCGTGGTTAACAGTGGTGCCAGTGGCGGCGGGGGCGAATTTTGCCCCTGGCAGGTGGCCAATCTGTTAATGGAAAGCCACCAGGGCGAACCGTTTTCACAGACGGCCATGCCGGGGTCCATACCCGCTCATGGCGGGGTGATCAACGCCGGATTTGCGGATGGACACGTGGAGTCCATCAATTCCATCCAAGCCTTTGCCACCGCGTGTACCCCGGCCAACGCCCTTCGCTAGCGGCCCCGGGGCCGGCTGGGTCCCTTTGGCCGCGGCAAAGCTATGTTGACATGGCCTGCGGCGATAGGGGCATCGCCGGCTGCGGCTGGCATCCTCGCCGTCGCCGCCGGACACATCGCGGAAGATGAATCATGCTCAGGGACCAGACCGGGAAAGAGCAGTCGGTTTTTCTGCGGTACCGGTCGCAACCGAGCCCTATGCGAAAGCGGCCTCATATTAAAGGATAAAACATGCCCAAGTCGAATCGGATGAACCGCCGGGAAATGTTGTCTCGCATGGCTCAACTGGGAGTCGCAGCAGGTGCCGGTGCTGTGCTGGCGAAGAACAGCCTTGCCGGCTTGCCCGGCAGGGTCATTGCCAATGCTTCCGGGCGCGGCCGTCTGGAAGCCACGGCTTCCACGGGCCGTGGGCTGAATCAGTTCGGCATGAATGTATGGAGTTGCAGCGACTGGGACGGCAGTTTTGCCTTTGTCGATGCCATGAAGCAAGCACGGCAATGGCAGACTCCCAACATGCGGGCCATGGCCTCGTACGACGGTCTGGGCTGGCCGACCCAGGACGCCGGAACTGTGGTTTATACCGGCAACGCGGAGCACATCAATGGTATATACAAGCTGCTTTTTCAAGGGCAGGGGGTCATTCGCCCCGTGTACGGTTCCCCGATGACCGTGGCCGGCCAGCGCTACGATGCCGCCACCAATACCACCACTGCCGATATAACCTTTAAGCTTTCTCCCACCGGGGCGAGCCAATCGGTTGGTTTGGCGATTCTCGATTCCAAACGCGCGCCGCACTCACCCCAAGGGTCCGGGTTTACCAACGTGCGCCTGTACCGGCCAGGTTATCCCACCAACGGAAGCGTGGTATTCACCGATTATTACGTGAAGGCCATGCAGTTTGGCAGCGTCATCCGCACCATGGACTGGACGGCGACCAACGGCAATACCGTGGTCCACTGGGCGGACCGGCAAACCCCGCTGACGTTCTACAAGCCGTGCCCGCCATACATTCAAGCGGGCGGCGGACGGTTGGGCGGCACCGCGCTGGGGGTAGCACTGGAGCACCAGATTCAGTTGGCCAACCAGACCCAACGCGATCTGTGGATCAATGTACCCGTGGCGGCCGATGATGATTTTGTAACGAAAATGGCGCAGGCCCTTCGCTATGGCACCGATGGCACGAATCCTTACACTTCGCCGCAGGCCGATCCAAAATATCCTCCGCTGGATGCGGGCTTGAATGTCTATGTGGAATTTGCCAATGAAACCTGGAATTATGCCGGTGGGTTCTGGTGCTTTTATGTGCTCATGGATATGGTGAAAAAACTGCCGGCTTCGCATCCGATTAAGGCCATTGACCCGCAAAATAACATTTATTACACAGCGTATCGCTATACCGCATACCGGATATCACAAATCAGCGATTTATTCCGATCGGTCTTCGGCGATGCGGACATGATGCAGCGGGTGCGGCCGCAGTTGATGTGGCAGAAAGGCACCGGTGGCACTTTTGGCGAAGGGTTCACCCAAATGTGCTGGCTGGATGCCTATGGCGGCAAACAGCACCCACCCCGAACGGTGCGGAGCTATATCCATGGTGCGGGCGGTTCCGCCTACTATGGCGTCAACAAGTTGTCCGCCAATCCGGATCAATACTTTGCGGCCGGCAATTACCCGGATACAAAAACCGTTCTCGCCTTTCGTAATGACGCCATGGCTGCTAAAAATTGGGGAGTGCAGCGCGTAGCCTACGAGGGCGGCGATGGCGTGGACGGCCTGCCGACCGCCCAAATCTTGGCCATCAATGCCGATCCGCGCATGAAAACCATGACGGAATTCATGCAAAACTACTATGCCCAACAGGGCGGAGACCTGCTGATGTACTACACCGTCGTCGGGCCGGCGGACTGGGAATTCACACCCGACATCATGAATCTCAATACGCCCAAGTTTAACGCTTTGAAGGCTCTGAAACATGGGCAGCGGGACGCGGTAACCCTTGGGCAGGCCCTACCCGGTACGCTGTGGTGTGGCGAGGTTCCAGGCGTCGGTACCGCCGGCCCCTACAGCACCAAATACAATGGCCATCGCGTTCTGGGCGGCTTTCGCAACCCCGGAACCTGGCTGGCCTTTCCGGGGCACACCGCCGCGCCTTTCACCGCTGATGTCACTGTTCAAGGCCGGCCCGGCGTGCCCAGTGTGCTGGCTATCTGGATCAACGGCATCAGATTCGGTACGGTTGATATGACCCAACGCAATAAGGTCTGCTGGAGCAGCGTGCTTGGCAGGGTACGCATTGCGGCCGGACTGGTGATGGTGCGTGTGGAACTGGTAAGCGGCAGTCTGGACTTGTACTCGCTCAGGGTGCGCCGGGCCTGAGATCGCAAGCCCGCAATTGTGGCTGGAACAGAGCACTAGTCGCTGCGACTGGCCCAACATAACGGTGCATGATCCGGCATGGCCCGCTGTTTCAGCGATGCAATCGGCGATAACGGCCTGGATTTTTTTTGTACAGACGGACAAAGGCGCAGATAAAGCCGGAGGCGGTGGCCCGGCGGTCATCTTAAACCAGATTCCAGGTGATGAAATGTTGCTTTCGGACTGCAGTTTGTATTCCAAATGTGGCGGGTTTTCAATATGACTATTCCCTCACCGAGGTCAATGCGAGTTATACCGTGGCCGGTTGGGGCGACTTTTGCCCCTGGCCGGTGGCCACCCTGTTAATGGAAAGCCGCCAGGGCGAACCGTTCCCGCAGACGGCCATGCCGGGGTCCATACCCGCTCATGGCGGGGTGATCAACTCCGGATTTGCGGATGGACACGTGGAGTCCATCAATTCCATCCAAGCCTTTGCCACCGCATGTACCCCGGCCAACGCCCTCCGTTAAGGCCAAGTCCTTAAGGCACGCTTCCCGCGCGTCGTGGATAAGACGCGCCGAATTTGGTCCGGTCTCAAGGTTGGCCTCGGTAACTGTTCTTGTGATGTTTTCATGTACAATCCAGGTCCGTGTCCGGGACTCTGCAGTATGAATTTACGTGCTGTGGATCCGGCGCTTATTTCCACGGCCGCGCCGCCGCTCGCCCATCGCCGCAATAAACTCTGCTGCGGAACGTTGTGAATCTCATCGTCCGCCTCGCCGTGAACGGCTGTTGAACCTTGAGTGATTGTTTCAACAATTACCATTGAAGGGATTTTGCCATGATTTTTCGCCAGTCATATTCAACCATACGACAGATACTCCTGCCGCTGATTGTGCTGATCGCCACCGGCCCGTTGTGCTGGTCCGCGACCCGGGCCGGTGTGGCCGGCGGATTGATGAACGCCGGCATTGTCGGCAGTTATTTTTCCAATACGCATTTTGCCGGCACGCCCACCTTCACCCGGCGCGATGACCGCATCGATTTTAACTGGGGCCGATACCGCCCGGTCGGCGGATCCAATACGCCCCAATACCACAACTTTCCACGCCGCAATTTCTCCGTGCGCTGGAGTGGCCGGGTGATGCCAGGCTATGCCGGCAAGTATATATTTACAGTTGCTTCCGACGATGGCGCGGTGCTCACCATTCAAGGGCCGGCGTCGGCACATCCGCATACCATCATGGACAGCCGGCAACCTGGAAAGGCCCAGAGCCGGCCCGTGCAGTTGGCTGCAGGCAAGGCATATCGTTTGATTCTAAGTTACCGGCATACGTCGGGCATCGCCTATTGCCGGCTGCTGTGGAACAAAGTTGGTTCCCCGGTGCGGGTCATGGGCCCGTTGCGGGCTCAAGGCATTAACGCTACCTCCTGGGCGAAATATGTATGGGCGAATGCGGTGCGCGAAGCCTGCAACTGGTACAGGGGCAAGTCCAACGCTCACGGGGAGCTTGTCACGAACGGCACGTTGGTGGCGTATGCGGGCCGCGGCACCTACACCATGCTGTTCCACGGCCGGGCCAACGTGCAACTGCAACTGGTCCCCGGTGATTTTACCGTTGGGTCGAAGAAGTATGCGCCGACACTTCCCGCCGGGGCCGGTTACGATGCCGCCACCAACACGACAGCGGCCCAGTTGCATATCCATGGCAACCGCGGGATGTTCTTTCTAGCTTTCAAGGATACGCGGAAAAATGCGTCCGCGGCCGCGGGCACGGGTATCACCCACCTGCAGCTTTATATGCCCATGTTTCCCGGAGCCAAAAAGTCCGAGCCGGTCGGCACGGTTGTTTACCCACCGATCCGCCGGGCGTTTTCGCACTTTACCGTTATTCGCTGGCTCGAACAGGCCAATCTGGTGGAAACCGGCCGCTGGCGGGACCGCACCGTTCCGGGCGATCTGTTTTTCACCGCCCACGCTTATGCCAATAACAACGGCGGTGAATGCTGGGAAGACCTGGTCATGCTGGCCAACGAAACCGGAAAAGACCTGTACATTACCATGCCCGTAGCCGCCAACCATGCTTATTTCAAGAAGCTGGCCCTGCTGCTTAAATACGGCTCTAACGGCAAGGAGCCATACACGTCCATGCGGCCCGATCCGGTTTTCCCGCCGCTGAACCCCAATTTAAAGGTCTATTTTGAAGTCGGCAATGAAATCTGGAACTGGGCCTTTGGTTCCAGCTTCCAGGCTGGGCAGATATCTCAACGTGAAATAAAGGCAGGCTCTGCGGCTGCCAAGATATTCAACTACAATGGTCACGGCAATTACCGCACCTGGCAGGTCTGGCGAACCGTGGTCGCCAGCAATACGTTTCGTTTGGTTTTCGGCAACAAGGCCATGGGCACCCGCATTCGTCCTTTGCTGGAAGATCAATACAACAACTACAACCTCACGGCCTGGTACTCTTTGAACTTTCTGGACGGCTACTATGACAACGGCACCGGCCACAACGTGGCCCACCCGCATCCGGTGAACTATTACATCTGGGGTGGCGGCGGTGCTACCTATTACGGTGTCGGCAATCCGCTGGGACTCCAGCACCGGATACGGTTTGCCGATGCCGGCTTCGAGCAGCCGGTGCTGCCGGATTATTCCGTCAAAAAAGACCCCGCCGGGACCCCATGGCATTTTCAGGGTGACGCGGGCATTTATCGCTGGGCTTCCCACGCCGTGGCCGGCTTCGCGGGCGGAAAGCTCCACAATTGCAACACCAAACAGGCCGTCGGTATGCAGTTCAGCGTGGGACCGCGGCCGATATTGGTTCACGCGATGGGAGGTTATCTCAACGGATTCATGCCTTCCGCGGCGGTGGTGCTTCTGAACGCGTCGAATCACAAGGTTCTGGCACGCGTGGTGTTGCCGCAGCAGCGGCCGGCCGATGCATTTTCCGGCGTCTTTTTGATCCGGCTTCAAGCGCCGCTTCAACTTGAGCCCGGCCAAAAGTATGATCTTCTGGAAACGCCCCTGCAATACTGGTCCTGGCATCCCTTTACCCTCTATGGTGCCGGCACCAACATCGTGGCCGGACCGGGAGTTTCCGTGCTGGGGCCGGTTTCCGCCGCAGTGACATCGCCCGATCCGGGCCGATGGACTCTGCACTTCCATTCCGCCGTTGGACACGCCTGCGGACCCGTGGATTTCGACTATAGCAGTTCACCTTCACCATCTCATGCGGTCGCTTTTCCGAAACCTCTTGCCGGCTGCCAGGCGGCGTTTATCCGCGGCCGCGGCTCGATGGCACAAACGGTTAACTTCTCCAAGCCCGGTGATTATGCGCTGCTGTTTAATGCCGCTGGTTCCGGCAAGGGTTGGCCCAGTTACACTCCATTTCAAGTCCTGTGCGACAACCACAACGCCAGTCCGGCCCAGCAGAACAGCGATTTGATTGCACCCACGGCGGCCATAGGCGGGTGGGGCCGGCAGATTAAAAACTTGCGGGAACACTACGGCAGTGCCGTATTTCACGTGGCCACGGCCGGACCGCATGTCATCCGTATTCAGGGCATGGGCAAAGGCGGAAAAGCGCCCCGGCCGTTTATTGTCTTTGATCACATCCGAATCTGCAGCGTGGCCAGCATCATCAACAGTGGGTTTTCTTCCGGCCAGGCGGCCGGGCAGGTAAGCCAGAACAACTATGCCAGGCAACTCAACGGCCAGGCCCAGTACCCCACGGCATTCGGCCTGCACGTGGTCGCCTACGAAGCCGGCTGGTCTTTGGGTGGAGATTTTGGCAGCGTGCCCATCCAGGCTTTTGCCAAGTTCCATGCCCCCGGTGCCACCACCATCAATAACGCTGCAGGCGAAATTTTCGCCCACAGTGGCGGGTTTCTTAATGTGTGGGGTGTCTACGGCTATTGGCCCTCATACAACATCGCCCATGCCGGACGCTATCCTCTGATGAAGAGTGTCATTCATCTTGCGAATACCGTGCCGCCCGCTTCCAATGCGGGAATTGCCCTGCCGGCAACGCTTTCGTCGACCAATGCCATCCAGTGGACCTGGCAGAAACCTGTCGCTGAACTGGGCCGCCCTGGTGCCTGGCTGAGTTGGATTGTCTGCAATCGCACGCCGCATACCGCTGTTTTTCATCTGAAGGTTCAAGCTTCCGGCAACGGCCGGTATGATGTGTTGGTGGACGGTCGTGAGCTTGTTGCCAATCAGCCCGTCGCCCACGAGGTCGCGGTCACCGTACACCTTGCACCAGGAGATCATGGCATTCTCGTGCGCAACGCCGGCGGGGCCATGTCCATCCAGGCTGTAACCTGCCGTTAAGCGGCTTTGTCGCCGGCGTATGCCGGCATAATAAGGTGCTTTATCATGATGCGATTGATCACTTTAACCACGGTCTGGTTGTCGATGATGGCCGGGGCAATCCTGGGCCTTGGCACCGCATCGGCGGCAGCGGCCGGTGCATTTTATCTTCGCCCCCATGATCGGGTGGTTTTCTACGGCGACAGCATCACCGAGCAGCGCTACTATCCCGTGGCGGTGCAAACCTTTGTACGCACCCGCTTTCCGGATCTGAAGGTTCGCTTTGTCGATTCCGGCGTGGGGGGGGACACCGTCCGCGGAGGATGGGCCGGCCCCATCGACCAGAGACTCAAACGCGATGTCCTGCCCTTTCACCCCACCGTGGTAACCATCATGCTTGGCATGAACGACGGCGGCTATCGTCCCTTCAATGCCGTTGTCCTGCAGCGATACCTGCAGGGATACGTGCATATCATTCAATGGCTGCGGGCGCATCTTCCGGGCGTGCGGTTGGTGTTGATCGAGCCATCGCCGTTTGACGACTATTCCGGGCCGGTCAGACGACGCGGGCTTGGCACCTACAACCAGATGCTGATTCGCATGGGCCGGGCGGTTGCCCAACTGGCCGCCAGGTACCATGCCCTTTGCGTTAATTTCAACGCACCGCTGGTGAAAGTTATCCAACAAGTCCGCCGGATCAACCCGGCATTGGCTCCGCGCATCATTCCGAAACGCGTGCATCCAGGTGCCACGGCCCAGATGGTCATGGCCCAGTTGCTGCTGCAGGCCTGGAATGCGCCGGCCCTGGTGTCTTCGGTGGAAATCCGCGCAGGCTCCGCCCCGACGGTCACCCGGGCCGTGAACACGCGCGTCGGCGATTTGACGTTTGCACGCGGTGCACTTTCCTGGACGCAAACCGACCGGGATTTGCCTTATCCCATGATGACCCTGCATGCCCGGCATGCACCCCAGTTTCCACCCGTTCTCTGGTGGAATCGAAAAACTCACAAGCCTGGAAACTGGCCCGGCCCCACGCAGAATCTCAGCTACACCAATCCGCTTGCGGCACTGGTGTTGCACCTCACACACGCGTATCAAGTGCTCGATCAGCAGCGGTTGCGGGTTTCGGGCCTGCCCGCCGGCAACTATGAATTGCAGATTAATGCTCAGTCTATCGGCCGCTTCACCGCCGCAAAGCTTGCCGCCGGCATAAATCTCGCCCGCTACAACACCCCGATGATGGCCCGGGCCCGCCATGTCATGACGTTGGTATGGCAGCAGACGCAGTATCGCTTTAGGGCATGGAGGCGTCATCAATTGCCCGCCCTGGGCTTTGGATACAAGGCCAAACGCGCCGCGCCCGCCGCGCTGGCCAGGGCGCTGGCGATCGCCAGGGTCATGTATCGCCAATGCCGGCGGATGGATGCCGCCCAATACGCCGCCGCTCAGCCACGCCCGGACCGTTATCGCCTGACGCGGATAGCCACGCCATGAATTGAGCCATCCACCGGCACCCGCCTCGCACCGATCTCCAGACTTCCGCAGCCGTGGTACGCCTTTCCTCGACCGCCAGTTTCTGCCAGCCAATGTTGGGCATTGCCCACGTCGGGCTGATCGCCTAAAATACCGCCTGTCAAAAGACAGTCGCTGAATAATTTGGCGTGTACGGTGGCAGGCCTTCTAAGGAGAATAACTGTGGCGAAACAACAGCACTTCCATGTTCTGCGTATATCTCCGCGAGTACGGCCGCACCGATTGGCATGTGCCTTTTTCGCCTGTAGTGTTTTGGCTTTTGCCGGAGCACTTCAGGCCGCCGGTTCCCCCGCCTTGGATCAACTCCACACCTGGCTGGCTCAGCGGCATTACCACCGGGCGCTGCAAACGGCCACCACGTGGTTGAACCTCAATCACCGGGCCATGCGGCACAAGCATCTGACCCGCTACGAATTGCAATGCGTTCGGGCCAGGGCGATGCTGCGGATTTCCGCATTTGCCGGGGCTATGGATGCTTTTCGTGCCGCGGCTGCTGTAGCGCCAACCATCCAGGACGCCCGCACCAGCCGGGCGATGGCGGACTTGATTGACCACAGTTTCGGCGGCGTGTACAAGCATCGCGTTCATCAAGGTGGCCGCCTGATCATCAAGAGCTTCAACATTGGGCCGAAAGCCTCGCGCCGGCAAGCCATGCAGGCGCTGGCCCGGGACCAGTGGAAAACACTTCATCCCAGAATAATCCGGGCGTTGCGTGCCGCCTCGCTGAACCCATCGCTTCGTCTCCTGCCGGCGCTTCGCCTGGCGGTGGATGTGCAATTCGCCGCGGATCTTGAGCCCAATGGATCCTCGGTTGCCAAAGGTGCTCAGCCGCCAGCCCTGGCCGCCGTGAACTCGGTGAGCGCTCACCTTCAGACGCGCATTGCCGCCGGACTCCAGACGCTGCAGTCCACCGTGTATAACATCCAGCGTCTGGCGGATGGCAAAGTGCGTAGCGGCCGCATGATGATCCGGCGGGGATTAAACGGGACCCAGCGTGATACGCTGCAGAATATTGTGGACATCTGCTCCCGGATACAGAGATCCATCGCCAGGTTCACGCGGCTATTTCCGGATTTCCCCAAAGATGTGACAGCACTCAAAGAGTTGAATGACCGCGCCCGGCAGGTGCAGGTAGAGGCTGCGCATGTGCATTGAATTCCAGGCCGCACCGGTACAAGCCTTGCAGGACAGACAGCCGTGCCTAGTGTAATGGTATCCGCGACATCAGGCCTGCGGCCCCATGAAAACCCGTAGCCGGTTGTTCCTCCGCCAACCTGTGCCGGTTGTCATTCCTCCATGTTTCAGCCCGGCCCGTTGTTGGGTCGCGAGCACCGCACCGCCCTCTGCCACTCCACCCTCACGACGAGCAACAAAGGCTCTTCGATGCACTGCATTTGCAACGCCATCTACCCCCTTCATCCCTGCAACCACCGTCTTGAACACCCCCTTGGGGTCATACAACTTCCCGCCCCAGAAAATATCATCAAAACCCCTGTCAATACGCATCCGCATCTGTGTCATGCTTGCTTTTTTAAAGAATAACTTGTAAACTCACGCTAGGCTGTACGTACACGCGAGGAACCTCACCAGTCGGTGCCGCCGCCAGAACCGGGGTTACGTGTCGAGGCGTCAGCGTCGGCTGCTTTTTGCAGCGCTGTGTCCTGTATTCCGCCTTCTCTGATCCCCGTGGCGCCCTTTGCGATCTTCTCGTTTCCGCAGTACATCATTTCCCCACGTACGCCTAATTTGGCTTGGTTTCATTGGCTAAATAGCGGCAAGATTCACAAAAAAATATTTTAAACTTTGCGCCAAACGAATCAGGATTTGCGCAAAATGGGCTTTTTTAGCTTCCGCGATTGGTGTAACCTCAACTTCAGATGGCGCAGGTCGCGAGTTAAATCAGTTGTGCGGAAGGCGTTCTTCCGGCGTTCGCCGGAACCATTCGCAATCTGGGCTCGCCGCTGTCGGAGATGGCTCCCATAGGGAGCAAGGAGTTTTTATGTTGTCCAAGTCACGTTCCACAATTTTGCTGGCTGCGGCTGGCAAACTAAGGCGTGCGTCCGGTTTTACCCTGGTGGAGCTTTTGGTGGTAATTTCGATTATCGCCATTCTGATCGCCTTGCTGTTGCCGGCACTGGCGGCAGCGCGGCAGGCCGCCGATGTTACATTATGCGCCAGCAACGAGCGGCAAATTGTGCTGGGCATTCAATATTACGCGCAAGATTACCAAGACATGGTGCCGTTTAATGGTGCCGATGGCGGTGCGTGGTTTGACAGTCTGGGCGGTGCGCCGTTGATGCAGAATTATGCACCGATTCGCTACCACATGACTTCGTATTTACCCGGTTTGGATACCGGTTATTATGGCTACAACCATCCCAGTTCCGCAGTGTGGCTGTGCCCACTTTTTCAGAATGCGTTCCAGGGCCAGAACATGACCAATTTTTATCATCCGGTGTCACAATACGTTGGCCAGGGGGCCAAGTACCTTCCATGCAATTATTCGCTCAACGCGAACTTGTATGCATACATGAATGGGAGCAATCAATATGTCAGCCCGCTGCCGTTGCCGTACGGATCTCCCAAAGGCGGTGGCCCGGCGGTCATCCTAAACCAGATTCCAGGTGATGAAATGTTGCTTTCGGACTGCAGTTTGTATTCCAATGTGGCGGGTTTTCAATACGACTATTCCCTCACCGAGGTCAATGCGAGTTATACCGTGGCCGGTTGGGGCGCCTTTTGCCCCTGGCAGGTGGCCACCCTGTTAATGGAAAGCCGCCAGGGCGAACCGTTTTCACAGACGGCCATGCCGGGGTCCATACCCGCTCATGGCGGGGTGATCAACTCCGGATTTGCGGATGGACACGTGGAGTCCATCAATTCCATCCAAGCCTTTGCCACCGCATGTACCCCGGCCAACGCGCTACGATAACCGGCCCGCGTGGCCGACCGGGCCCCTCCAACTGCGGTGATGGGGATCCAGCATGGCGGTGCGGGAATTGCGCTTGTGTTTGCCGCGGCGATGGGGGCATCGCTGGCTACGGGGTGGACTTTGCGGCGGGATAGGTTGCACACAAACGCCTGGTCAGCGAACAAAACCAGATGCGTCATCAAATATTATGTTATTAGGGGCGGCCACTTTATAACTTTATTACTGGAGCTTTTATGTTTCATGAGTCATACCGGAATCGCGGGCGCGATGTGCCATTATTCGTGATTGCCGTGGCTTTGATATTCCTGGTGGTGGCGGCAGGGTCCGTGGGGACGGCTGCGGCGGGGCCGTTAGTGGCCAGTGGAGGGGGCTTTCTGGGCGGGGGAATAAAAGGGCAATATTATGTGGACCATGCCGGACGGCATTTCGCCGGAAAGCCAGTTTTTTCCCGGCGCGATGTGCGCATTGATTTTAACTGGGGGCCGCATTCCAGCTTTTACACCGTGGCGGGCAGCAATACGTACCGCTTGCCGGATCGGCATTTTTCAGTGAGCTGGCGGGGCCGTCTGATGACACGCTACAGCCAAACCTATCAGTTTTCTGTGACCAGCGCGGGTGGTGGAGCACGGGTGGAAATAAAGCCCGCAGGAACTAAAACCTGGACAATGCTGGCCGACGCCTGGACGGCCCACCATCTTCAGCGGAACCACAAGAGCCTGCCTCTGATTGCCGGAAAGGTCTACGACTTTCGGGCGCAGTATTATCACCGCAGCGGCGCGGCCCGGATGCAGGTTCGGTGGGTGTGTCCGCTGACCCGGCGCAGGGCCATTGGTCCGGTGGAGCGCGTTGGTGTGAACGGTTCCACCCCTATTGATTGGGATCCCGGCCTGATGTTTGCAGATGTGATTAAAACCTGCCGCATTGGGCAACTGTCGCCTCATTTAAGTGCCCATGGCTGGCCCATCGGCAATGCGAGTTTTGTACTGTTTACTCTGCCCGCCAACGCCGCCGGCACGTACACGCTTACCTTCAAAGGGCGGGCGAAAGCGACTATCGCCTGGATAAAAAACCGTGTTATCTCCAGCCATTATGATGCCGTCGATAACACCACCACCGAAATTATACGATGTGGTGCGGGCCACAAGGCCGAGTTGGTCCTTCAACATACGCGGCGGCTGCCCACCGACCATCACGCCACCGGCGTAACCGATATCCGGCTGATGCGTCCCATTGCGATTGGCGCGCATACCAGCTATCCGCCTACCACCACGTTTACCACGCCGTATAAGACCTTGCTGCGTAAATTCACAGCCATCCGATTCATGGATTTTCTGGGCATGAACAGTCCCCAGGGATTCAACGGCGGCAACGCTCTGGTCCATTGGAGTCGGCGCCTCAGGCCCAGTTTTTCATCCCAAACCGGGGTGCATTATGCGTATCAAGGCGCTGGAGGCGCTTTGGAATACGCAGTGGAACTCTGCAATGAAACCGGCAAGGACATGTGGATGAATATTCCCATGCCGGCGGACAACGGCTACCTGCACAAACTGGCCCTGGCCCTGAAATATGGCTTTGATGCGCACGGTAATCCGTACACCAGCCGGCAGGTGGATCCCGCCTGGCCGCCGCTGAATTCCAATTTACGCGTTTACCTGGAATATTCCAATGAGGTGTGGAACGGCGGGTTTTATCAGCATAATCTGTGCTCCCAACTGGCTCTGCGGGCGGTGAAAGACCACTCCCGCAATGGCCTTATTCTCAGCTACGATCACACCACCAATCCGACGCTGCTGGGCCAGCGCTGGTGGATACTGCGCACCAAAGAGATCAGCGATGCTTTTCGCCAGGTCTGGGGCAATGCCGCGATGATGCGGGTGGTGCGGCCGGTGTTTGAATTTCAGTACGGCAATTACAACAACACCGCGGACCTGACGCTGCAATTCCTGGCCAATTATTTTAACAATGAGGATGGGCACCATGTGGCGCATCCGCATCCGTTGAATTACTATCTGTACGCAGCCGGCGGCGGCTGGTACAACACCGTCAATAACAACAGCGGTCTGGGTGCGGTAAAAATCAGCAACCGCCATTTTCAGATGCCCGTCGTCGCGGCCAATACGGTCCAGACCGCCCCCGTTCATGCCAATTGGAGATTCTCCGGTGCCGCTGGCCTGGTGGGAGCCAATCCTTCCGCCACATCTGCCGCCGTTGCCACCCATCTGGGTTCGCTGCTCAAGTCGTCGCAGAAGGGTAATCAAGGCGTGGGGTATCGCTTTACCGTTGGCAATCACAACCTGGACCTGCAATCGATCGGCTATTACGTCGCCAAAGGCGATTGGGCGACCCACGTTATCTTTCTGCTCAATTCCCACCGGAAGCTTATGCTGCGCAGCGTGGGTATCGCCACGGCCCACCAGCCGGTGGGCCACTATGCCTATGCGAACGTCGGGCCGGTGGAGCTTAAGGCCCATCATCATTACTACCTGATTTCGCTGATTTGTTCCTGGACCAGGCGCGATTCCTATTATGGCCCCAATACCACACTGCAAACCACTCCGGACATTCGCGTTGACTGTGCTGAATCCGCAGTGATGCCCAAAGCATATTGGCTCTCCAGGCAATGGGTGTTCCACCGCGGCCCGTCCGGCCATGTGGCTGGGCCGATCAATTTTACCTACGTATTGGCCCCGTCGGCCAAGGCCATGCCTCCGCGACCGCAGGCCGTATACGGTGCCCAGGCGGCTTATCTGCAATCCGGGGGCAGCCTGTCGCAAAAAATAGACATGCCTGCCGGTGTATGTGATGTGCAGGTTCTCGCATCCTCATCCACCGCAGCCAAGGATGATTTCCAGGTGCGTATCGGTCGCCACATTCTGCATGGTGGCTGGCCGCCGAACATCACGCCGGAGGCCGGAGCCTATCAATGGTACACGGTTGGCCCGGCGGACATTCGCGTGGCCGGCGTGCATAAGTTTGAGTTGATCAAAGGCTCGGGCCAGGGGACTATTTTCATCAATGCCGTGCGTGTGGTCACGACCGCTCCGATCATCGCTTCCGGGTTAAAAAACACCACCCCCGTCTGGAGGACGGAAGCGGACTGGGCGCGGGCTTATGGCCTGCGCACGGCGGGTTATGAAGGCGGTTTTGAAATCGGCGGTGACAGTCCCAATGGAGTAACAATGGCCGCCAACGTCGCTCCGCGTGTCAAGCGGTTTACCGCCGAGACGCTCCAGGATTACCTTTCCGCGGGCGGCAATGTGCCGATTGTGTTCTGTGTCAGCGGCGGCGCTTACTCCGTGGTGATGAGCTCTCCCCTGGGTATACCCAATATTTTCTGTCAGCATACGCCCAAGCTGGCCGGGTACAGGCAGGTGATGGCCCATCTGCCTCCGCCGGTGAGCAATGGAATACTGATACCCACGGTGCTTACCCCGGCGAATGCAACCCTGGCTTATGACAATCCGCCGCATGAAACATGGACCTATACCGATCCCAGCGGTGTACTGAAACGCATGGGCGGCTGGATGAGTTGGAACATTCTGGTGGCTGCGGGCGGCATGTATCACGTGGCCGCAACCGCCGCCACCACGGGCCGGTATGAACTGCTGGTGGATTCGGTGCCCATTGCGCAAGGTGGCGCGGGCGCATCGGCCGCTGGCTCGATTCGCCTGACGCCCGGTTTGCATGCGGTGAAAGTCCGCAACCTCGGCAACGTAGCCGTGACGGTGCGGCAGATCAGCGTCACCCAGGTGGGTGCGCCGGCGGCACCCCGCTTGCGCAGCGTAATTGTCAGCCCACACACGGCCCAGTTGCGTTGGTCGGCTGTTCCGGGAGCGTCGGGCTATATCATTGCCTGGGGAGCAGCGCCGGGAGCCATGACCCATTTTGTCGATGCCGGAGTAGCCGTTTCCAAAACGATCTCTTCTGGAATAAATCTCGCCAGGGTTCATTATTTTGGTGTTTTGGCTTATGGTCCGGCCCGGCAGCGCGGCATGACGTCCAATATCATTCGGGCGGTGTGGTTTGCATCATCGCCGTTGCAGGATCTGAAATTTGGTTCGCTCCGGGTGGGTACCAGGTTCCGCCAGGTCCAGTTGCATGGTTTTAATATCTTTGGATGGGGCGGCGGAGATTTTCTGCAGGTGCAGGGCAAAACTCAACCGCGGAAACAGCAGGTATGGCCGGGCGGCTGGCCGGAAACCATGCTCTTCTCGATGACCTGGGGGCATAATTTCGGCATTGTCCAAGCGGACGGCAAGCCATTGACGATGCATTCCATGGACGTTGCAGTCAACTATGGCCATGAACAGGATAGCTGCATCGTGCGTGGTTACGACCCGGATGGCATTTGCGCCTTTCAGAAAGTGGTGGCTTTTGCCATACCGCAGAAGAGGCAGGCCGCCTGTGTGCATCTGTCCCTCCACTGGATCGATGTTTCGCGTGTGGATGTCATCTGGACCACGGGCCGGCACGGAACGGGTCGCGGTCGTTTCGGGGCCATCGGCAGGATCGTGGTGGGCGGCGGCAGCGATGTGTTTCACTGAAAATGCCGCGCCGCCCGGAGTGCTCAGCCGGCGGTGGCACGTACCCGTCTGGTTTCCTGCAAGGAAAAACTTATCAATGTGACAACTCTTGATCAGCACTTGGCAAAACGGCCGCGCAGCGGCTAAAAATGCCTGCGCTGTAAAACATGAATGTTTTTTGCGACGCTTTCCATCTATACGCTGCGCAGATATTCCCGGGAACAGATCAGGCCGCGTTTTTCACCTTCTTCAGTGCCATTGAAATGTTCATCTTCGAGTTCCACGCTGACCATGCCCTGATAGTGAGCGGCCTTGAGCAGGGAAAAAATACGCCCCCAATGGGCGCAGCCGTGGCCCGGAATGGTGTAGCGCCAGTGATGGCCACCCCAGCCATGGCCTTTGGCGAACGTGGCGGGCTGCAGGTTGCCGTGCTCATAAAGCTCATCCTCCAGTAATTCCGTATCTTTGCCATGAACGTGGTAGACACGCGGGGCAAATTCGGCCAGAAATCGCACATGGTCGATTCCGACGCGGATTAAATGCGATGGATCGTAATTGATGCCGACATTGCCGGGTAGATCTTTGAGAAATGCGCGATAGTCGGCGGTGGTGCAGGACAGGCTCGAATAATGAGGTGCTCCACCGGGCCAGCCTTCAATGGCCAGTCGGGCACCCGTGGAACTTATGGCTTGGGCAAGCTGGCCGTAGCCGTCGATGGCCAAGCGGAAATTTTCCGCGCGTGGGCGGGCATGATCTTCCGGAATAACCACAATAAAAAAGTTTTTCACGCCAAGGGCGGCACAATGCTTGACGATTTCAGTATTCCGGGCGGCACCTTCTTTGCGTTTGCCGGCATCGTGGGAGGCCAGCATGGCCCAGTCTTTCAAATCCACAGTACCGATGGTCAAACCGGCATCCTTGATTTTTCGCAGTTCGTTGACAGGTTCAGGACCGGTGTCGAGGCCGGCAAAATGATGGTCTTTGGCAAACTTGGCCAGCGTCTCCAGATCGCGCTGCCAGGGGCTGCCGCCGCGCCTGAATCCAATGGGGAACTCGCCTGTGTGGGTATGGGACATGGGTTGAAACCTCCGATCTTTAGAGTACATTCACCAACTGCAGCGCATGGTACAGCGGGAACGGAATTCCATCAATCCCTGGTGGCAAGCTTACTTTCCTCCGGCAAGGTTGCTACACTTTTGGGGAGAGGATAAAGGCGGAAGTGCCGGTTATGATCGGCGCATGCAGTTGTGAACTTTGAAATAAGGTCAGGCATTTATAGAAAGGTGAATCATGGCTGGCGCAAACATCAACCTTCATACCAAGGCTCTGCAGGATATTGGACAAAGCCTGTGGCTGGATAACATCACCCGGAAATTGCTGTCCAGCGGAACGCTGCAGCGGTATATCCAGGACCTTGCCGTTACCGGGCTGACCTCGAACCCCACTATTTTTGATCATGCCATCAGTAAAAGTAATTTTTACGATGACGCCATCCATCACCTGCGGAAAACCGGCAACCGTTCGACGGAAGACATTTTTTTTCAACTGGCGATTGATGATCTGCAACGGGCCGCCGATTTATTTCGCCCCGTTTACGACCGGACCGGCGGCGTGGATGGTTTTGTGTCCTTGGAGGTCTCGCCGTTGCTCGCTTACGATACGGCCCGGACACTCGCCGCCGCTAAAAATCTTTGGGCCCGTGCGGCCCGGCCGAATTTGTTGATTAAGATTCCAGGCACGGCCGCGGGCCTTCCGGCGATCGAGGAGGCGATTTTTCATGGTATACCGGTAAATGTGACGCTGTTGTTTTCGGCCCGGCAGTATGTGGCCGCCGCGGAGGCGTACACGCGCGGCATTGAGCGGCGCATTGCGGCGGGCCTTCCTGCCCGGGTAGGCAGCGTGGCCAGCGTGTTTGTCAGTCGATGGGATAAGGCGGTCGTGGGTAAAGTGCCCGAAGTTCTGCGTAACAGGCTGGGCCTTGCCGTGGCAGGTTATACGTATAAGGCGTACCGGGAATCGATGGGATCCGGCCGATGGAAAAAGCTTATTGCCGCCGGGGCTATGCCCCAGCGGCTTTTGTGGGCCAGCACCGGCACCAAGGATCCCCAGGCCCAGGATACGTTTTACATCAGCGCTTTGGCCGCACCGGACACCATCAACACCATGCCGGAGGAAACATTGCTGGCGTTTGCGGACCATGGCACGGTCGGTCAGACGATGACCCCGGATGTGGGCCGGTCGGAACAGGTCGTGAAAGAATGTGCCGGAGCGGGCATTCAGGTGGATACATTGGCGGAACAGTTGCAGCAGGAAGGCGCCGCATCGTTTGTAAAATCGTGGAATGAACTGATGGAGGCGGTGAAAACCAAGGGGGCAAGCCTGGCGGCCGCCCGCGATTGAAGGCCGCGTGCCGGGCGTAACCGGAATTGATGCCTGGCCGCGGGCGCGGCCGAACAGGCAATGTCTTATTTCAATGGAGTTGTTTCATGGTGGTAAACGAAAGTATCAAAACTGCAGTGGCCGGCGAAAAGAACATGTCGCTTCAGCGGCACCCAGCCTGGCAGGCCCTGGCCCGCCACTACGAAACGCTGCGCACCCGGGAATTGCGGGACTTGTTCGCCGGCGACTCGGGACGGGCGGAACGCTTCCAGGTGGAAGCGGCGGGCTTGTTTCTTGATTATTCCAAGCATCGCATGACCGACGAAACCATGGCCCTGTTGTTCGATTTGGCCCGGCAAACCGGGGTGGAAGCGCGGCGCGATGCGATGTTCGCGGGGGACAAGATCAACCTCACGGAAAACCGCAGCGTGTTACACGTGGCGCTTCGGGCCTCGCGGACCGACACGTATAAGGTGGATGGAAAAAATGTGGTGCCCGAAGTACACCAGGTGCTGGACCGGATGGCCGCATTTGCAAATCACATACGCTCCGGCGGGTGGAAGGGCTATACCGGTGAGCCGATCCGCAATGTCATTAACATCGGCATCGGGGGTTCGGATTTAGGCCCGGTCATGGCATTCGAGGCGTTGCGGCACTATTCCCGCCGGGATATGACCTTTCGGTTTGTTTCCAACATTGACGGTACCGATTTTACCGAGGCCGTGGACGGTTTGGTGCCGGCGCAGACGCTGTTTATTGTGTCCTCGAAAACATTCACCACGCTGGAAACCATGACCAATGCCCACAGCGCACGCGACTGGCTGCTGCGGGCGGCCAGGGATCCGGCACATACGGCGCGTCATTTTGTGGCGGTTTCGACCAATGCCCAGGCGGTGCGGGAATTCGGCATTGACCCGGCCAACATGTTTGAATTTTGGGATTGGGTGGGGGGGCGGTATTCAATGGATTCCGCCATCGGGCTGTCCACCATGTTGGCGGTGGGGCCGGAGAATTTTACCCGTTTATTGGCCGGTTTCCGGGCCATGGATCATCATTTTCGCACCGCACCCATGGAAAAAAATATGCCTGTGATCATGGGGTTGCTGGCGGTATGGTACAATAATTTTTTCGGAAGTCAGACGGTGGCCGTACTGCCGTACGATCAATACCTCAAGCGATTTCCAGCGTATTTGCAGCAATTGACCATGGAATCCAACGGGAAAAGCATCACCCTGAATGCCCAGCGTGTGGATTATCAAACCGGGCCGATCTACTGGGGCGAACCCGGTACCAATGGGCAACATTCTTTTTATCAGTTGATCCATCAGGGCACGAAACTCATTCCGTGTGACTTCATCGGTTTTTGCCGGTCGCTCAATCCGCTGGGCAAGCATCATGACCTGCTCATGGCCAATGTTTTTGCGCAGGCGGAAGCGCTGGCATTCGGCAAAACGGCGGCGGAAGTCAAAGCCGAAGGCACGCCGGATTGGCTGGTTCCGCATCGCACATTTGAAGGCAACAGGCCATCCAATGTTATTTTGGCTGAGACGCTCACACCCGAAGTGCTTGGATCGCTGGTGGCGCTGTATGAACACTCAGTGTTCACGCAGGGGGCCATTTTCTCGATTGATTCGTTTGATCAATGGGGAGTGGAATTGGGCAAAGTGCTGGCGAAACGCATTGGGGACGAACTCTTCGCCCTGACCGATTCCGGACTGACCCATGATGCTTCTACCAATGCCTTGATCCGCCGCTATAGACGGGCCAGGGCGTAAGGCCAAGTGACCAAGCCGGTTGCGTTGTTGATGGCTGGAATTCACTTTCATACATCTCTGTAGCTGATTTCCATGTCAAGTAACGCTGGGGTAAGAATCTGGGGAAAAGGGGAAATTCCGGTACGAAAGCCGCTCATTTTCTTATGACGCAGGCCCGCTGTGGGCAACGCCTTTGTCCGATCGTGATGAAAGCCATGCCTTGGCTGGTTTTGCGCGCAATGCAACCGGTTCGGCTCGGTGGGTGCAGAATTACCAAAATAATGTATCTTATTACCTCGTAGTTACGGAGTAGGTGAATGGACCAAAAAACTATTGCCATCGTTGGTGCCGGTGCACGTGGTGTGGGATTTGGTGATATTTGTGCCGCAGTGCCGCATCTGGCCAGAGTGGTGGCGGTGGCCGAGCCGCGGGATGATTACCGGAAGACATTTTCCGCAACGCACCAGATTTCGCCGGATCGTCAATTCAGGGGTTGGCAGGATTTTACCGCCCAACCGCGAATGTGCGATGCGGTCATCATTGCCACCATGGATCAGGACCATGTTGGCCCGGCGGTAGCGTGTCTGGAAAAGGGCTACGATGTGCTGCTGGAAAAGCCCATGGCTACAACACTGGCGGATTGTCAGGCGATTGAGGCCGCGCAGCGCCGTAGCGGCTGCATTATGGGGGTGTGCCATTCGCTGCGCTATCACAAAAGCTTTCGTATGGTTAAGGATCTGGTGGCGGGTGGTGCCATCGGTCGGATTGTAACGGTGGAACTCATCGAGCAGGTGGCGTTCTGGCACCAGGCCCACAGCTTTGTGCGGGGCAATTGGGGAAACCAGGCTCGCAGCACGTTTATGCTTTTGGCCAAGAGTTGCCATGACGTGGATTATCTTTGTTATCTGATTCCGGATCCGTGTCGGCGGGTTAGTTCTTTTGGATCATTAAGTTATTTTCGCCCGGAAAACGCGCCTGCCGGCAGCACCAGCCGATGTACGGATCCGTGCCCGGTTGAACCGACATGTGCTTATTCGGCGATCAAGCAATACGTGAATGTAGCCAATCCACAGGCGTGGCCTGCCAGTGCGGTGAGTCTGGATGCCAGTCGGTCGGCGCGTTTGCAGGCCCTTAAAACCGGTCCTTATGGGCGCTGCGTCTGGAAGTGCGATAACGACGTGGTGGACCATCAGGTGGTGAATTTTGAATATGCCGGTGGCATTACCGCTGTGTTTACCATGACGGCGTTTACCAGGGCCGGCGGCCGCAGGTTGACCGTCCATGGCACACAAGGCGAATTAACGTTTGATGAAAGCAGCATCCGCATACAGAACTTCACGGATGGAAGCTCCAGGATAATTGAGCCGGGGGCGGAAACGGGCGGGCATGGCGGAGGCGACTATCGACTGACGTGTGAATGGCTTAGGGCATTGCACAGCCGGGATGACTCGGCGGTGGTGGCGAATGCTCAGGAATCGCTGCGGACGCATCGCGTGGTGTTTGCGGCGGAACAGTCACGTTTGGAAGGCCGCGTTATCGCGTTGGATTGAGGCATGCGGGGAGAATTGTCACGCGGAAAATCCCCGCGGATTGAAAGGGCAGAAGGGAAGATGTCATGAATAAGCCGGCCTGGCGGGCATCGAGTATACTGCCAGCCGCGAAATCTGGGCAGCGCCGTTGTACAACGTAGCCGGGAATAACCCCTTCTTTTTGTGCTGAATCATTATCCTGAGGCGGCGCTATTCCGGGTCAAACTTGCCGGCGCGTATACGGTTCTGCGCCACTTGGAAACAGCTCAGGCCATTCTATTGCTGGATGGAATTGCGAATCTGGATATCAATCGGAAATCTGCAGAAATTTATGAAGTGTGCTGATGACATGATGGCGGTAAAATTAAACGACAGCGCGGTTGGTTTCGCTTAAGGGGTGGGAAGCTTGGCATCAGAAGTTGGATTGTCATGGTGGAGACCCGGTACAGCTGGATTGTGGGATAGAGCGGTGCAGGGTATGGTTAATGCTCCAG
Source organism: Planctomycetota bacterium (assembly GCA_021851715.1). Lineage (GTDB taxonomy): Bacteria > Planctomycetota > Phycisphaerae > WQYP01 > WQYP01 > JABEVA01. Next base: position 55,338 of record JAJZCR010000003.1, read on the forward strand.
CGACCTGAATTGTCAGTTTAATCAAAAGGAATGGTGTTCATGAAAGTGGCTTTTGTTGGAGGTGGAGCTTTCCGCCTGGTGGGTATTCTGCGCGAGGCGTTAAGTTTCCCGGAACTTTTTGCGGATGGGGAAATACGGCTCTTTGATTTAAATGCTCCGCGGGCTCAGGCGGTGGCGCGGATGGTGGCCAAAACGCCGGAATTTGCCGCGGTTAAGTGTCGCATCACCTGTCCGACCAGGCTGGAGGATGCACTGGAAGGTGTGGACATGGTAGGGGTAATTCTGATGGGTGGGTCGTACCGCACGCATCGGTTGGCAGATAAGATCAGTAATGAGCATGGGTTTTTATCCTCTGATAATGTTTCGCCCAACGGTGCGATGCTGGGGCTGAAGACCGGGGCCACGTTGCTCCATATTGCACGCAAGATGGAGCGGCATTGTTCCAAGGCGTGGCTGGTGGATTTCGCCAATCCGATTGCCGTGCTTAGCGGCATGATCAACAACCACACAAAAATTCAAGCCTTTGGAATATGTGAAGGTTTCACCAACCATGAATGGGATTTGACCCGCATCTTTGGCAAGGATGAGCAAGGTGATGGCTGTGCGGTGGAAACGGCCGGGATTAACCACTTGAGCTTTATCTTAAGGGGGACGTACCAGGGGAGAGAGTTATTCGCAGCCTTGAACAGGAGGCTTAAGTCCGGATGGAAAATGTGCCGCATGGATTCCTATCGGGGCCGGGCGGTGAATCAGCGCATCGCCAGCGGCGTGGTGGAGCTGGTGCGGTTTTACAGGGAATTGGGCGTGCTGATTTTTTCCACCGAGGGAGATGGGATGGAACACATGAATTATGAACAATGCATGGCGCGCAAGAATTATGATGTTGCCGCTCCCGGTCCGGCGCAGATAAGCGTGGAGCTTAAAAAATTCACCGAGGCAAGGGCCGCGGCCCAACAGCAGTTTGCGACACTGCTGGATAAAAAACTGCATGTGAAATTCTGGGATAGCGCTGGGAAAACGTCTGGTGTTGAGTGGGCCGCCAAAAGCAAACGCAGCGCCTTTGTTGAAATGATGCGTGGCCGTGCGGGTCAAACGGTTCCTATTGTCACAAGCACTTTGAACCTGGGGGCGGTGGCGGGTTTCACGGATCGGACGGTTTTGGAATATTCGCAGATCATTGAAAAGGGGAAGGTGCGCCCGGCCGGCCATTATCAGGTGCCCGCGATCATGCACGGCATGCTGGCGGGTATCGCCAATCATCAGACGATGTTAGGTGATGCCATGGCCACGGAAGACCCGAAACTGCTGGCGCAGGCTTTATTGGCTTATCCGATCAGGCAGTTTTCGCCAGCCGCAAGAAGTTTGTTTAAGCAACTGCTTCGACTGAACCGGGATGAAATACAACCCCAATTACGTCGGGCTGTGGATTATCTGTAAAAAGGGACAAATTCGGCCGGCACCTGGGCGTGCCGAAGCCGGTGTGTCGCAGAAGCTTATCGGAGTAAAACGATGAAGAATGAAAACTCAGGCCGAGCTTACCTTCAAAACGTTACGGAAAAACTGGCCAGTGTGGAAGCTCATCAGGCCGCAGCGCTGCGGCAGGCGGGTGTGATGATTGCCGACACCTACCAGAAAGATCGGTTGTTGCACGTTTATGCAGGTGGCGGGCACACGGTGATGATGGTGTGCGAGATGTTTTTCAGGGCGGGCGGGTTGGCGAATGTAAACCCGATTTTCGGCCACGATATTTCGCCGCTGTGTCAGGCCCTGAAGTATCTGGAAATTGAGCGCAGTACCGGTTATGGGGCATGTCTCATACGCTATTACAATCTGGCTAAAGATGATCTGCTCATTATCTTTCATAATATCGGTTACAACCCGGCTACTATTGATGCGGCGGCAGAGGCTAAGCAGCGCGGCGTTAAAATTATTGCAGTTTCATCGCGGCACTGGCGGGACAACCTGCCTCGTGATCATCACATTCGCCACCCGAATAAAAAGCACCTCTTTGAGTACGCGGATTTGTGCATTGATGATGAAAATCCCTTTGGCGATGCGGATTTCAAGCTGCCGGGTTTCGACACGCCTATGGCCCCCACCTCCACGATGATTGATGCCTACCTTGCCCATCGTATGGTTATGGAGGCTGTGGCGGAAATGCTGCGGCGTGGCTTGGAACCACCGATTTTCCGCAGCGCTAATCTTCCTGGTGGCGACCAATACAATGCCGCTCTGCTGGAGCGATACCGCAATCGGGTCAAGGATTTATAACTACGGTGGGTGCTGGTGCCTTGCGAATTACGTTAGGTCATAAGCAGGAGTTCAAATGATAAGTAAATTAAAAGCAGATGGGATGGCCGCTGGCACGCTGTATCTGCACCAGGCTCGGGAGCGATTGGAGCGCTTGAAAATATCCATCGATCAGATGGTGGACATGGGCCGGAAAATGGCCAGACCGCTATTGGCCGGAGGGGCATTATTTACGCCGCCAACAACCTCCTGGTTTGGCAACGAATACGGCGGTCGTGCGGGCGGCTTCATGGGCCTGCATGATGCCAATGATGTTCCCCAAAGCGATAAAGATGTGGCGTTTTTGGCTTTGCCGGATCCGCGCTGCACGACCACTGCAACCAGGAAGTTACTGGAAAAACTCGCCGCTTCGTCGGCCCAATTGTTTGTGGTGGGCACGCCGGCGGAACTTCCAAAGCAGTTGCATACGAGAATCGCGGGTTTTACCGGTGGTGATTCGGTTACACAGGGAGAGTACCGCTTTGGGGAGTTTAGTCCGTTGGTGGGATTTCGGGCATTTGAACAGTTTGTGCGGATGTGGATGACCACCGGCGAACTTATAACGGAGTGTATTCGTGCCGGCAAAATGCCGGTAATCTGGATGAGCGTGTGGTTGGAGGGTGCTTTTGTCCGTAATGCGAGTTTTATGAACCATAGCAATACCCGCGAGCCATGGTCCTATCCGATGTTTCATGAGAATCGCTATATTCCGCCGCTGGAGCCTGGCTACGCGAGCCAGGCGTTTTTGACGGCGCTGACAGCGGTTCATGAGCGTTTGGAATCGCAACTGCCTTTGCTTGGGCAGGCGGGTGCGTGGATGGCCGCAGCGCACCGCAGCGGCCATAAAGTTCACGCCATGGCGGTGGGCCATGCTTATCCGAACATACTCGAGATCTCCAACCCGGAGCAATATCCTGTGCGATGGTGGCCGCCGATGAGCGATCTTAATCGTGCGGTGCCAATGAAAATCGGCCAGGATGAAGTGGTACTCCATCTTGGCTATGCGCCGGTGGATATCGTCGACGTCCAGCGTATTGTAGATCGTGGGGTCAAGTTCATTTATACCAGCCCTTATGGCCGTCCGGCGGCGCTCAAAGATCATCCCAATCTGCTGTGGTTTGATTTACCGTGGCGGCCCACGGATGCTACTGTGGATGTACCCGGTTATTCGGTGCGCATTTTGCCGATGAGTTCCAGTGCACAGGCCCTGGCCTATAACGCCATGATGGCGGAATTTGCCCAGGCCATGCAGTGGTCGCGCCAGTAAAGATCGGCATCATTTTTCCACGGGTACGACAATGCCGCGGATGATCGTGCGCTGTGCCAGCAGAAAAATCATCAGGGTGGGAATGCTGGCGATCAGCACCGCGGCATAGATGGCGGCTGGAGTGGATTGCTGTTCAAACTGGTAAAGCCATACCGTGATGAGCCACATGTGTTGAGCGGGGCAGACAATTAAAGCCCCAAGAAAATTGGTGTAGGCACCCACAAACGTGCCCAGCGCGACCCATGCCAGGATAGGCTTGCTCAGGGCCAGCGTAATTTGAAAGAACATGCGCAGTTCCGAAGCGCCGTCAATGCGGGCGGCCTCGTAAAGCTCCCGGGGGAGGGAATCAAAGAATCCTTTGAGCAGAAAAATCATGTAACCGTTGGCGATGGAGGGCAGTACCAAAGCACCGAAGGTATTGAGCAGGTGCAGGTGTCGCAGTATGATGAATACGGGAATCATGGTGACCATGGGTGGAAAAGCCATGGTGGCCATGAGCATCAGCAGCATTTTATAGGTACCCGGCAGGCGGAAGCGGGACATGGAGTAAGCGGCCAGCGGATTTACCAGCAGTGCGGCCAGGATGGCCAGCGCACAATAGATGAGAGTGTTGAGCATGGCTCGCCCATGGAAGATCATCTGATTGAAAACATTGACGTAGTTAAGCGTGGCAAAGTCCCAACGGAGTTTCAGGGAGTGTTGACACACGTACTGATACGTAATCTGGTCCATGGGAAGCTGCGCATCGGCAAATCTCGGGTAATGGGTGTGCTCGGTGGCGTTGAGCTTGGCGAGGTTGTGGTGGTAATGCCGGCGCAGCCACGCCCGCCAAACATACCCCGGACCGGTCAGACGATAAACGGATGGGTTTAATGTGCGGAGGAATGCGGCATAATCCTGAGCCTGGCCCCCCCCGAACCAATGGCCGCGGGGTAGTGGAATCGCCCCAAACGATGGATAGTGGCCATGCCAACTGATATTCAGGGCCGCGATATGGGTGTAGCGTCCGGCCAAAAAGCTTTGCCATGCGGCGGGGCTTTCTCCCTTGAGCAGCACAAATGATGGATTGAGATCCCGGCGAACAAAAGTCAGCCAGTCTTGGCGGAGTAACGGATGATTCGCGGGGGGTACACGGTCGGGGAGTACAAACGTTATGAATGAACTCACATGATGCGCATGGGCACGATTATATCCGGCGACGCTGGAAAGACCATACTTCGGCTGAATCATGGTGGCGAGAAAATAGCCGGTGATAGAGGGGATGTAGCGCTCGGCCACAGGAGACCGGCGCAGCAGTTGAAAGTAAGCCGTCCAGATGGGATCGGGGTGATAGTTAAACCGCTGGGAGAGCCAGTTGGGAGGGGTTGGTGTGATATCGGTCCAGGAACTGGTGGGAGCGCCGATGGCCCGGCCAAAGGCCCGCAAGTTACCGTGAAACTCTTGCGCCAGCCGCGTCCGCAATCGCCGCAGGTTGGGCGGCGTGGTATTAAAGCCGGAAATTCCGCCCAAGACCCACCAGTTATGGGAAACTTTTACATGTCGAAGAAAAGTCCGCAGATCGGAAATTCGACCGGGAATAAGCCGGGCGGGAACGCGGGCATCATTAAACGTGTAGGCATGCTGGTGGGTATTCTCATTAAGAATGCCAACGCTTTGATCGTATTTGGTTTCAAGAAATTTACGGTAAAGGCTTTTGTCGCTGGTAAAAAAAGATGGAATTAAGCCAAGGCTCGATGAATCCATTTCACTGCGCATGGAACCGGAAAGCATCAGCAGAAAGGGATAAATCATGCTGACGCCTCCGAGGGTTAATAACAGGATAATGCCCGTGTGCAGCAGTTTGCCGCGAAAGTTGCGTGTTTCAGCTCTGGAAATAATGGGCATGGTTACTCCATAGTTGAATCATCGACCGCCCTTGAATTCAGCCTTGGAAAGCATTTTGAGTTGGGTGGCGGTAAACCAGATTAGAATAATGCCCAGCAGCCAGGCCATGGCCGTACCGACGCCGAACTGCAGTTTAAGGAAAGTGCGGAAGAAAATTTCCAGCGGAATAATAAGCGTGGCGTGATTCGGTCCACCTCCGGTTAAGGCCAGAATATAATCGGTGCCGCCTTGAAAAGCGGCGATGACCGCGGCGATAAATTGTATGACAATCAGATACTTCAATTGGGGTAACGTGATATAGAATATTTTATGCCAAATACGTGCTCCATCCATTTCCGCCGCTTCGTAGAGTTCGTCAGGGACCGTTTTCAGCGCTGCCAGGTACAAAATGGAGCCCGCTCCGGAACCAGCCCAGATCGTGGGCAATACCACGCAGAGCATGGCCGCCCCCGGCGACTGTATCCATCCCAGCGGGGCCAGATGGAAGGGGCCGATCAGCCCTTTGAAAAGTGCCAGCCCTGCCATCGGGCCGCTCTCGCTGATACGGACGGCGATCGGTTGAAGCGTCACGGCCGTCAATGTGCCCGCCACGACCCACAGAGCAGCTTTGAGGGGACGGCTCATTTCCTCAATTCGGATCGGCAGCATGATGAGAATCGCAATAAATGAAAGCCACAGGCCCAGGGCCAGCAGTTTTATGAGGGTGGCGGATATTGGGCCGCAAAGATTCAACATCAGTAGAAGGTGGTTCAGTACGCCATATTTGGATGGATCATAAAGTTGCCGCCACAGGAACATAATCAACACGCCGCTGATAACCGAGGGCAGATAATAGACAGTGCGGAAAATATATTTGAGCGTAGCGGTGGGAACCTCCTGGAGTAAAATGGCCAGCAGAATGGGCGGCCAAAATCCCAGTCCGATGGTCAGGGCAACGAAATAAATGGTGCGCTCGAAGGAACTCCAGAATCGGGCATCGAAAAGCACCTTGGCAAAATTGTCTACACACGCCAAAGCTCAAACAAAAACAGGGCACCAATCACCAAAATGGTAATTATCGCAATGATTCTCCGCATTCGCATGACGTTAAGCGGTATGGCCCCCAGCAGTTGATAGTTAATGCGCTGCGATGCCTGCTTGAGCGACCGGCTGATGAGTGGAATCGCCCGGCTTCGTGGCTCGTTGCCCAGGTTGTGCTCCAAGGCGGAGTTGATGGGAGTGGACATGGGAAAATAAATATTCTGGGTGCTGTGTTGGTAAGGTTCCGGCACGCCGTTAGCCAGGGCGGTATCAAAGGCTGTAGCCCATCCGGCGGGCACTTGCCGCAGCAGCCAGGTGTAGCCAAACTTTCGCAGCAGATCAGGATTTACGAATTGTCCGTATCCGGACTGCACAAATGTTTGTACGCTTAGCCGCTGGGCCTGCGGACCGGTGATAAACCAGATATAGCGCATCACGCCGATTTGCTGTTGGGGCGTGGATTTGGCAAACACGCCGAGCATGCTCGCGTTTAATTCACCGCTGCTGGTTCCGCCGGGAGGATGCGGTATCGGAGCAATACCCACGATCTGCGGATTCGTTGCCTGGATTAATTCCTGTGACAGGGTGCCAAACATCATGGCAATATGGCCCTGGCTCCAAAGCCAGTACATATTGCCTGTACCGCTCACGCCGATGTAAGCCGTTCCGTGAATGGCCTGACCATCCGAGACGAAACGACCTTGGGCAAGTTTGCAAAAATAGTAAATGGCTTGGGCGGTTTGCGGCGAATCGTAAACGGAATGCCACCGGCCCAGAGAGTTTCGCGCAATGACGCGAGACCCATTGGAGGCCAGAAGTGGGAACATGCTGTAACTGATATTGCGCCCGCCGCCAAATGCGATGCCGTATTGCCTCTGGGATGGAATGGTCAGCTTGCGGGCATCTTGAAGTAATTGATCCCATGTGCGCGGTGGCTTGCGCGGATTCAGACCCGCGGCCCGGAACAGATCCTTGCGATACAGTAAGGCACTAACCAGGATGCTGGTGGGCATCGACCAGACGTGCTTTCTGTGGCTGTGGTCACCGTGGCGATAGATCACCGGCCAGGCGGCTTGGGGTACGCGCCGGCGCATAAGTTTCATGGCCTGGGCGATTTCGGCAGGGTTGGGGTTGGCCAACCACCGGCCTTGGGCGTTTACGTGCCGCTGCGCCGGGTTCTTGCTGAGCACTCGGGCCAACAGCACTTCCATGGGTGCTAAAAATCCATGTTCAATGTAGGTGGAAGACTGCCGGAAGTTCACGTAAATGGCATTCGGCGGCATGCCTGCTGCAATGGCCATCAGTGGGCCGGTATCCATGGACGATCCCTGGATGGTCGGCATGGCAAACGCTTTGATCTTGTATTGAGGATATTCTTTACGAAAGGCCCGCAGCACACGTCGTGCGGCCATGGAACCCACATCGGTACTGCCCGGATACGGCAAACCTGCGGCTACAAACTCGACGGGGGTAGAGGCGGCATTGGCTGGCAAGCCTTTCATCAGCAGTACGGCTAGAAACGCCAGGCAACTTGTGGTGCGCACTTTCACCACGCCCCTTGGACCGCAATGGCGGCGGATTCCAGGGCCGGCCCACGAACCACTGCGGCGATACCAGTTGATGCGGAGCATATTTTTGTCCTATCGCGGTTCATGCTCTTAAGTGCTTGGCGTATTTTAAACGCTCCTCCCGCGGGAGTCTTGCACGGAACAGCCGCTTTTATCGGTTCAAGAACCGGAATCTTGACCATATCATCGTCGTTTCGGCCATGCTGCATCCCGGCCGTATCATATTTCAGGGTACAGTGTTTGGCCCGTAAGGGCCGGACGTCGCAGGTGAGCATTCGCACGATCCACAGCTAAGATCGTGGCTACCCCATGGTTGGCATTCAGCGGTATAATCCCACCGTTGGAATGAATCAGGAGTCACTATAGCCTCATGCCATACGATACACTGCAAGAATTTCTCCAGGTGTTGGAGTCCCAGGGTGAACTGCGCCGCATTACCACTCCGGTGGATCCAGTATTGGAAGTTGCGGAAATAACCGATCGTGTGAGCAAATCACCGACGCGTGATGGCCAGTATCCGGCTGCGGGCAAAGCTCCGTTTGCGGCACCCAACCCGCAGCATGGCACGGCGGCCGTGAATCAGGCCCTGCTCTTTGAACATGTCAGCGGCAGTGATATTCCGCTGGCGATTAATACCTTTGGTTCTTTTCAGCGGGTGCATCAGGCTTTGGGATGCGAACATCTTGATGCACTGGCGGAGCGCATTGCAGAATTGGTGCAACCTGAAATGCCCACCCGGTTGATGGATAAGCTCAAAAAAGGGCTGGATCTGCTGAAAATTGGCAGTTACGCGCCGAAAATTCGCACCGGCGCAGCCCTGTGTCAGCAGGTGGTCCTGACCGATGAGGCGGATTTGACCCGCCTGCCCATCATTCAATGCTGGCCCAAGGATGGTGGAAAATATATCACGTTCGGACAGGTGGTCACGAAGCATCCGGAGACGGGAGCACGCAATTTGGGCATGTATCGTGTACAGGTGCTGGATAAAAAGCTGACCGCCATGCACTGGCATAAACATCACGATGGCGCCAGGCATTTTCGGGCGTGGGCATCCTTAAACAAGCCGTGCCCGCTGGCCATTACACTGGGCGGCGAAAGCGTGCTGCCGTACGCGGCCACCGCTCCGCTGCCGGCGGGAGTGGATGAACATTTCTTTGCGGGATTTTTGATGGGGCGCGGACTGGACTTGGTGCCGTGCAAAACCATTCCGCTGGAAGTGTCCGCCAATTGTGACATGGTGATTGAAGGCTTTGTGGATCCAGAGCAAACAGTGCTGGAAGGCCCCTTTGGTGATCACACCGGCTTTTATTCGCTGGCGGATCAATATCCCGTTTTCCGGGTGACCGCGATTACCCATCGGCGCAATCCTGTTTATCCGACGACCATTGTTGGCAAACCACCACAGGAGGATTTTTATCTGGGCAAGGCGACGGAGCGCATATTCCTGCCGCTGCTTAAGTTGATGATCCCCGACATCATCGATTACGAACTGCCGATGTTCGGAGTCTTTCACAACTGTGCCTTTATCAAAATTCGCAAGGAATATCCGTACCATGCACGCAAGGTGATGCACGCGGTATGGGGGGCGGGCCAGATGGCCTGGACGAAAATGATTGTGGTGGTGGATGAACATGTGGATGTGCATAGTGTGGATGATGTGATGTTTCACGTGGCGGCGAATGTGGATCCGCGGCGTGACACGGTTCTCGTGGATGGCCCGCTGGATATTCTGGATCACGCAGCTCCGGCGCTTGGCGCGGGTTCCAAACTCGGTATTGATGCCACCAAAAAATGGGTGGGGGAGGGACAGGTACGCGAGTGGCCGGAGGAACTGTTTATGGATGACGCTACCGTGGCCCGGGTGAACCAGCGCTGGAGGGAATATGGTTTCTCGTGAGCCACCAGATCGGCCCGGCTCAGCTGCCGGCGGAGTGCCGACCATGGTCGAGGAGTTGTTGGCCAAAATCCGTGCGGATTCGGAATGGCGATCCGTTCTGAAAGGGGAAGCGCATATCGGCCAGGCACCGGGACGGCTGGATGTCATGGGTGGAATCGCGGACTACACCGGTGCGCTGGTTTGCCAGATGCCGTTGGCCCTGTCCACGGCGGTGCTCGTGCAAAGGCGGACCGACCGTCTGGTGGTCATCAAAAGCTACAACGATCCTGTGGATTCGCGCGGTGGCCCGGCGAATTTTCGTATGAGTTTGGATGACTTTTATGGTTCCGGATCCCTGTTGGCGGATTCAGTCGTTCGCGCCAGATTTGCCGGAGATGATCACTGGTCGGCGTACGTGGCGGGAATTTTTTGGGTGCTGGCGAAAGGCCGTCACCTCACCGGGCGGACCAAAGGGGCCAACATCTGCTGCTATTCCAATGTACCCATGGGGGTCGGGCTTTCCAGCAGCGCGGCGCTGGAAGTGGCGGCCATGAATGCCGTTGCTGGTGCTTACCATCTTGCTCTGGATACCCTGGAAACGGCGGTGCTGGCCCAAAAAGTGGAAAATCAAATTGCCCTGGCTCCCTGTGGCATTATGGATCAGGTAGCCAGTTCACTCGGCCGGCGGAAAAAACTCCTTTTGCTGAAGTGTCAGCCGCATACGGTGGCAGGCTATGAAGACTTGCCGGCTGGAACAACGGTGGTGGCCATCAGCAGTGGTGTGAAACATTCGATCGCAGGGAGTGCGTACAGGCGGGTGCGGGTGGCGGCTTTTATGGCCCACGCGATCATGGCTGCCATGGCGCGGGAATTGGGCCTGAAATCGGATCCGACCGGCGGTTATCTGGCCAATGTGCAGCCGGGCTTCTACCGGCGTTATTTGCGGCCCATCCTGCCACGCGAAATGTCCGGGCGGGATTTTCTCCGGTGCTACCGGCGTACCGCCGACACTGTGACGCAGATTGATCCGGATGAAAAATATGCAATACGTGCTGCGGCAGAGCATCACATTATGGAAAACCAACGGGTCGAGAGGTTTGTCGCGGCGTTAAAGGCCGCAGCCCAGGATCGCAAAAAAAATCTTCGGCGAGCTGGACGGTTGATGCTTGCGGCCCACGCCAGTTACACCCATCGGGTGGCACTGGGTTGCAGGGAGACGGATTTTCTCGTGCGGGCCGTGGTCCGTAACGGGCCAAACAAGGGCTTTTATGGTGCTAAAGCCACCGGCGGTGGCGGCGGCGGAAGCATTGCCATCCTGATGGATGATTCCCCGCAGAACCATGGCATCTTGGACGACATTGTGCAGGCCTGTAATCGAAAATTCTCCACTCAGGCGGTGGTTATCCGCGGTTCCGGTCCCGGCGCGTCGGAATTGGGCATATTGACGCTGGCTGATGGCAGGATCGTCGGCTAATATCGCCAACCGCTCCGGTGCGGACCATTGACTGAACAGTCAAAATGCCCCCCAGGACAAAGGACAGTCTCCATGATGAAAACCAGATTTGCTCCATCCCCTACCGGCTTTTTACATGTCGGCGGCGCGCGAACGGCTTTATTCAACTGGCTTTATGCCCGTCGCCTGGGCGGTAAGTTCATTTTACGCATTGAAGATACGGATCAGGTGCGCTCGACTGTGGAATCCGCAGCGGGAATTCTGCAGGATATGCTGTGGCTGGGGTTGAATTGGGATGAAGGCCCACAGGTCGGGGGCGGTAAAAATGAATATTTTCAGAGCATGCGCCTGGCAACTTATGAAGAACATATCCAGAAGTTGTTAAAGGACGGCCGGGCTTATGAATGCTACGAAACGCCGGAACAACTCGCGGCCATGCGCGCCATCTTTGATAAAGCCAAGCGACCATTTCGCTATCGCCGGGCTATGCCGGGACGAGCTCCGCGGACGGATGGTCCAACGGTGATCCGTTTTGACATGCCCTACGAAGACATCACCATTCACGATGCCATTCTCGGTCATGTGACAGTCCGGGCCGACGAGCATGATGATATTATTATTCGTAAATCCGACGGCTTTCCCACGTATCACTTTGCGGTGGTGGCGGATGACCATGCGATGGGTGTTACCCATGTGTTGCGGGCGCAGGAACACCTGATGAACACGCCCAAGCACTTGGCGCTTTACCGGGCCTTGGGATGGGAGCCGCCAACATATGCCCACACCCCGCTGGTATTCAACATGGATTCCACCAAAATGTCCAAACGTGACAAAACCAGGGCCGCCCGCGCCGGATTGCAGGCCTATGCGAAGCGGACGGCGGATGAGGGCTATTCCAAGTTGGCGGCTGTTGCCGGGGTTTCCCTTGAGCTGATACAGGCGTTTATGGCCAAAAAAGTGGACGATCCCGCGCTGGCAGCCACACTGGCCGGCGCTATTGGACTGGATCTGCCGGAAATTGATGTACAGGATTTTCGCCGGAGCGGCTACATGGCTGACGCATTGTTGAATTTTATTGCCCTTATCGGCTGGGCTCCGGGAGAAAATCGTGAAGTGCTTTCCCGCCAGGAAATGCTGAATTTATTTTCCGTTGAAACCATCGGCAAGACGAATGGCCGCTTTGATCGCAAAAAGCTTACCTGGATGAACGGTGAATACATTCGTAAGGCGTCCATGGATGAACTTCTCGCCGCCCTGAAAAGTTTCATCGAGGTGACGGATTATCCATTGAAGGCAGCTTCCGATGCGGTATTGCGGGAACTATTGGCCATGTATAAGGACCGCATGGCCACGTTTGCGGAAATGGCGAGAAACTGCGGCTTTTTCTTTCAGGATCCCGTTTACGATGAAAAGGCCATGAACAAGTTTGTCAACACTGACGAAGGTCGTACCTTTCTGCGGCAAATTTATCCGATTTTGGCCGCGGTGGAGGATTGGCGCAAAGAGACCTTGACTCCGTCCATGGAACAAATTTTGTCTTTAGGGGAAAAGAAGGGGGCTGCGGCTCAGGCCATGCGCGTGGCGGTCAGCGGCGGAGCGGTCTCGCCGCCGCTGCTGGAAACCATCGCCTTGTTGGGTCGTGATAAAACACTTTTCCGCCTTAAGACTTTCATCCCGTCCCATTGAGCATTGTCCGGTAACGGATACGAAGGCCTCTTTTATCAGGCAGTTTTCCGCGCAATTTTCACAGGTTCGCCTAGACTTTAGGCAGAAACAAGCGAACTTAGCGGCTTGCTGTTGGGCTGGTGCAAGCCTGCATTGATTGTGCAGGCAGTGGCACAGTGTTTGCTAATTCTATCTGGCGAGGTAGGCAGCGTTATGAAGGCTGTCAATCCGCGGCAAGATGTGATTGCCGGAGTGAATTTGCCAGGGTCACCGCGCAAGGACCCTGACCGTGAGTGGTGCGCGCAGAAAAGGAACAGGAGGTCAACATGATGAAATAGCTGCGTGGGTTGAGTCAGGGAGAGGAGAAAGGCAGGTGCGCATGCCGGGAACACCCGGATGTCACGATGGCCCAGCACAGTTACCTGCGTCGGTTTTTGAGGAAGTTGTACAGTGATCCACCATTTTTTTCCGCGTGTGCCGGAGAAGTGGATCGGCTTCCTGTGGTACGCTTAATGGAGATACTTCGATGCTTTCAGAAAACCTGTTCTCACGGGAGCGGATACGCTGGTTTTCGATCATGGCGCTGGTCATGATGGTGATCATGCTCGCCGCTCCCTTGTTTGCTCAAACAACAACCGCTCCGGCTCCGCCAACCAGTGCGCCGGCTGCGGTCAATTATGCCACTCCCACATGGCTTTCGCATGGCGATACGGCTTGGCAGCTTATTGCCGCCACGATCGTAGGCATGCAAAGCATTCCGGGTTTGGCCATCCTGTACGGCGGCGTGGTCAAGAAAAAGTGGGCCGTCAATTCCGCCTTCATGGTTTTTTACGCTTTTTCAGCTGTGCTTATTGCGTGGCTGCTGTGGGCGTATAACATGGGATTCGGCCCGGAATGGACGTCATTTCTCGGACACCCTGCACCGGTGGCCAATATGCTGGATGAATTAAACCAGGCCATTGTGCCGGGGCCGAATCCGGCGTCACCATTTGCCTCGCCTGCGTTTCCGATGGCCGCCATGGTCTACTTCCAGTTTGTATTTGCAGCTATTACGCTGATTTTAATTGCCGGATCGCTCTTCGGTCGCATGAGCTTTGTGGCCTGGATGCTTTTTGTTCCGCTGTGGCTGACTTTTTCCTACACTGTCGGGGCCTTTACCTTGTGGGGCGGAGGCTGGTTGGCTCAATGGGGCGTGATTGACTATTCGGGTGGATATGTGATTCACCTGGCTGCGGGCGCCAGCGCCTTCACTGCAGCAGCAATCATTGGCCCGCGACTTCCGCAGGATCGCAGCAACTTCAAAGCCAACAATATCCTGATGGTGCTGGCCGGTGCCGGCATGGTCTGGCTGGGCTGGAACGGCTTCAACGGCGGTGATCCATATTCGGCTAATGCCGATGCCGCGGTCGCTGTCTTGAATACCAATGTGGCCACTGCCGCTGCCCTCTTGGTGTGGATGCTTTGCGATTACGCCAAATATGGCAAACCGTCGGTCCTTGGTGCGGTCAATGGCATGATTGCCGGCTTGGTGGCAATTACACCCTCCGCCGGTGTGTGCAACGGATACGGGGCGCTGATTATAGGATTGTGCGCCGGCACCATTCCGTGGTTCACCATGAATGTCCTTGGCTCCAAGCTTGCCATCTTCAAAAAGGTGGATGACTGCCTGGGTGTTGTGCATACGCATGGAGTGGCCGGCTTGACCGGTGGCCTGTTGGTTGGCCTCCTGGCCACCACTCAGGGTGAATCTGCCTTTGCTTGTGTGAACACCAACGGCGGCTTGTTTTACGGTGGTGGAATACACCAGTTGCAGTTGCAGCTTTGGGGTGCAGGTTTCATCATTGCCCTCAATGTGATTGTGACGGCTGTAATTCTCTACGTGATCAAGATCTTTGTGCCGCTGCGCATGTCGGATTCCATGCTCAAGATTGGCGATCATGCAGTCCATGGTGAAGAGGCTTATGGGCTTGCCGAGGACGACTACAGCGACTCAGACCCAGCAGCGACCGGGCACGCTGCGAGTGTGTCAGTGTAAGTTGTAGGGTATCGCTGCCCGGGGTTTAACCAGGGCAGCGATACCTGTTTCCGAGTGTTTTGGTGTTATGGTGCATGAGCCTCGGCTTGACCGCCGAGGCTCATCGCGCCAGGAGGCGGACCTGATTTGCCGAAGCGCCACTATGACTTAGAGTTGCAGGGGATGTTCAAGAACATTCCGGGCATTGCTTCAATAACTCCCGTGACGGAGGAAAAGTATCCGCGTCGGGCCGGTTATCACCTGCACTATAAAACGCTTGTGCGCCGGAGCGAAACTGCATTCGAAGGCGCCAAGCTGGAAATCGGATCCGGGGACGCGCTGCTGGATTGGGGGTGTTCGGAGGGCATCTCCACCGTGGTGCTGGCCAACCAGCACAAGAACAGCATCGTCATCGGCCTGGAGATATCCGAAACGAGAATAAGAATCGCCATGCGCCGTACGATTCGGCAGGCGCGGGATGGCTATGTGAGCGTATACAGCCCGACCATTGGCAGCCTGATCCACGAATACCTTGATACGTATCAATGTGCGCCCCGGGGATTTGTGGTGGCCGACGGATACCAGGCGCCATTCGCGGATGGCATATTCCAGGCGGTGTACTGCAATCACAACTTGTACTACGTGATGGAGGAGATGGAACCTGAAACTCTGCGCGTCCGGATGCACAGTATTGTCAGGCTGATTAAGCCGGGGGGGTATCTACTTATTTCGGGATGGGACGACTGTGACATGCCCACTGCCGTGATTTTCCAGCGCCGCGGCGGGGCGATGGACCCTATCTACGTAACGTACGGCCACAGCCAGGAGGATATGAACCGAAGGATCCAGTTGCTTTATGAGGCGTGTCGCTAGGCATTCGTCCAGGTAATTGCAGCACCGCTCTAAAAATTGCGGTACAGGCATCATGCCTGCCCATTTTCATGCTGCCTGGGCCGGTGATACCTGGCCTGGACAGACTCCCGTCGCGTATATTTCGCCACAGGGAACCCCGAGAGCATGTTTCTAGCTCATGACATCTACCTGCGCATCATAGTTGCCTAAATTCGGTGCAACCATCACCTTTTGATCGTCGTCTGTATCTTTCATGCCTAATTGATAAGCGATGCGTTTTACGTCAATCTAAGCGGAAAGTGCCTTAAAATATGGCATTTTAGCAAATATGCCCATTATTTAAGCCGACGCTGTTAAATATGGCACGAAAATTGCCTTATGTGATGGCATGACGCGTGGAAGACTGGCATTGGTGCTTGCGTAGGCGCTGGTCAGTCCATCTATAGGTCGCTTGGCAGGCGTTGAAACGAATGATTCGGTACCTGTCTCCATGGTTTGTGGTGTTGAAGGTTGGGTCGATTTTTGAGTGAAACCGATCTTGGTGGAGTGGCATTAATGAAAGGAACGCACATGAAGAGGCCGTTGGCTCGTCATCTTCAAGGTTTACATCGTTTTGGGTTTAGTCCGGGGCGCAGGCTCGCGGGCTGGCTGCATCCCTGCAGGCCCACGGCCAGAATTTTTGTCGTAGCCGTCCTGCTGTTGGGTTGGCTTGGCTCGGCAGTTCCATCCATGGCCCAGACCGCAACGCCGGTCGTAACCGCCAAAACCACCCAACCGGCGGTGCCGGCCAATATTACCAAGGCCATTAACACGGCGGTAGCCGCGGCGACCAGCAATGTGCCCCCGGCCTACAACGCCGGCGACACTGCCTGGATGCTTACTTCCACGGCATTGGTCATGGTGATGATGCCAGGCCTGGCCCTTTATTACGGCGGTATTGTCCGTAAAAAGAACTGGCTGGCCACCATGTGGACTTCCTATGTAGCCTTGGGCGTAATTACGCTGCAATGGTTCATGTTCGGATACTGCCTGGCGTTCGGCCATAGTGTGCTCGGCGGCTTCATCGGATGGAGCCCCAACACGCTCTTTTTATGGAAGGATTTTAATGCTGCCGGCGGCGGTTACGTGATGGATCGGATGTCCTCGGCACCGCATACCATTCCGGATCTTGTCTTCTGCATGTTCCAGTTGATGTTTGCCATTATCACTCCGGCCTTAATTGCCGGTTCGGTGGCGGAACGTGTCAGCTTCCGCGGATTTGTGGCCTTTATTTTCCTTTGGGCCACATTTGTGTACGATCCGCTGGCCCATGCTGTGTGGGTTCCCACGGGCTGGCTGGCCCATCTGGGCGCAGTTGATTTCGCCGGCGGAACCGTGGTGCATATTTCTTCGGGTGTGGCCGGACTGGCCTTTTGCCTGGTGCTGGGAAAACGCATGGGTTATCCCAAGCATGTTATTCAACCCAATGCCTTGGGCATGACTCTCACAGGTGCCGGCTTGCTCTGGTTCGGGTGGTACGGCTTTAATGCCGGTTCGGCCAATGCTGCCAACAACCTGGCCTGCATGGCCTTCACCAATACCACCATCGCCACCGCCATGGGCGGCCTGGCCTGGAACTTTGCCGAATATCTGCATCACCGCCGATGCACCACTTTGGGCATGGCCTCGGGATTCGTGGCTGGCTTGGTGGCCATTACTCCGGCCTGCGGCTACATTCAGCCGTGGTCGGCAGCCGTGTTGGGTGTGATGGCTGGTATGGTTTGTTACTGGGGTGCTCAGATCAAAAACATCTTCGGCTACGATGATGCCTTGGATGCCTTTGGCGTGCACGCTGTCGGCGGATTTTTGGGGGCGGTGATGACCGGCGTGTTCGCCGCCTACGCCACCAATTCCGCCTGCCGCGGCTGGATCATGGATGGGCACTTCGCCCAGGTGGGTCTGCAATTCCTGGCCGCCTCAAACGCCGCCATCTATTCTTTCGTGGTGTCGGTGATTCTGGCTTTGGTTCTAGATAAGACCATTGGTATACGGGTACCCGAACCTGTCGAGATTCAGGGGTTGGATATCGGTGTCCATGGCGAAAACGGCTGGGATGTCGGCGCGTTGCCGGAACCTGCGGTTTCCATGCTCGGATAATCGGGTAGAATGTATACGGCAAAGAAGGGCTTTGGTAGACAACCAGGCCAAAGCCCTTCTTATTTTATCAGCAACCTCTACATGGAGAACCAACATGAAGTGGATCGTCGCAATCATTCAGCCGCATCGGCTTGACGCCGTTAAACAAGCCCTGACCGATGTGGAGGTATTTCGCCTGACCGTGGCCGATGTCCAGGGATATGGTCGTCAAAAGGGACACACGGAATACTTTCGCGGCCAGACCATGCAGGTGAACCTGCTCCGCAAAGTCCGCCTGGACATCGCCGTGAACGATAATTTTGTGCAACCCACCATCAACGCCATTCTCAAGGGTGCCCGTAGTGGACCTGGCGGCAAAGGCCAGATTGGCGACGGTAAAGTGTTTGTGCTGCCCTTGGATAACGTCACCCGCATCAGCGACGGCGTGCAGGGTAGTGAGGCTATCTAAGCCTCTACGGACACAGGAAAATTTCAGCTCCCCGGACGCCCCATGCGTTCGGGGGCTTTTTTTATTCAGGGTGGATGGTTGCCGCCGCGCTATGGTGCCGTCGGCCTGTTTTGACGGTACAATCACCGCAAGATGGGTTGTGTTTCCCGTCAGAGGCGGGCCGCGTGGCATCATTTATTTTGCATTTAAAGCCAGACCAAACGCTGATTACGGCGGCGTTTTTGGGGCTTTTTGTGGGTACGGTACTGTGGCTGGCGGGCTTCCGCATGGCCCGGCCTGCTTTAACCATGGTACTCGCCGCGCTGGGTGCGTTTTGCGGATACTTGGCCCCATTGCTGTGGCATTGGCCCATTGTGAATATTGCCAGTGCGATCATCATGGCGATGATCGGTGCCCTGCTGGGGTCCATCGGTTTTCGCCTTATGCATGCGATTCTTGTGGCCACGCTGGTGGCCATCGCCATTCTGTCCGCGTTTGCCATGTCCACCCCCGTGACCCCCGCACCGCATGCCAAACCTGTTCCGCACCGGGTGGCCCAGGCT
Organism: Planctomycetota bacterium; assembly: GCA_021851715.1. GTDB lineage: Bacteria > Planctomycetota > Phycisphaerae > WQYP01 > WQYP01 > JABEVA01. The sequence continues at coordinate 74,352 of JAJZCR010000003.1, forward strand.
GCGGCAGCTCCCACTCATCACCAGCCGGACTCCCGAATGTGGCAGATATGGCACAACGCCCGGCACCGTTGGTTGGCCTGGTGGCACACCGTTTTACGAATGCCGGTGGCAAGGCGTAACAAGGCTAAGGCCGTTGCTTTTGGGGCCGGCCTGATCGTCCTGCTGCTGGCTTGGCTGTTCTGGCGCATCGCTTCCGTTCTGGCCAGCGCGTGCGTAGGTGCAGTTGTGCTTGGACTTTCATTGGCGGTGCTGGGGCGGGCGTTTGCTCCAGTATTCCTCGCCCACTGGCTGGGGCGCGTGAATTTATTATGGCTGGTCCTGGGTGCCGCGGGCGCAGGCATTTTGTTTCAGTTGGCGCAGGTCTTGCACCAATCGCGACGTCACAAAAAAGAAACGGCCAAAAAGCCGGAGGCAAAAAAAGCCGGCTGATGGTCCAGGTTTAAGAGGTAATGTGCCGGCCGCCTGTCCTGTTGTTCCAAACGCCCGTTTAACCATCAAGGATTCCATGTGCAAAAACCGGATGCGAATTTGTGGCCGCAGCACCTTGATCACGGTTTTACCGGCCATTTCATTGTTCTGTTGCAGCAGGAAAAATTTCTTTCCGGTGCCATTCTGATGTTGCTGGGATTGCTGTTGCTGCTTTTATCCCGGTGGATATATCGCTGGATCATTGCAGTTGACGTGATCGCCATGGGCTGGATATTGGCCATGGTCGTGGCGGACAAATCTCTCCTGGCCGCGGTGGCTGTGGTGGTGGCCGCCGTAATTGTGGCCATTGCCTTTGTACCCATGCTGGAAATGGTCTTTGCGCTGGTCGGCGCCGTGGCTGGCTGTTTAATGGGCATGGCTGTATCCCACTGGATGCACTCCCCACCGGAAATGGAACTCGTGGCCGCGATCCTGGGGCTTATTGCAGTGGGTGCGATCGCCTTTGTGGTTTTCCGCGCGGCGCTTATTTTTTCTTTCACGCTGCAAGGAGCCGCCATGTTGATTGGCGGTTCCCTGATGTTGCTGCATGATGATGCGCCGGCTTCCTGGAACCAATGGGCCGTGAAAGCTCGGCTGCTTACGCCCACCGGATTAGTGCTGCTGACACTGGGTGTCGCCTGCCTGGGCACTTTAGTTCAGCAGTGGCACTGGGCCGCCAGGGCAGAAAAAAAACAGGCGGCAGATTCGCGGTGAAGATAAAGATGGCCGGGCTGACGGCACTGCGGTACGCCGCTGCCGCTGCAGGGGAACCTCAGTGACGCTGCTTGGCAGCAAGGGCATGGTTCGGAGTGAAATCCCAGCTCACGGCATAATGACTGCGGGCAATCGGCACGGTATATCCAAGCTCCATGACCACCAGGTCGTACGTGCCGGGTGCCAGGCCCGTCAGGTGAATTTGTTGTACGTTGTCGATAAGGCTTTTGCTCCACGCCACCTCTCCGGACGAGTTGAGCAGATAAAGATAAAAATGGTTCATCAACAGCGTGGATCCGGCCCACGTAACATCCCAATCCAGCGTGGCGGTTAAATTCCAGGAAGCGGTTGATGTCCCAGGAAGATCAAAGAGATAGTGATGCAGCCGATTGCCGCCGGCAGGGGTGCTGCTGGAACCAAGATTCCAGCCCTCCAGTGGTTCTTGCGCTGCCGCATGTGGATAGGCTCTCACCATGGCGTGGATATTCAAGTTGGTGCTGATAGTGGACGAATATTCCCCGGCGACGAGATTTTTGTAGGAGTTGTAGACATTGAGCACCCCTGATCCATAGCGAGGATCAAGGGGAGTAAGGGTAAAAGCGACAGGCGTATGAAAGCTGTACACGCTTGTGTAGATAGTATACGAATTCGTCCAGTCCGGCGGTTTGCTGGCTCCGTTGAGCAGTAGCGCTTTGATGACTCGAATATCCGTGCTGGCCGTGGTACTTCCGCCCAGTCCTTCCCTCCCGGCCTGGAGCAGTAGTGTCGCCGCACCGGATACCAGTGGGGCGGCATAACTGGTTTCGTTTCCCGGCGCGCTGATATCCGGCTTGGATCGACCACCGTAGGTCGGACCGATGCCGGTGTTACCGTCGCATGTCGCCACAGCCAGGCCGTTATATGCGTCGGCGGGCGGGTTCACTTCGCTTGGCCGACCGGTGTCGGTAGTCATCTCCAACCCATTGCCAATGGCGGAAATAAAAAGCGTGTTGTGGCGTGCGGCATAATTATCGAACAAAGAATCGATGGATTGGATTTCGGAGACGGTGGCCGCTTCAAAAATATAGCTTTGATTGATTACCGCCGGTGCAGTGGTTTGACCCGGTGGAATCAGCAGTGGGCTGGCGCTGCATAGCTGGCGGTAGAGTGCCCTGGCATCCCACACATCAATGTGACCTACGCCCGGGCATAGACCCGCCCCAAAATTTTCACCTTCGTCCCCGTAGAAAAACCGGCCAACCTGTGTTGCGTGCGCAGACTCCGCCCCGATTTTCTGGGTCAAACTCGCTGTTCCAAAGCGATTGATAAACGTGAATTTGGAGTTGGGTTGATCCGTGGCTGTGCAGCTTGGTTCAAATTTATCCGCATGGCGGGACAGCGACGCCTCTACCTGCGCCACGGTTATCCCGGCACCGGTAAGCTCAGGAGCCACTACCCGCAAGTGGGTCAGTCCGATTTGCTGCTGTGCGGTGTGGCCCTGGACTACGGGGATTGCACCCGCCATCGCCGCCATCGCCAACAATGCCGACAGACGTGAACGGTATGAAGCGCCACGTGCAACCAACGCCGCAGCCTTTCGTCGCCCATTCGTCAATGGGTTCAATGGCGACCTTGAGTGAAAGTTGGAGAGCATTGGTACCATAACGATCTTTCCGTAAATGAGCGTCAGGGCAAACGCAATGGCCCGGCACCTGGTTGTGGTTGATGATACCGGATCAAATGCCCGATCCCGGCAAAGCGCATGAGCGGTTGGGGGCGTAGATGTATCCGGCTCCAGGGAAGTTTGACCTTTCGCCATGGAATCATGGGTCCGCCAAACCGTCGTGCCAAAGACCCGTACGCGGGTGAGATCCAGTTTCCAGCACCTTTCACATTGCCCCAACGCCCGCCGTTGATGCAATCAACCAATACCGCCCGGTGGGACGGATTGATAATTTTGTTGTCCGCCATAACCAGCCTGGCACCTGGGGCGGAGATTACCAGCACCCCGGTGTAGTAGGGGGTGACGATGGTATTGTGAATCAAGTACAGTGTTCCGGTATGATTGGCACCGCCGTCACGTCCAAAGTTAATGACTTCCCGGTTGCCGGACATGTTTTTTTTCTTGATGATAAAACAGCCCAGCACCACCGCGTCGCTGTGCGGCTGATCAGTATTGCCGCGATCGTCCACCAGGTCCAGTTCACGGTTGGCCGACCCGTGGATATAGCAATACTCCACCCAGGTGATATGAGCCCGGCTTTTGAGGTTGTGGCCGGTCAGACTGTCGGAAATCTCGCATCCACGGATAAGGGCACTGGTTCCGGCCAGGTATAGATTGTGGTTGTACCCGGCTTGATGAAACGTGCCATTTTTTGTAATCAGGCAGTCTTCAATGATTTGCTGCGAACCGGTATGATGAGCCAACTCTCCATTGCTCATAATGCCCATATCATTGCCGTGAATGTAGCAGTTGCGAATCACGATATGATTCGCCGCATTGATGCGCACACCGGCTCCGTTGGACGAATTATTGTGGGCATCGGCAAGATCAAAGCCGCTGAGCGTGCAATCGCTGGCGGCAGGGTCAAATTGAAAAATTGCCCGCGGCAGCGGTTGACGTCCGGAATAATCAAATCCCCGGCCGTTAATCTTCACGTATCGACCAGGAATGGCGGATTCAATGGTAACGCGGGGCTTTTGCATCAGCACCGCTACGCGGCGATAGGCCCGTCCATTCGGCAGGGGCCAAACTTTAATGATGTCCCCGGGCCGGGCAGCGCGCACCGCCCGGGCGATGTTGTGAAATTGACGGCCAGGGCCTACTTGTAAAACCGCCGCATGGGCCAGGGACGGAGCCGCCATCGTCAGGGCAAACAGCCAGATCAATCGTATCTGGAGCCTTCTAACGAACTGCAAAGCCATCAGGGCGTTCTCCGATATCTGCCACCGACTCATGGATATCCCAGCCTTGGTCGAGGCTCAAGCCAACCGCGCCATTGTACCAGCCAATGGTGGATATCGGGAATATTCGTGCTTACGTTATTTGTGTTTGCACCGCTGGTGGCTGCTTAAGCGTTTGCAGCACCGGGCAGGTTTCCACGGCAGATCGTACTCGATCATGCAGTTCCGGCGGCAGCTTGCTAAATACATTTTTCAGCACCACCTCCATGTCTCCCAAACGTGATGGATTTTTGGCGTACTGTTTGGTGACCGTGGCTTCCACCTCCGTCAGCGGGTGGCCGTGCTTCCTGGCCGTCAGCAAGGCCAGCATCATCTCGCAAGCTCCTAAGGCAATGGGCACCAGGTCGGTAGGCCCTGGTCCGGTGCCGCTGCCGCCCTGGCCCGGCATCAGATCGATGCGCAATTTCCAGCTCTCGTATTCCACGTCAATGGCAAAGTTTCCCACTTGCTTCAAAGTAAATGTAGTCATTTAAAAACCTTTTCAAACACCGACCAGGCCAATTTTATGCAATGTCATGGAAATATCCACCCCGAATCTATTGGTGCTCTTCCGTGTGTTCGACCGGAGGATGAGGAACCGGATCGTACCCCCCCTTGACAAATGGATGGCATCGGGCGATGCGCAAAATCGTCATCCATCCGCCGCGCCACGGTCCATAAGTTTTGATGGCTTCCACTCCATAGTTGCTGCATGTGGGTTGATAACGGCAGTGCCCGCCTAAAAATGGTGACAGCATCACCTGGTACAGCCGGATAACGGCCAGAAAAATCCATGATAAGGCGCAGCGCAAACTATATTTCATCTCAACACGCAGCGCAAAATCTTCTCGTATTGTACCACTGCCAGTCGGCGATGGGGTCGTACCACGAGCAGAACGTCCATACCCGGGGGTAACTCATGTTGCATCAGACGGTACGCTTCGCGGATGCGGCGGCGAATCGCATTTCGCTCGGCCGCGCAGCCGCACTTTTTAGTCACCGATATCGCGATGCGCATCAGGCCGTTGTCCGCTCGTCGGTGGCAGCACGCCATGATGGGGTGGTGTGTGCGCCGACGACCCGTGCGAAATACCAGGTCCACCATTCGCTTGCCGCCTAACCGCTGGTTTTTCTTTAGCGTTAATGCTCTCCCGCGGTTCGGTTCAATGGTGGGAGGTGGCTGCGGATTTTCCATGGTGTACCTCGACCGGCCTGCCCGTCTTTCTCCAACCACTATAACTTGCCGGCCACGTGGTTGGAAATGAACGCCGCATGTATTCGGTTGCGGCTTATCATTTTCCGCCAGAACAGGCCACATGCCGTCGGCTGTCCTTGGACGTTCCCTATCCTGCCCTATAATAAAGTATGCCGGGGCCAACGACGGCCATAAAGGTGTCGGTTGCCACAGGTGCAAACCTTCCCTGTTCGCCGCCGGGCCATTCCGTGGCACTGTCAGAAAGGAAAATCCGATGAACGTAACACAACTCATCGACACGGCCAACGCCATGATGATCGAGGGCAAGGGGCTGCTGGCTATGGACGAAAGCAACCCCACCTGCAATAAGCGATTCGCGGCACTGGGCATCGCTCAGACGCCGGAAGCCCGGCGGATTTATCGCGATCTGATTGTCACCACGCCTGGACTCGGTGATTTCATCAGCGGAGCCATCCTCTTTGATGAAACGCTGCGCCAGCAGACCAACGCCGGTATTTCCTTTGTGGATGCCCTCAAAAAAGCAGGTATCATTCCCGGCATCAAGGTGGATATGGGGGCCAGGGATATGGCCGGCTTTCCCGGCGAAAAGGTTACCGAGGGATTGGATGGTTTGCGTTCGCGCCTGGTCGAATATGCCGCCATGGGGGCGAGATTTGCCAAGTGGCGGGCCGTGATCACCGTCGGTGATGGCATTCCCACGCAGGCTTGTATCGACGCCAATATGCACGCCCTGGCTCGCTACGCGGCGCTATGCCAGGACGCGGGGCTGGTACCGATGGTGGAACCCGAAGTGCTCATGGATGGCAGCCATACGCTGGATCAATGCCTGGTTGCAACGGAAAAATCGCAGCACGCGCTGTTTCATCAGCTTTATCAGATGCGGGTGGATCTGCGGGGAGTTATTCTCAAGCCCAATATGGTCTTGCCCGGCAAGCAGTGTCCGCAGCAGGACAATGTTGACCGCGTGGCGGATGCCACCATTACGTGTCTGCTGAAGCATGTTCCCGCCGCCGTGCCAAGCGTGGCGTTTTTGTCCGGCGGCCAATCGGCCGAATTGGCATCGCAGCGCCTGAACGCCATGAATGTGCGCTTCAAGGGGCGTCTGCCCTGGGTATTGACTTTTTCGTATTCCCGGGCCATTCAGCAGCCCGCTCTGGAATTGTGGAGGGGACAGCCGGCCAATATCACCTCCGCCCAGCAAGCGCTGCATCATCGGGCCTCCTGCAATAGTGCCGCCCGGCGTGGTGTGTACAATGCTGCCATGGAAAAAGGGCCTGGTCGGAGTTAAGCAACGCACCACGGACAAAAATCAATGGGAATATGCGTATGAATTATCAAAAGCGTTTCAGAGTCCAGCCGGGCAGCAGGGTCAGGTTATCGCGGATGGATACGGCCTTCACCGGCGGCCACAAGCATCATAAACAGGCCGCCGATGAAATCGACTATTACCGCCGGCGGCTTTGGGATTTGCAGGAGTTGCTCTATGCCGATCACCGCCGGTCGCTGTTGATCTGCTTGCAGGGAATGGATGCCGGGGGGAAAGATGGCACCATCAACCATGTGCTTGGCGCGATGAACCCGCAGGGGTGCCGGGTGGTGGGGTTCAAGCAGCCGTCGGCGGAGGAATTAAGCCACGATTTTTTATGGCGGGTGCATCGTGCCGCGCCGCGCCGGGGCGAAGTTGTCATTTTTAATCGCTCTCATTATGAAGATGTGCTCATTGCCCGCGTGCACAACCTGGTGCCCCAAAAGGTCTGGTCCAGGCGCTATGAGGCCATCAACGCCTTTGAAAATGAATTGGTCGATGCGGATGTGCATATCATCAAGTTTTTTCTGCATATTTCCAAGGCCGAGCAGCTCAAACGATTCCGCCAGCGCCTCGATGATCCCGCCAAGCAATGGAAAATCAGCGAGGCGGACTATAAGGAAAGGCCCTTCTGGAATGACTACACTGCGGCCTATGAAGATGCGCTTTCACGCTGCAGCACCGCCGGTGCGCCATGGTACGTGATTCCGTCGGATCATAAGTGGTTCCGCAATCTGGCCGTGGCCCGCATCGTGGTGGAGCACCTGGAATCACTGAAGATGAAATTCCCGAAACCGACGGTGGATATTGACCATATCCGGCGGGAATACCACGCCGCGGCCCGGTCATAACAAAAACAAACAGCAGTTAATCCAGTTTACTTCATTGGAGTTCAAAAGCATGGGTGTCTCTCCGTTGGCGGGCAAACCCCCTCCGCCGAATATCCTCATTGATCCGCAGCATCTGAACCGGGAATATCTGCAGCGTCAGCCCGACCTTTCGGATCCGCGACAGCAGGTTGCATTTGGTACCAGCGGTCATCGCGGCACGCCGGAGGATGGCTCTTTTACCCAAGCCCATGTGCTGGCGATCACCCAGGCGATATGCGAATATCGGCGAAGCAAAGGCATTGATGGCCCGCTATTTCTGGCCAAAGATACGCATACCGTGGACCTGGCCGCCCACAATACCGCCCTGGAAGTGCTGGCGGCTAACAACGTAGAGACGGTTATAGCCGACGGGGAAGATTACACCCCGGTGCCCGTTCTCTCTCATGCGATTCTGGTATACAACCGTGGCCGTTCAGCCGGTTACGCTGATGGTATTGCGGTTACACCGTCGCATAATCCGCCGCGCGATGGCGGCTTCAAATACAACCCGCCCTCGGGCGGACCTGCGGATGTCGATATCACCCAATGGGTGCAGGACCGGGCCAACGCCATCCTGCGCGGTGGCAACCGGGAGGTCAAACGCATGGCTTATCAGAAAGCCGCAGCCGCGGGTACCACCCATCGCGAAAATCTGCTGCGGCCTTATGTGGAGGATCTAAGTTCCGTCATTGATATGGATGTGATACGTTCGTCCGGCCTGCGGATTGCCGCCGATCCGCTCGGTGGGGCGGCCGTGCATTTGTGGGATATCGTGCGCGAACGTTATAAGCTGGATATGACGGTGGTAAATCCCGGGGTCGATTTTACTTTTCGTTTTATGCGTGTGGACCATGACGGGCAGATCCGCATGGATTGCTCCAGCCCTTTTGCCATGGCCGGCCTGGTGGCCCTCAAGGATCAATATCAAATCACCTTCGGCACAGATACCGATGCCGATCGGCATGGCATCGTGGCTCCTTCGGTCGGATTGCTGCCGCCGAATCATAACTTGGCGGTGGCGGTAAGGTATCTTTTTACCCAGCGGCCCCAATGGCCCGCCACGGCCATGATCGGTAAAACCCTGGTCAGCAGCAGTATGATTGATCGGGTCTGCGGGAGTGTCGGTCGCAAAGTATGGGAAGTGCCCGTTGGATTCAAATGGTTTGTGGACGGTCTTGCCGCCGGCACGCTGGGTTTTGTCGGCGAAGAATCCGCCGGTGCCACGCTGCTGCGGCGGGATGGAACGGTGTGGACCACCGACAAAGACGGGCCGGTGATGGGCCTGCTGGCCTGTGAAATCACCGCCCGCACCGGCCAGGATCCCGGCCAACACTACGCCCGGATTGAAAAGGAATTTGGCCGATCCACTTATCGGCGCGAAGATCAACCCGCCACGCCGCGGGAAAAAAATATTCTTAAAAATCTCAGCCCCGCTGCGGTGCGGCATGCCACGCTGGCGGGAGAAGCGATTCTGGCAGTGATGACCACCGCTCCCGGCAACCATGCTCCGATTGGTGGACTGAAGGTGGTAACGGCCAACGGTTGGTTTGCCGCCCGGCCCTCCGGCACCGAACCGCAGTATAAAATTTATGCCGAAAGTCTCATGGACGAAACGCATCTGGACCGCATCATGCAGGAGGCCAGGGAACTGGTGAAAAAGGCCCTGGCTTCCACGGATAAAGGATAAAAACATCCGCGCAAAAAAGAAATTGGGGTTGCCCTGGCCGCAATTCTTCGGCTCCGACCATCCCATTGGTCGCTCCAGTGATACGTATGAATGTCGCACGTATCGACTTCATTTTTATCCGGTTCCTGCGACGTTGGGCCGGGCCGTTGCCACGCAGCCGGCCTGCCGGAATCGCCCGAACTGTTTTTGGGGCGGTGTCTCACGCGAAAAAAACCGCTATAATCTGCCGTTGCCGGACTGGCCTTCCCCGCGGGGATATCCATTTCGCGTACCCCGGCGTTAGATAAGGAGTTTTCCACCATGAAGCCATCTTCTCCTGAAAATCATGCCCGCCGGACTCTGCCCGTCACCGTGGAGCATCAGCGACTGGCTTCTCCTGATTCGTCTAAATTGTGGGCCAGGTGGGGACCTTATCTTTCTGACCGGGCGTGGGGCACCGTCCGTGAAGATTATTCACCCGATGGCAGCGCGTGGAATTATTTTTCCCATGATATGGCCCGCAGCCGGGCCTATCGCTGGAGTGAAGACGGTATTGGGGGCATTTCCGACGAACAGCAGATCCTTTGCTTTGCGCCCGCTTTTTGGAATGGCCGCGATCCTATTCTTAAGGAGCGATTTTTCGGCTTAACCAACCAGGAAGGCAATCATGGCGAAGATGTCAAGGAATACTGGTTTCATCTGGATAACGTTCCCTCGCACGCGTACATGAAAATGGTCTACCGTTATCCACTGGCCGAGTTTCCTTACCGCCAACTGGTGGAAATTAACCGCCGGCGCGGCGCGGACCAGCCGGAATATGAGCTTGTAGATACCGGTATTTTCGCGGATAACGCCTTTTTTGACATTCAGATCGAATATGCCAAGGCTGACCCGGGCACTATTTTTTTTCGCTGCACCATCACCAACAGATCTTTGGAAATGGCCACCCTCCATGTGTTGCCTACCCTCTGGTTTCGCAATACCTGGGCATGGGGTAAAACCGCCGCCGCCGAGCCGGCCATCCAGGCCCGGAACTCCGGACAGCCTGATGAAACGCTGCTGGTGGCCCAGCATGCCGAACTGGGTGAAATCTATCTGTATGGGCGCGAGTCGGTGGAAACGCTTTTTACCTTTAACGAAACCAATCGCCGTAAACTTTTCAATGCTCCCAATACCCATCCCGCGGTGAAAGATGCTTTCCATGATTATCTCATTGCCCGCAACGCCACCGCCGTGCATCAGGAAAACGTTGGTACCAAGGCGGCCCTGCATTACCAGGTGCATCTGAGGGCGGGTGCCAGCCGTACCATCCAGATGGTTCTTTCCGAGCAGGCCCGGCCCAGACCCTACGAAAATTTTGATGCCGTTTTCACAGCCAGAATTGCCGAGGCCGACGCCTTTTATGCATCCATGCTTCCGCAGGTTTGTGATGAGCAGATGCGCCTGATTCAGCGGCGGGCCTTTGCCGGATTGCTGTGGAGCAAGCAATTTTATAACTACGATGTGGGTAGCTGGCTCAAGGGCGACAGCGGCGCGCCGGCACCGGAGGACCGCCGGTGCGGTCGCAATTCCCATTGGAAGCATCTCGCATCCAGGGACATCATTGTCATGCCTGACAAATGGGAATACCCATGGTTTGCCGCCTGGGACTGGGCCTTCCACGCATTGACCCTGGGTTATGTGGATGTGGCCATGGCTAAGAGCCAGCTTGAACTAATCTGCTCCGAGCGCTACCAGAATCTTTCCGGCCAGTTGCCCGCCTACGAATGGGCTTTTGGCGATGTCAATCCGCCGGTGCAGGCGTTGGCGGTCTGGCGCATCTACAATCTGGATAAACGCCGCAATCATGGGCAGGGCGATTTCGGCTTTTTGGAACGCATGTACCACAAGTTGCTGATTAATTTTGTATGGTGGGTGAACCGCAAGGACCGCAGTGGCAATAATATCTTTGAGGGCGGATTTCTGGGGCTGGACAATATCTCGGTTTTTGATCGCAGCCGGCCATTGCCCAATGGCGAGCGCCTGGAACAGGCGGACGCCACCGGTTGGATGGGCCTGTTCTGCCTGAACATGATGACCATCGGGCTGGAACTTTCCCAGAAGGATCCCAATTATTCCCATCTGGTCGTGAAGTTCCTGGACCACTTTGCCGCCATCTCCAGCGCTATCAATTCTCCCGGCCATCATGGCCTGTGCTTATGGGATGAAACCGACGGCTTTTATTATGACACCATCGCCCATGATCATTCCGCCAAGTTTCCCCTCCGCGTGCGTTCGCTGGTCGGCCTGATCCCGCTTCTGGCGGTGCAAATCATCGATCGCAGTTGGGTGGAAAAGCTTCCCGCATTCAAAGATCGCTCCCAATCAGATGTCATACGCAAATATATCGGCGAAGAGAACATCGGCTGGACCTGGTCCGCCGACTCCAGCCGATGCCTCCTGAGCATTGCCAACAAGGACCGGCTGCAACGGGCGCTGCGCTACGTGGTGGATGAGAATGAATTTCTTTCGCCCTTCGGGCTGCGCAGCGTTTCCAAGTTTCATCAGGGACACCCCTTCAGCCTCGGCCTGGATAACCGGGAATGGATGATTCATTATGAACCGGCGGAATCCACCAACGGTCTTTTTGGCGGAAATTCAAACTGGCGCGGGCCCATCTGGTTTCCCACCGCCTATCTGCTGGTAACGGCCCTGCGAACTTATCATCACTTTTATGGCTCAAGCCTGACGGTGCCCCTGCCCGGCCAGGGCGGAAAATGCATGAATCTGCTGCAGCTTTCCGAAGAAATTTCCCGTCGCATGATTGCTATTTTCATGGCCGATCAAAATGGGTACCGGCCCGTGCACGGCGGCCAGAAGCTTTTTCAGGAAAACGCCCTGTGGAAAGATATGATCCCATTTCACGAATATTTTAACGGCGACGATGGTGCAGGGTTGGGGGCGTCTCATCAGACTGGTTGGACTGCTCTGGTAGTGCAGCTTATTGACTATGTGACCCGCAGCTATGAAAAAACCGGCGGCTAACTCATCAGGTGTCCCGTCCTGATATAGGTTGACACCCCCACTGGCGGTTTCGTTTTTTGTAGCCGGCGATGTCCCCATCGCTGCGGCGGAAAGTTCAAGGCCTTGGGGGGCGGGCTGTTTGGAGTGGCGGTGGTATAATGCCAGCGTTGTATTTGGGGCAGATTGATGGTTGCGGTGGGTGAAACAATTTCGGAACCGGGACTGCGGCCAGTGGTGCCGCACTGCCGCGTAACTGCAACCTATCCCCAAGGTGGCACGGGCATTCCTGCCGGTGCAACCAATTATCCCGGCGCTGCGGCGCACATGCGGCCCGCGGCCGCAACGGGACGGATACGTATCAGTTTGTGATGAGTGATCCGGTGGCCGCGGTGCAAGCGGTGCGGGGGTGGTTCCACCTCGGCATCGCTTTTTTTTAGCTATTGGATGGGGCGGCCCTCATGGCGAACGGTGCTGGGGACCTGACGTTCCGGCAGATAGCCGTTGGCCACCACCAGACGGTGGCCATGCTCATCAAGAAGATGGGCACGTTCAGAAATCCATTGCTGGGCTTCCGCCTTGACAGCGGCAGCCAGAACCTCCTTGGCGCTTTGAGCTATAAC
>JAJZCR010000042.1 GCA_021851715.1 Planctomycetota bacterium
TTAACACGAACCAGTATCCGTGAAGATCCGAACCACAGATGACGCAGATCAGCGCAGATGAGGTACAAACGAAAACATTATCTCAAGGCAACCGGCTTGAATACAAACGCTTCATCAGCACGCGCAGTCATCTGCGTCTCCCGGCCGCGCCGGGACGGTGAATCCCCCGTCGTCGTCGCTCCCGTCTGCCGCCGCGCATGCTGAAAAATCATCTGCGGTCATCCGCGCCCATCTGCGGTTCCGCCGTCCCCCTACCCCTTCGTGTCCTTGGTGGTTCAATCCCCCCGTCCATCTGCGGTCATCTGCGCCATCTGCGGTTCCGCCGTCCCCCGCAACCGTTCGTTGATCGATGTAATCCCTGTGATCTTATGTAACGCACCCGTCTAAACTGATGGCCACGGTATTTTTTGGCGATCTTTTTGTGTCCTTGGTATACTCATTTTTCTAAACAGGCGGCGCGATGCAGCTCCAGCGGGTGGAGTGGCGGCCAAATGTTGAGTGTTTCCTTGTTTCGGAGGCCTTATGGCGGTTCAAGCGGGTATCGAGTCTGCACTGCAGGAAAAACGATCTTTTATGCCGCCATCGACATTTGTGCAGCAGGCGAATCTGAAAGACTCCGCGGAATACGCCCGGCTTTATCGCCAATCCATTGACCATCCGGAAACATTCTGGGCCGACATGGCCGGTAAGCTGGACTGGTTCAAGCCGTGGACGCAGGTATTGGATTGGTCCCATGCTCCATTTGCACAATGGTTTGTCGGTGGCAAACTCAACATTTCACACAACTGCCTGGACCGGCATATTGCCGCGGGTCATGGCTCCAAGGCGGCCCTGCTGTGGGAAGGGGAACCTGGAGATGCCCGGCGCATCACGTATACAGAACTGCACCGCGAGGTGTGCCGGTTTGCCAATGTATTGAAGGGGCAGGGGGTAAACGCTGGTGATCGCGTGGCGATTTACATGCCCATGATCCCTGAAGCGGCCGTTGCCATGCTGGCCTGCGCCCGCATTGGCGCGGTGCATACGGTGGTGTTTGGCGGGTTTGCAGGCGAATCGCTGGCCGACCGCATCAATGATGCCAAAGCCACGGTTGTCATTACCGCCGATGGCGGTTGGCGGCGCGGCAAGGTGGTGGAACTGAAGCAAAACGTGGATGTGGCTCTGGCCAAAACGCTGACCATTCAAAAATGTATTGTGGTCAAACGCACCGGCCAGGACATTGTCATGACGCCGGGGCGTGATGTGTGGTATCACGATTTAATGACGGCCCCAGGACTTTCCAGCGAATGTGCGGCTGCACCACTGGATAGCGAACATCTGCTGTTTATTTTGTATACCAGCGGTACCACGGGTAAACCCAAGGGGGTGGTCCATACCACCGCGGGCTTTCTGCTGGGGGCCTACCTGACGTGCCATTACATTTTTGATCTGAAAGAAAACGATGTGTATTGGTGTACCGCGGATATCGGCTGGGTAACGGGCCACAGTTACATGGTGTATGGACCGCTGGCCTGCGGCGCTACGGTGGTGATGTACGAAGGTGCCCCCAATCACCCGGATATGGACCGTTTCTGGGCGATTATTGAAAAATACCGCGTCAGCGTGTTTTACACCGCGCCCACAGCCATCCGGGCGTTTATCAAGTGGGGTGATGAATATCCGCGGCGGCACGACATGAAGAGCCTGCGATTGCTTGGCTCGGTGGGAGAACCCATTAACCCCGAAGCGTGGATGTGGTATCACCAGGTTATCGGCGGAGAAAGATGCCCCATTGTGGATACGTGGTGGCAAACGGAAACCGGTTCCATCATGTGTTCGCCGCTGCCCGGCATTACCGCAACCAAGCCCGGCAGTTGCGCGATTCCGTTTTTTGGTGTGGATCTGGCTGTGGTGGATCGGCAGGGTCAACCGGTTTCCGCCAACACCGGCGGATACCTGGTCATTCGCAAGCCGTGGCCCAGCATGTTGCGGACGGTTTATGGGGATGACGAACGGTTTAAAAAGCAGTATTGGAGCGACATACCGGGATTTTATTTTACCGGTGATGGTGCCCGCCGCGATGAAGACGGCTATTTCTGGTGCATGGGGCGCGTAGATGATGTGGTGAATGTGGCGGGGCACCGCCTGGGTACCATGGAAGTGGAAAGCGCTTTGGTAGCCCATGAAAAAGTGGCCGAAGCTGCGGTGGTGGGCCGGCCGGATGACTTGAAGGGGCAGGCATTGGCGGCGTTTGTCACGCTAAAAGCGGGCCAGCAGGCCAGTGAAAACCTGAAAAAGGAACTGCAGGGGTGGGTGGCCAAGGAAATTGGATCGATTGCCCGGCCGGATGAAATACGTTTTACCGAAGCCCTGCCGAAAACCCGTTCCGGCAAGATCATGCGGCGGTTACTGCGTGATATTGCCGCCGGACGAGAATCCATTGGCGATACCAGCACGCTGGAAGATTACGCCGTACTGGCCAAGCTGCGTGAAGATCAGGAATAGGGTGCGGCCATCAAGTGCGGCCGGTGCCCCACACGTGGATACCCAATTTCCGTCTTTAGCGGGGATGCCTGGGAACGTCTGGAAACGTCCATGTCCTGACCTTCCCCTCCATCCCAACAGGTCTTTGCCCAACAATGCCATGGCAGCTCCAGGGGCCGCTTTCACCTTGGATACCACCATTGATGGATATACCGCAGGAATAGTTTGCGTCTGCCATATGGGGTATGGTAGAGTATTAACAACGCTATGGATGGTGATCCATCCCGTCTTGGCATACGGTCGTTTGCGGGTGCGAGTACGGGCGATTGCACGGAGGTTTGTCGATGAAGTTAGCTACTCTGGAACTTGCCGGTTTCAAATCTTTCGCGGACCCCACCGAATTTAAATTCGACGATGGCATTACGGGTATTGTGGGGCCGAACGGTTCAGGCAAATCCAATGTGGTAGATGCAGTCAAGTGGGTGCTGGGCGAAATGTCGGCTAAGTCGCTGCGCGGCGATGCGATGCTGGATGTTATTTTCTGCGGTTCCGGCAGCCGCAAGCCCACCGGCATGGCGGAGGTTTCTCTCACTTTCACCAATGAAGACGCCCGGCTGCCGGTGCAGGCTCCGCAGGTCAAAATAACCCGGCGGCTATACCGCGATGGGACGTCGGAATATCTGGTCAATAACGAGATGTCGCGACTGAAAGATATTCGCGAGATGTTTTTAGATACTGGCGTGGGGGTGGAGGCGTATTCAATCATTGAACAGGGGCAAATTTACGCCCTGCTGGATGCCAACAGTGTGGATCGGCGGGAGGTTTTTGAGGAAGCCGCGGGCATTTCCCGCTTTAAGGTGCGCAAGAAAGAAACGCTGCGCAAGCTGGAACGGACGGATCAGAATCTGGCCCAGGTGCAACTGGTGCTGGATGAAGTGCAGCGCCAACTGCGCAGTGTAAAAGTACAGGCGGGTCGGGCCAGAAATTATCAGGAGTATTTCGCCCGGCTGAATGAACTGCGCAAGGCGCATTCTCTGCAGGAATATGATCAATTGCACCGCCGGCTCACGGACTTTCGCCGTCAGCGGGAAGAACTCGTTGATAACCTGGCGGGGCTGGCCCGCCAATGCGATCAGATGCGCAGCCAGCGGCAGGATTTACAAATTGAAATGGATGCTTTGACCGAAGCGGCCAGAAAAGCCGAGCGCGAACTGATGGTGCTGGAAAATCAGCGGCAAAGCGCCGTGCAGCAGGGCCAATTTGCCCAGCAGCAGATTACGCAGCTTTCCGAGCAACTGGATTTGTATCGGCGCAGGCTGGTGGAACTTGAGCAGCGCAAAACGGATCTTGGCGGGCAAGTGGAAAAGCACCAGGAGGCTCTGGCGGAAATTGACGCCCAGGTGAAAGCGCATGAACAGGCTGTGCTGGAAGCTGTAGCCCGGCAGGCCAAGGCCGCCGGAGATGCTGCATCATTGCACCGCGCCATCGATGAAGCCAAAAGTGCGGCGATGGATCTGATGCGGGCTGCGGCCCGGCTTAACAGCGAATGCAGTGCGGCTGGAGCACGGAAAGAAAATCTGGATAAGCAGGTGGAGCGGCTGCAGACGGCGCGCAGCCAGATGGATCAGCAGATTGCCGCGATGGAGCAGCAACTCGCGGGTTTTCAGGCCGAAGGGCGGGATCTGGGCTCGCAGGCGGAAGATTTACGCGGCCAGGGGGAAGCCCTGCGGTCCACCATTGCGGCCAACAGCCGCAAACACGCGGCGGTGCTGGAGGAGTTGTCGAAGCAGCGGGAAATTCGTGGCGGGCTGAAAAGCCGCCAATCGGTGTTGATGGACCTGCAGGCCCGACGGGAGGGCGTGGCCAAGCCCGTACAGGATGTGCTCAAGGCCCGTGATGCGGCAACCGGTTTCGCCGGAGTCAAGGGGATTGCCGGAGAATATATCAGCACCAGTTTGGAACATGCAGCCATCGTGGAAGCGGTGTTGGGCGATATGCAAAATGCCCTGGTGCTGGAAAATACCGCCGCGATGCTGGCGGCGCAGCAGCAGTTTCAATCGCTGCCGGGCCGCGTTACCGCGCTGGCCTTGGATAACATTCCGCCGTACGTGGAA
Source organism: Planctomycetota bacterium (assembly GCA_021851715.1). Lineage (GTDB taxonomy): Bacteria > Planctomycetota > Phycisphaerae > WQYP01 > WQYP01 > JABEVA01. The sequence continues at coordinate 4,578 of JAJZCR010000042.1, forward strand.
GATTTTTCGCCCTCCACGCTGGGTGCGGGTGTGATACGTGTTTCGGATCTGGTGACTTACGATCCGGCCATGGCTCCGCTGGCCCTGCATGTGCTGGGGGGCACGTTGGTGGTTGACCGCCTGGATCAGGCGTTGACGCTGCTGCGTCAGGGCCCGCGCGGGCTGCGGTATGTCACCCGGGCGGCGGAAGTCGTCAACCCGGACGGGACGGTACAACTGGGCGATATGTCCCGGCGAGCCGGCACCATCAGCCGGCGCAGCGAACTGGCCCGGCTGGAACAGGATCTGGTCGCGGTGGAAGCGCGGATCTCGGAGCTATCTGCGGAAGCGGCCCAGTGCGATCAGCAAACCCGTCAACTCAATGAAAACCAGCAGCAGATTCGAGATCGGTTGTTTACCGTGGAAAGCCAGATGGCACAGGTGCAGGCCCGCAGTCAGCAGGCGGATCAGCAGGTTCAGAAGTTACGCGGTGACCTGCCTATGCTGGTCGGTGAACTGGACGGTCTGACGCATGAAATCAGCGAGTGTGTGCAGCGGCAGGAGACGTATCGCGTGCAAGCTGCTGAAAAGGAGACCGCTTCGCAGCAGGCTGAAATCGCCGTGCGCGACATGCAGCAACAACTCATTTTACGTCAGCATGAAACGGCGGAACTTGGTGAAAATGTTACGAAACTACGCGTGGCCATGGGGCAGTCCCAGGAACAGCGCACCGCCCGGGCCCGCGAGTTGACCGCAGCGGAATCGGCTGTTCGGCATGCCGATGCCGAGCTTTCGCAGGTGAATCGGGAGATTGCCCAGGTGGAATCCCGCGTGGCGGCGGCGAAAAAGAGTGCGGAGGAATGTACGCGGCAGGTGGAAGAACTGGAGCATCGCCGGGGTGCCGCGGCCCGGCTGGTGGAAGAGCAGACCGGACATCTGGCCGGGCTGCGCGATCAATTCCAAAAAGCCGCGGTGGAACTCGGCGGATTGGAATCGCAGCACGACGAGGCGCAGCAGCGGGAACATGCTCTTTCGCTTTCGGAAAATGAAGTGAGCGTTCGGCTGGAAACCCTGGTGGAACGTACCGCTGAGGAGTTGCAGTTAAATCTGGTCGAAGCCCACGCCACCTACCAGGCTGTGGAGATGGACTGGGATGCGGTGGCCGCGGAAATTAACGATCTCAAGGGGCGCATGGCCCGACTGGGCAACGTGAATATTGATGCGATTGACGAGCAGGATAAACTGGAGGAACGCCAGAAATTTCTGTCCGGCCAAATTGCGGATATTCAGGATGCCAAACGGCAGTTGGAAGAATTAATCACGCGGATCAATGAAGATTCCCGCCAGAAGTTCGTCGACACCTTTGAAAAGGTGCGTGTGGAATTTCAGGAAATGTTCCGCCGGCTTTTTGGCGGCGGGCGTGCGGATATTGTTCTGGAAAATCCGGAGGATGTGCTGGAATCCGGCATTGACATTCTGGCCAAACCTCCGGGGAAGGAACAGCAATCCATCAGTTTGCTTTCCGGCGGGGAGAAAACCCTGGCGGCGGTGGCGGTGATCATGGCGATTTTCAAAAGCAAGCCGTCACCATTTTGCATTCTCGATGAAGTGGACGCGGCCCTGGATGAGGCCAACACCGGCCGTTTTTCCGCGATTGTCAGCGAGTTTATGACCACCAGCCAGTTTATTGTCATTACCCACAACAAGGCGATGATGAATATAGCCAGCCTGCTGTACGGTGTGACGATGCAGGAACAGGGTGTGAGCAAACGGGTGGCGGTTCGCTTTGATGGCAAGGGCTTGCGGGAAGCGCCGGAGCCGGTGCCCGCGGTTGCGGTCGCGTCGGAAGCGGCTTAAGCATGTGAAACCGCTTGCGCTATGATGATGGTCGGGGATGGCAGCACGGCAAGTTGTACAGAGAAGCCTGCGGAAATTAAACCGCCGATTTTTTAGCCGCGGCGCGGAACTGGTTGCACCCGATTTGGTGGGGGCGGTTCTGGTATGCCGCGTGGCGGGGGTGCTGCGCCAGGCCCGGATTACCGAGACCGAGGCATACGTAGGCGCCCATGATTTGGCCTGTCACGCATCCAAAGGGCGAACCGCACGTACACAGGTCATGTTCGGTCCGCCGGGATACGCCTACGTCTATTTCATTTATGGCATGTATTATATGCTCAATATCGTGACTGCCCCGGCGGGAAACCCCCAGGCGGTGCTGCTGCGGGCGGCGCTGCCACTGGACGGTTGGGAGGCGGACCTCGGCGGACCGGGCAAACTGGCCCGGGCTTTCGGTATTACCCTGATTGACCGCGGCCTGGATGTTACAGGCGATGATTTATACGTTCTCAGGAATTCCCGGCATCATCCGCGCATCAGCATCACGCCACGTATTGGTGTGGATTACGCCGGTGCCTGGCGGCTGGCGCCCTTGCGATTTATCGAGCAGATCGGTCCGCAGTGAGCAGGCCGGGGGGATGCAGGTGGAATCAGCCCACGGTTTCCGGGGATCGGTTCAATTCATTGATGGAGCGGCGGCCGGCAAAGCCGGTATCCACTTCGTGCCAGGAGTTTAAACTTGTTTCGCCCACCTGCCAGCAGAGGAGTATTTCCCTGCCCTCAAAAATCGCGGGAAAATCCAGCAGGCCGCGGGCAGGGTCTTTGAGTTCCACCCCGATCGTGGAAAGTTCCGCAATCAGCCGGACCATATCCCGGGAAAGGGCTTCCAATTTGCGGCCCAGCTCTACTTCGTCGAGTTCCGCCTTCTTTTCGGTCAAGTTGGTGCCGGCCCATTGAATCAATTCACGGCGTTGAATTTCAACGGTCTGAATATCGCGGGCGATGCGCCGCACCAGTGGCAACGCCCGCATGGCCTGAGCTATCGTGAAGTATTTGCGATCCGCCCTGGGGGTGGCTCGCGAATCGACTGCAGCATCAGCACCGTTTAAATTTTTCATACTTCTGTTCCGATTTCACATTTTAACCGGCCGGCTCATCACGCTACAACCATGCTGGTCCGCGGCACGAATACGGACCTGTTCCATTTCTGCCATCGGCATCATCGGTCCGAAAACTTAAAACATTACGGACCAACCGTGGTATTATAGCCGGCGTTTTGGTGGTTGGGCTTCGTGCATATATATGGGGAAGACTTTCACTTTACCGCAGGATTCTCCATCGTGGTGGCCGGGTGGCTAACCGGAAACTCCCCTGGATGTTGGGCATACCAGGCAAAGACGAAGCCATAGGCATTGGCTTGATTGGCTGGAGCCAGCAGACACACCGTTTGCGAACCCGGCAAACGCTGGCAATGAAACACACAAGGATGGCCGCCGATGGCCATTTCGGCTATACCGAAAGTATTGGCGCGGCGAAACAAATCCGGAAAAAATACCGGATGCCACCGATGATTCAAGCGCACAACAATCAATTGTGTTTTCGGTGAAAAATCAGGCCGTTGCCACAGTGGCTGTACCGGATAACGAAAATTATGCTGCTGAAAGGCATAGGCTCCGTACGGATTTTTGCGATAGGCAGGATACAAAGAACGCACCCCGGCAATCATGCGTGTGTGCGGGTGTTCGTGGCGCCAAAATCCCCACGTTACCAGTTGGCAAGGCACTACTTTTAAGGTCGCATGTCGTTGCGCTGCGGGTCCGGCAATGGCCCGTCCCTGTATCTGGCTCCACAGGCTTTCCTGCCGGCGCTGGGGCTGGCGGTCGTATAACAGGACATTGGATTGATACACCAGGCCGCTATAGCCGAAGCGCAGCGTCGGTCCATTCACTTGTCGCCGATAGACGATGGCGGAGTTGCAAAAACCGTCGTAGGTGACGGCAATGGGCACAGTTCCCAGCCGGTCATTGATGATGTCATGCCAGTTGAGCATGGCAATGGGATAGGCTCGGGCATGCCCATGAATCACGACGCCAATGACACGGTTGGGGGCGGCGATAAAACCGCCGCTGTCGCGCATGGCATTGTTCAGCGACCGCACCTGACGCACGGAAATGGTGCGCGGCCTGTTCAGGGTCGACAATCCATTTTTGACGTTGCCGCCAGCCAATATTTGCCGGCGTGGCACCAGGGACGGCACAAGGTTGAATCCGTAGGAAGCCACGTGCTTGCCATCGCCCGTAGTGGTGGAAAAGCGGCCATGCCAGAGGGGAATCAGCAGGTTTTTGATGAATACAGCGACGGTAAAGATTCCCAACAGCGTGATAAGCCACCAACCGTGAGAAAAAAAACGCGAGGCAAGTTTCATGGTGCGTCTCGAACGGATGCGGCAGTGGCCGGCGTTATGGCCACGGGCCGGCGGGCCTGATGGATAACTACCGCGAAGTTAGATGCGGCCGTACCACCCCATGGCCGATTGCCAAGGGCTTTGCCCCGGTCACCTGAGCCTGTGCGCTGGAATTCCAGTGGCTTGGATGAGGGACGCTTTGGGCGACCATTACCACCAAAATAAGGGGCAGGTAAGTAACGCTGGCGAGAAAAACCCGTCGAGCCGCCTCGCGATTGGGATTGCGCATCATTCGTATAGCCAGGTAAACCATCACCAAGCCCGCCAGCGGGGCCACCGGTATATACCATCCGCCGGCGATACCCAACAATGCCACCGCCATTGTGATGGGAATAAGAGCCAGGCTGTATGACAAGATCATGCGGCAGGTCAATGGGCCGCCATTTTCCACCAGGGGCAGCATTTTGAAGCCTGCCCGCCGATACTCTTCACGATACATCCATGCCAGCGAAAGAAAATGCGGTATCTGCCACACAAACAGCAGTGTGCCCAGCAGAAGTGCCGGCGCTGTAATCCGGCCTGTGGCGGCGGTAAAGCCCATGATAGGTGGAATGCCGCCGCATACCGCCCCCACGAGCGTGTTGAGGGAGGTATAGCGCTTCAACGGAGTGTAGGCGAATGCATAAATCCCCAGGTTCGCCAGGCCCAGCAGTGCCGTGAGCGGGTTGACCAGAACCAGTAACATGGCGGCTCCGGTCATGGCGGCAACTCCGGCAAAGAGCCAGGCTGATGGAACCGACATGCGGCGTGTTGGCAGGGGGCGGTTTTTGGTGCGGTTCATGCGCGAATCGGGTTCTATTTCCAGAATTTCATTGATCGCCGCCGCGCTTCCCGCCAGCATCCATGTGCCCATGACCGTGTACAACAGTGTCAGCCAGTGCATGTGGCCGGCCGATCCAAGGATAAACCCCACTCCCGTGGTGATGACCACCATGGCGGTAAGGCGAACTTTGCCCAACTCCATCCAATCCGCCACCAGGTGGTGGGGCGTTGTAGTGGGGCAATCCAGAATTTCGGTACCGGCCATAAATAAAACCCAACGCACACGTTAGCCTATTCATAATAGGCATGGCCGGGGCGATTGTAAATCGTCGGTTGGCGCTGCGTTGGCAGGGCGTGATGATTTCTAGTATTTTCTCCTTACACCCATTAAACTTCCGGCTAAGTGTCGGGGTAGATGTGTTGGATATCGCTATCGATATGGAGAAATAAAAAATGTCGCAAGATACTGCGAAAGCCAATGTCCGTATTGAACAAGATTCTCTTGGCCCGCTGGAGGTTCCTGCGGATGCATATTTCGGGGTGCAATCGCTGCGGGCGATGCATAATTTTCCCGTTTCCGGCCAGCCGATGCCGAAATCCTTTATCAAAGCCCACGCTTTGATCAAAAAAGCCGCTGCCTTGACCAACCATGAACTGGCTCTGTTGGATGCTCAGCGCACCGGGGCCATTTGTCAGGCTGTTGATGAAATCATCGCCGGCCAATTCGCGGATCAATTTCCCGTGGATGTTTATCAGACCGGCTCAGGTACCAGTACCAACATGAACCTTAATGAAGTGATTGCCAGCCGGGCCAACGAAATTCTTGGCGGCAAACGTGGCGATAAAGCCCCCATTCATCCCAACGACCACGTCAATATGGGCCAATCCAGTAACGATACCATTCCCACTTCGTTGCATGTGGCGGCCTTGATGGAAATTCACCAGACGCTGCTGCCAGGTATTGCCCGGCTGCAGGCGTCTTTGGAAAAAAAGAGCCGTGAAACCTGGGCCGTTATTAAAACAGGCCGCACCCATCTGCAGGATGCTACGCCCATTCGCATGGGCCAGGAATTTCTGGGCTATGCCGGACAAATGCAGCGCTCGGCCGAGCGCATCAAAGCCGCGGCCGCGGATCTTTCGGAAGTGGCCTTGGGCGGCACCGCCGTGGGCACGGGCATTAATGCCCATCCGCAATTCGCCCCGCGCGTGTGCCAGTTGCTTTCGCAATGGCTGAGTGTCAACATCAAGGAAACCACCAACCATTTTCAAGCCCAGGCTACGCTGGATGCCGCCTGCTTTGCCTCCGGTGTCCTGAAAACCGTGGCGGTAAGCCTGACCAAAATTTGCAACGATATTCGCTGGATGAGTTGCGGCCCCCGCGCCGGCTTGGGCGAAATTGAAATACCCGCGGTGCAGCCTGGCAGTTCCATCATGCCTGGCAAGGTGAATCCGGTCATTGCAGAAAGTGCTTTAATGGTTTGTCAGCGAGTGATCGGCAATGATGCAACCGTGACGGCTGCGGCCTCGGCAGGTAACTTTGAATTGATTGTGACCATTCCTGTGGTGACGCTGGCCTTGCTGGATTCCATTACGCTGCTGGGGCGGTCCGCCGAAAATCTGGCCGTGCAATGTGTGGATGGCATTACGGCCACTTCGCGAGGGCCGGCGTTGGTGGAAGCGGGCCTGATGCTGGCCACTGCGCTGGCTCCGGTGATTGGTTACGAAAATGCCGCCGGCATCGCCAAACAGGCGGCTAAAACCGGCCAGACCATCCGCGAAGTGGCCGCTGTTAAAACTCATCTTACTGCTGCGAAGTTATCCGAATTGCTCGATCCGGCCACCATGGTTGAACCCTCCAACCGTGTGCTTCCGACCGCTGGTTAAGCGTGTGAGCGTGGCACGGAGTTCGCATAGCCCCATTCCCGGTCCGCCGGAGCCGGAGTCAGGCTGGCAAGCCACCGCACTGTATCCCAAAGTATGCCCCAGCCTATCACCGCCGGAATCAACAAAAGCCAGTCGATGCCAGCAGCACCGCCACAAGGCACATGGTCACGGGGTAGAACCTAAGGAGCATTGAATCCGGCCCATTCGGGCCCTGGCCCGGCCGCCTTGGCTAAAACAAATTACCGGGGCTGAAAGCATGCCGCAGCCCACCAATAACCAGCGCACAAGTTCAGCGGCCGACGCCGCAATGTCACGCAAAGTCCAACCCCGGCGCGGCCGCCGATTGAGTCCTTCATTCATTGCTTCCATGGACGGTCACCTTCCCAATGCCGCGAGTTGCTACGCATAACGCCACAATTACCAACGTTAGCATTCTATTTCGACCAAAATTCGTTGCAAGAGAATTCCGTTACGAAAAACGCTCCCGCTGCCGATCGCCGTACCAGGCCAGGTATCCGCGGGTTTCCCTGCTTTCCAAGCCGAGTATATGAAAAAAGTTGCTTTCCACAGGGACAACCGGGCGATACAATGTGTATATACCCCGTCTAAGGACAGGCGGAGTGCCATATAACACGGATTGTTAAGGATTAACATGGCAGGCAAATCCAAAAAATCCATTAGTACATTGCGGGTAGGCTTGGTTGGTGCTGGTTGGGCGGCATGGATTTTTGTTGTGCTTGCGCTCTTGAGCTTTCATATTGCCGATCGTACGAATCTGGCTAGCGCTACGGCTTATGTCTCGAACCGGGTTCCGGTGCGTAATTGGTGTGGGCCCGTGGGTGCTAAGCTGGCTTTTTTAATCTTTAATAATCTCGGGCCGGGTGCCGTTGTGCTGCCCGTGGCTATTGGGGCCATTTTGCTGGTGTGGACCCTGGGACGCGGTGTTACACAAATAACCTTTCGCTTGATTGGAACTGCGGTGCTGCTGGCGGCGATCAGCGCACTGGCGTACTTGACCCATCTTGGGGCCGCCTTATCGGTAAGTCCGGGTGGTTTGCTTGGGGTAGCCCTGGGGCATCTGTTGCGGGGATGGTTCCATCTCATTGGTTCAATGATTATTCTGATTTTGGCTCTTCTGGTGGGTGCATTGCTGGCAGCGGATGAAATGGTGCTGGCCATACCGGGGGTCTTTCGACGCGGCTGGAAAAAGGTTCCCGCTGAACAGGTCATGGGCGTAACCGGAAATGCAGCGGTGGCCATGGGTGGGGGTATTCTGGGAATCTTCCGAGGTGTCGCAGCCCGATGGAATAAACGCGACGCGGGCACGAGATGGTCAAAACCCGATTCCGGCGGCATCCGTCGAGGTGCGGCGGCCGCGACAGTGGAAGTTTCACCGCCGACGATACCCAATGGGGATGCCGTGCGGGCGGAGGCGGTGGAGGTCGCGGCTGGTACGCGGCCACCGGAAACGCAGCCTATTTTAGTCCGCAAACCCAAGCCCAAAGTGGTGGAACTCACTTTGCCATTTAAGCCGGCACCGCCGCAAAAGCAGGATTTGGGCAATTATCGGCTGCCTGGTTTGGATTTGCTGGAAGAGGCGGAGCCTTCTAAAACCGATGGCCAGGAACAATTGGTGCGCCAAAAGGCCGAAGTGCTGCGGGGTTGCCTGGACAGCTTTGGAATTGATGGGCGCGTAGTAGCCATTGATACCGGTCCAGTGGTAACACTTTATGAATTGGAACTGGCACCGGGCATTAAAAGTTCGCAGGTCGGTGCCCTGGCGAAGGATATCGCCCGGGCTTTGATGAGCCCTCCGGTCCGGGTCATTGATAATATCCCCGGGAAAAACACGATGGGCATCGAGGTGCCGAATCTGGACAAGGAACGCGTTCGCCTGAAGGAGTTGATGCAACTGGGTTCTCAGGCCATGGAACGCATGGCCCTGCCGATGTGCCTTGGCAAAGATGCCTCGGGCAACCCCTTGATCGAAGACTTAACGACGATGCCGCACATACTCATCGCGGGCACCACTGGCTCGGGCAAATCGGTCTGCATTAATTCGATCATCATGACATTTTTGCTGACCCAGCGGCCGGATCATGTGAAAATGATCATGGTGGATCCGAAGATGGTGGAAATGCAGGATTACCGGCAGATTCCCCATCTGATGTCGCCGATCATTGACGATATGAGCAAGGCTGAAAGTGTATTGGAGTGGGCCACGCAGAAAATGGACGAACGGTATGAAACACTTTCAGAAGCTGGCGTGCGGCATATCCGGCAGTTCAACCGCCTGACCCGTGAACAAATCCTGGAACGGTTCAAGCCCAGTACGCCGGAGGAAGAAGCCCGTATTCCATTCCACATGCCTTACATTGTGATCATCATTGATGAACTGGCGGACCTGATGATGACCAGCAAGGAGGTGGAAGGCCATATTGTACGTATTGCCCAGAAGGCCCGGGCGGTGGGGATTCACCTGATTCTGGCCACGCAGCGTCCGGAAGCGCAGGTGGTTACGGGGTTGATCAAGTCCAACATGCCGGGGCGCATCTGCTTTCAGGTGCGCTCGCGACTGGATTCGCGCATCATGCTGGATCAATCCGGCGGCGAATTGCTGCTGGGCCAGGGAGATCTGCTGATGCTGCGGCCTACCGGCGGCGGGCTGATGCGCGGCCAGGGCACGTTTGTGGATGATGCAGAAACCAAACGCGTGTGCAGCTTCATCACCCAGATAGCCCAGCCGGAATTCCACCCGGAACTCATGCAACTGGGATCGCCGAGCAGTCTTACGGATGAAGAGAAGGACCCCATGTTTGATGATGCCGTGCGCGTGGTGCTGGAAACACGCCGCGGATCGGTAAGCCTGCTCCAACGGCGTTTGACGATCGGCTATTCGCGGGCCAGCCGGCTCATTGACCAGATGCGGGCGATGGGCATTGTGGGTGCATACAAAGGCAGTCAGGCCAGTGATGTAACCATGAGCCTGGAGGAGTGGGAAAACTTCAAGGCCTCGCAGGATCAGACGAAATTGTCGCCGGCTGATCAGGATACTGCCGATCCACCACATTCGGAAAGCTGATGCGGCCACACCGCCTTGCGCCCGTGGATTGTAACGGCAAGCCAGGCTCAGAGCCGGAGAACATCGCTATGCGTCATGATGAAATTCCCAATCCGGCGGTGCATCGACTCAGTATTTACCTGCGGCACTTAGAGGCTATTCATGCTTTGCAGCAGCGGACGATCTCCAGCAAACAACTGGGCCAGGCTCTGAGTTACAGCGATGCGCAGGTGCGCAAGGATCTGGCGTATTTTGGACAGTTCGGACATCCGGGTGTCGGCTATCGCGTGGAGGATATGATCAGGGAATTACGCAAAATTCTCGGCACGGACAAGACTTGGAATGTGCTTTTGGTGGGGGCCGGGAACCTGGGCCGGGCATTGATGACGTATCGCGGATTTTTGCGCAAAGGTTTTCGGCTGGCGGCGGTATTTGATGCGGATGCAGCCAAGCATGGACGGCGCTTCGGAGAACTGGAAATTCAACCCGTATCGGCTATTGCCCATGCGGTGGAAACGCTGCAAATCAGAATGGCGATGATTGCCGTGCCGCCGGAATCGGCCCAGCAGGTGGCGGATATGCTCGTGACGGCGAAGGTCCGCGGAATTCTGAATTTCGCGGCGGTATCTCTGGTCGTGCCACCGGAAACTTATGTGCAAAGCGTGGACCTGGCGCTGCAGCTTGAACAACTTTCGTTTCGCATGAATTTGGGACAGATTGCGGGGACTGCCCCCTGAAGCCTCAGGCTTCGTTGCGCAGCAGTTCGCCGGATACGCGGCATATTTCCCGGCGGAATTGGGCTATGTTAAAGCGCTGCGCATTGGCCCGCAGGGCCATGGAGTTGACTTGCCACTGCATCGCTTCATATCGGTCGATGGTGTTGGTTAGACTTTCAGCGGTTGGGGTTGAAAAGAAAATCGCTCCGGCTTGATCCCTGTTTGAGCCATCGGCAGACAGGGGAATCGCGGTTTCCAGAATTCCGCCGCGGTCATAGGCAATAACGGGGCGCCCGCAGGCCTGCACTTCCAGCGGGGTTAAGCCAAAATCTTCCTCGCCGGGAAAAATCAGGGCCTGGCAATGCTGGTAATGCCAGCGGACGGAGGCGTCATCCTGCCATTGTAGAAATTGGATCCGCCCATCGCTGGAAGTCCGGGCCAGCCGCTGTAAGGCCGGCAGTTCCGGACCGGTTCCAATGACGATCAGCCGGCGGCGTTTTCGGTCGGCGGCGAAGGCCCGCACGGCCAAGTCCACGCGTTTGTAGGGTACCAATGCGGAAACGACCAGGTAAAAGTCGCCCGGTGGCTGGCTGGAAGGTTCATAGAAGTCGTCATCAATCGGCGAATATACGGGCGTGGCGGGGCGGTGGTAACAACGCTCAATGCGGCGGCAGACGTTCCGACATGTGCCGACGAAGCGGTCAACGCCATGGTTGCCGGCCAGATCCAATTGACGCAGCAACGGACTGGCCAGTTCCATGGCCATTTTCAGGCCTTCGTTGGGCTGGGCCGCCAGGTAATCTTCCCGCATATCCCAGATGTAACGCATGGGGGTGAAGCAATGGCACAGATGCCTGGCACCCTGCGGCACGCCGATATTTTTGGCCACACAATGGCTGGTGCTGATGACCAGATCGCACGGCGTTAATTCCACGCTGTGAATCGCGGAAAACATAAGCGGCAAAAGACGGCGGTAGTGGCGGTCGATACGGGGAAAGTTCTGCAGAAAGGAGACGGCGGCGATGCGGCTTTCAATGTCGCAATTCGTGCGGCCGGGCACATAAAAGAGTGTGGCGATTTTGACCTGCGGGAACAGCCGCACCAGTTGTAAAAGCACTCGTTCCCCGCCGCGCATGCCGGTAAGCCAGTCATGCACCAGCCAGATACGCAAGGATTGTAAATTGCGTTCAAGGGGCGTGGAGTTTTGCAATGGTTCCGGATGGCTGCTGGAGGCGATGTCCGGGGTGGTCAGGTTCATGATTATTCCTGGCACATCAGCGAGTCTGGGCGGCGGAGACATGGTGTTCGGCGCAACGCTTCAAAGCCACCTCCAGGGTGGGCAGCAGTTCACGGGCGATAATCTGATGGCCTTTGAAATTGGGATGTACACCGTCGGTGCCGATGACCTCCGCAGCCGGAAAGCGGTGCAGCGCCGCTCCATAAGCTACAAAGGCGCTGTTGGTAGTTTTGGCCGCCTCCGCGGCCGCATCATGATAAGCCAACAGTCCGATATCGGATCGTTGCTGTCCGCCGTTACCGGCGATCAACGCGGAAACATCTTTGCCGGATAATTTGGAAAGATACGGTCCGCGCCGGGCCAGATCGTGATTGGGCATATCGGTGAGAATGGGAAATGCTCCGGCGGCGATAACCTTGCTCGCCAGCAGTTGCAGGTTGGCCCCGCATTGGGCCACGGTCAGCCGGTTACGAACAATACGACCCTCACTGATGATAAAGCGTCTCCACTCCACATCGGCATCGTTTCCGCCCAGCATCAGCAATACCAGGCACGGCTGGTGCTGCACTAAAAGAGCGTCGATGACCGAAAGTGCGGCGGTGGTGGTGCGATGAATGTCGGCATCCACAATCATTTCCGTTGCCGGCAGCCGTTCCCGCAGCAGATCTACGTAGGAGGTTTGCACCGTGGCGACAATTTCCGAAATGCGCAGTTCTTCTACTCCCAGCGATATGCTGTCTCCGACAATGAGCAGGCGATGTTTTGGCGCTTTACGCATGAGCGACGGACTCCTCGCCGATGGGGTGGTCATTGCCTGTTGCCGGGGCAGCCGACGACTCGGTCTGGTATCGCTGGTCGATCATCCGTTTGAGCTTGCGTTGCCATCGCAATTCGCCCTTCCGGTGAATGAGGATGCGCATGTCGAAGATGCCAATGGCCAGATTTTTCATCAGATCAGGATATTGTTCGGTGGCGGAGGCCTGCACCTGGCGGCGGATTTCGTCGTGGTCGGTGCGGGAGCATTCCAAGTGAATTTCCATGATTTCCCGGATGCCTTCAAGCTTGAAAACGACCTTCCAATCGCCGGAAAGGCCCGGTACATGCTCCAGGATGTTGGAAAACATCAGCGGATAAAGATTACCGCCGCTGGCCACGATCATTTCATCCCGGCGGCCACGAAACCGACTGATGCACAGCCCGCGTTTACCGCAGGCGCAAGCTCCCGGGATGATTCTGGTTACGTCACGGGTGCGGTAGCGAATCAAGGGCATGACGCGGCGCAGCAGCGTGGTAAAAACCAGTTCGCCAAAACCTTCGACATTGGGTTCGATGATTTCCGTGGCGAAGCTGAGATCATCGGTGTGATAACCATTGAAGGTATCACACGGCTGATAGCCCAGGGCGGAGCCAAGCTCCACGCTGCCGTAGCACATTTTAACCCGCACTCCCTGCCATACTTTCTGCATCCATGGGATGGCTTCGGCAGGCATTTCTTCCGCTCCACCGATGAACAGTTTCAGCGGAACCGAACCATGCTTTTCGGCCAGTTCCGTCAGGCGGATCAGCCAGGTGGGCTCTCCCATCACTACATTAAATTGATACTGTTTCAGGCGTCGATAGACTTCAACCGGGTCCACCTTGCCGAAGGCCATGCAGAAATTTCCGGCAGCCATCAGGCTGTTATGCGTAATCATTCCCGGAATCCACATGCAGAAATCGAACGCATTGGCCACGCGGTCCTGCGGGGCGACACCCATTAAGCGCAGGCCTGCCGCATCCACCTGGCTCATGGCCTGCAGTTCGGCCTGGTCGTAATAGATCTGCTTATTTTTTCCGCTGGTTCCGGATGATTCAAAGACAATAGAGGCGGGTTTGCAGATAAAACTTTCCGGATTGGCGACCACATCATCGGGGGTGGTATAAAAATCGCCCAGGTCGGCAGGGACGCGCACCTGAGCGGCATCAATACCGTGCTTCCGGAAGGCTTCGCGATAGAACGCAGAGTGCCGCGCGGCCCAGCGGACTGTCTGGCGAAATCGATCGTGCCGCACGCGTGTCAAAACCGATTCCGGCACGCGCTGATAGATGTCAGCCAGCGTGCCAGGGGACAACCTTCCCGCTATTGAATCCACCAGGCGAAAAAGCACTTTCAATACTTCCTTCTTTGTTAGCTTATTGACTGCATGGCCGCTTGAATCGCCATTTCGGCCAACCGGCCTTCTTCCTGGCCGTGGGCTGCTGATACAAACCAGCACGCCGATCCTGAACTGTTGATATGCACGCCATGCTCCAGCAAACTCTGGCGGAATGCGGCAAATTTACCGGTATCGACCTTGAGTAAATCGCGGTAGTGCCGGAGCGGATGGCCATAGGTCCCAAAAATCACCTGGAACATGGATCCTACCCCTTGCACAACGCACGAAATCTGGCGGTCATGGGCCGCGCGGTTGATGGCATCTATTAAGCTTCGTCCGTGGGCCTCGAGGGCATCCAACACGCCGGGTTGATTAATTTTTTTCAGCGTAGCCAGTGCGGCCGCTGCACACACCGGATTGCCGTTGTACGTTCCGCCGTGCTTGCTGATGTTCGCTGCCACCAATTCCATAATATCACGGCGGCCGGTAAAAGCACTGATGGGGAATCCTCCGCCGATGGCTTTGCTGAAGACCGCCATGTCCGGCACAATTTTCAGAAATTGAGCAGCTCCGCCCGGGGCCACGCGAAAACCGGTAACGATCTCATCAAAGATCAACACGATGTTGCGGCGACTGCACTCCTGGCGAATCCATTCCAGAAAGCCCGGCTGGGGCATAATGCAGGCGTTATTGGCTACCAGCGGTTCCAAAATAACAGCCGCCAGCGTGTCTCCGTGCCGCTGCAGGATGGCTTTGAGAATTTCCTGTTCATTCCACGGCGCGATAATGACATCGTCAACCACGCCCGGCGGAATTCCACGGGAATGCGGATGCGAAGTCGGAGCTTCCAGTTTACCGGCGTCATCCAGAGTCGGACGGTTACTGATCGCCAGCACATCCACCCAGCCATGATAATGGCCTTCAAATTTAAGAATTTTATTTTTGCCGGTAAATCCGCGGGCGGCGCGAACGGCTCCGCAAATCGCCTCGGAACCGGAACTGGCAAAACGCACTAAATCCGCTCCCGGCACCATGGAGCGAATCTGCCCGGCCAGCGCCACTTCCACCGTATTGCAGGTGCCGAACATGGTGCCGCGCTGGAGTTGATCTGTCACGGCCTCGGTTATCTCTGTGCTGGCATGGCCCAGGATAACAGCTCCATAACTCAGGAGATAATCGATAAATTCATGGCCGTCAGCATCCCAAACCCGCGATCCAGAGCCACGGGTCAGGTACAGCGGATAAGGCAGATTGTTGGTGGTGGTGGCCCGGGCGGAACTGGAAATTCCTCCCGCCAGAACCGTCTTGGCCTGCTGAAACCATTTTTTTGAGGCTAGTGCCTGGTCCTGGCTGGGTAGTCCAATTTCCGGCTTAAGTTGTCGTGTTTTGATCATCACTATTTCTTACCGCAAACGTAACCATTCATCAATGGTCCGGGCAAACATGGCAGCCACCCTTTCCACTTCACTAAAATTCACAAATTCGTCGGCGGCGTGCGCCTGGGCCAAGCTGCCCGGTCCCCAGATCAGCGTCGGGGTGTTATGCAAGTTGGCCCGCAACCCGGCTTCACAACCAGAATTAAAGGCTTTCCATCCCTGCCACTGGGTGTTCGCGGGCGATTCGGCAACCGCCTTTTCGGCCAATCGACTGATGAGGGCGTCCGGCGGTGTGCGATGACCACGGTAGGTTTCCGTAAATTCCACGGTTAAGGAATTGGCCGGAATTCCAACGGCAGAAAGCTTGCGCAGCAAATCGCTGCGAAATTGCTGCTGCCAGACTTCGAGTGAATCGCCGGGCAGCATCTCGAAATATCCGGCGCAACGGCACTCATCGGCCACCATTCCCTGCCATTGTCCACCTTGAATAAAATCCACGGTAATCGGGCGGGCAATGGGACAA
Organism: Planctomycetota bacterium; assembly: GCA_021851715.1. Classification (GTDB taxonomy): domain Bacteria; phylum Planctomycetota; class Phycisphaerae; order WQYP01; family WQYP01; genus JABEVA01. The sequence goes on from JAJZCR010000042.1 coordinate 20,551, forward strand.
TCCGAAAACAGCGGATCGGGAGCGATGCAATTATAGTCGCGCTCCATCTGGTCCAGCGCATCGAGTACTTTCCGTGTGGCGGCAATGGCGTCTTCCCCCAACCATTTGACCGTGCCATGCACTGCTTTGCCGGAAACTCCAATGGCAAAGCGCAGACCTCCGCGCGAGGCCAGCCGCGGCAAAGATTCTGTGGGTTCAAGCACGATGGAACAATCTGCATGGTAGCCACGCAGCACACTGGTAAGCGTGCCCAGACCCACCGCATCTTCTTCGCCGGGAACCAGCTCCAGCAGCACCGGTGCATTGGCCGGTCCGCCCAGGCTTTGGCTCACGCTATACATGGCCCATAGAGCACTAACGAGCGGGCCCTTAACATCACAGGCTCCGCGGCCATAAACACGGTCATCGGTTACCGTTGCCATCCACGGTTTAAATTTCCATCGTTCCGGAGCCGGAGCATCCACCACATCCGAATGGGCATTGAAGATCAGGGCCGGCCTGGAAGGGTTACAACAAGCTATGCCGAGAACCAGCGTGGGGCGGTTGGCCAGTGAAATATGTCGAGCGTGCCCCTGCGGATATGCGGCAACGAGTTGATCTGTGGATTGCCAGACATCGGTGGTAAAGCCGTGCTCCCCGGCCCATTGGTGGGCAAACTGCACCAGTCCTTGTTCGTGTCCGCTGATGCTTTTTTGGGCAATGAGTGAACAAAGGAGAGATTTCATTTCTTCCCGGCTTGCCGCCATGGCCTGTTCCACGCCGCCCGCCAAGCCATGGAGAGGTTGAGTTTGGATCGTTTGCCAAGACATGGTGTTAAAATACGACTCCGAAAAAGGCCGGAATTTGTGCAGCATGACAGCCATGGAGCCGGCTCTCCCGTTAATACGGGGCAGCTCAGTCGACGTGCGGGGCTGTGGTGCAGGCCCATAGGACTAAACCACTGCCGCTTTGGTCATCCACGCATTGGATAGCGCCATGGTCACGTCGGTCAGGCTGGAATAGGGAATATAAGGCACATGTTCTGTGAATAGCGCCCGGGCCAACGCACCCTTGGCAAAAACAATATCCGCCTGCCGAGCGGGGCATAAATCACTGCGGCCATCGCCAATGTAGATGGAACGGCGATGGTCTTGTGCCAGTAAATTTGCCGAATGACACTTACAATGGGCCGCTGCCGAAGTACATTGATCGTGGCGATGAGGGCACGAAAAATGCAGTCTATCGCGATGCTGCCGTACCCGGTTGGCCCGAATGGTCAGATGTCCGAAGCCATGACGGGTCAAAATACGCCGGATAAATGTTTCAATACCGTCGCTTAGAATAGCCGCCGGAACGTTGTATTGTTCAAGGATCTGCAACAGCGGCTCAAAGCCCGGATCCAGATGAATCTGATCCAAAAAGGCGGCTAATTCAGCCTCTTTTACCCGCACCAGGCGGAATTCACTGCGCAAGCATTCCTCAGATCCAATCAAGCCGGAGCGCCAGCGTTCTTCGATGAGCTTCCATGAATCATTGCAGGCAAATCGGTTGACCAATTCATCCAGGACGTCTTCACGGGAAATGGTGCCATCAAAGTCGATCCAGACTTGGGCATGGAGGGGTAGTGGCAGGTTGGATTGAAACAAGCTAAAATAAACCTCGCAAAAACCATCCTTCAAGATTTCAATGGCATTTGAAACCTTCGCTGGATTATAGCAGAGATTTATCAAAAGTGTTAGCAACTTCCAGTATAGTTGTGCGTTACAAAAACTTGTGTTGATTGGCCGGGCGACGGCGAATTATGGCCTGGTGCGAAGAACTAACCGTTGTGAGGCACTCAATGAACGGCTTCTACCCGGAAGACAGCGTCTTTATGCAGCAGGCGTTAAATTTAGCTCGCCGGGCCATGCGCATGGGCGAAATTCCGGTGGGGGCCATCGTGGTGGAAGATGGTGTGTCTGGGCCACGGATTATTGGACGTGGCTTTAATTACCGCGAGAAACGTTCCGACCCAACGGCCCATGCCGAAGTCGTGGCTTTAAGAGCGGCGGGACGATTCAGAAAGTCCTGGCAATTGTCGGATTGCAGCATGTATGTCACCTTGGAGCCCTGTCCGATGTGCGCGGGGGCCCTGGTCAATGCCCGAATCAGGCGGCTGATTTTTGGTGCTTATGACCCCAAGGCCGGGGCTGCCGGAACATTGTATCAAATTACCCATGACCTGCGGTTGAATCACCGTATGGAAACCTCCGGCGGGCTGATGGCGGAGGAATCGGCAGCACTGCTGCGGGAATTTTTTGCCGCCCGCCGCAACTCCCGCCTGGCCCGCGATGGTGCCTGACAATAAGCCACCTTCAAGGGACCGGTCAAAAATAACTTCATGCTTCGCCGGCGGCCGGTGCCAGGGCGGCCTCACTGCAGGGCTGCTTGCAAAAAAACGCCCACGCCATCATACTGCTCTACTTGATTCCGGCAGTTCACCGTAGTCAGGCCTCGGTCCGGGTGACCGTACAATGTTAAGCAGGAGTGTTTCGTGGCCCATTCGTTATCAGCAAACAAGAGAATTCGACAGAATGCCAAGCGGCGGCTCCGCAATCGCTTGCGGAAGAAAAACGTGAAATTGCATATTCGCAAGGTGGATGAGTTGCTGATTAAAAAAGATACCGCGGCCGCGGCATCGGCGATTAAAGATGCTCAAAAAAATCTCGATCGCATGGGCGTTAAAAAGACCCTGCATCCCAATACCGTGGCCCGCCGGAAGAGCCGGATGGCCCGCCGTTTGAACGCGGTGGTCAAGGCCGCGTCCGCGGGTTAGTTCTGCCTTCTCATCCGGTTCAGACCGCTATCCGATCGCCGTCAAGTGGATATTGCATGAACGTGCGTGAACGCCTGCTTTTGCCCGTCGGGCCGCTTGGCAGGGAGTTTGTATCGCGTGCGGGTGGCAAATTAGATGCCGCTTTGGCTACCTTGAAAATCACCGTGACCGGTGCTGTGGCCGCCGATTTGGGTTCCAATGTCGGCGGGTTTGTTGATTGTCTGTTGCAATGGGGGGCGGCCAGGGTATACGCCTTGGATACCGGCTATGGGGTATTGGCCTGGAAACTGCGGAAAGATCCGCGCGTATGTGTGATGGAGCGCACAAATGCCCTGTTTGCCGCGCTGCCCGAGCCGGTGGATCTCATTACCATTGATGTAGGCTGGACCCGGCAAGAAAAAATTCTGCCCGTAGCGGCTAAATTGCTGCGGCGCGAGGTGGATGGCCGGGTGCCGGGGACCATCATCAGCCTCTTTAAGCCGCAGTATGAATCCGAATTGGCCAGGGTACAGCGTGGGGTACTGACTTCCGAACAATCAGTGGCGGTTCTGCAGGAGGCAGTGGATCGTATTGAGGCGACGGGTTTTATTATCCGCGGTCTGGTCGAAAGTCCCATACGGGGGCAGGGCGGCAACAGGGAATTTCTGTTGTGGCTGGAAGCGCCGGTTTAAGCGGCCGTCATCGGTGGTCGTACACGGTGTGTGCGGCCGCCCCAGGAATGCCTTGCATTGCTGCGCGTACTGCGGCGCTGTCGATATTCGCCCGCATTGCGTTACAATGGAAGTTTCACCGGGGCATGCGGTGTTACGGCAGGATCGTTGTGACATGGTCCGCATGAGAGCAAACGGAGTCGGCGACGATGGTTGAAGCGAGCACTCTCCACAATCCTGGATCAGCCTCTTTATTTCCCCAGTTTACACTTCTGCTGGTGTGCGTGGATGCCAACTTCAAGGTCATCCGGATCAATCCATCGTTGGCAGCTTTACTGGAAACTAACATGACCGAGGTAGAAGGTAGATCGGTCTGGCGGGATGTGATTACCGAGGTCGATGGCAGCCAGATAGAAAAGCGTCTGGCGGCCCTGCCGGATGACGAACCTGGTCTATGGTTTGCCAGCGAGGTGGGCCACGCGGATAAACGCCGTTTAATCAGTTGGCATTTGGTGCGGCCCAGAAGTATGGCCCTGGATCAGCCCAATATGGTGTTTTCGGGTGTGGACATTACCGCGCTGATGCATGCGGAGCAGGAACGCCAGGCGACGGCAATACAAGCGCACGCCATTGTGCGCACGGCGGTGGATGCCATTATCGTCATTGATAAGTGGGGGCGTATTGAATCGTTTAATCCGGCGGCGGAAAAACTATTCGGTTATCCGGCCGCCCAAGCTATCGGCGAAAATGTGAGCATTCTTATGCCGGAGCCGTATGCTTCAGAGCACACTCTTTATCTGGAAAATTATCTTGAGACCGGCGTGGCCAGCATTATCGGCATCGGCCGCGAGGTGACCGGGCGAAAAAAAGATGGGAGCCTGTTTCCGATGTACCTGTCGGTGGGAGAATTTCAGTTGGATGACGGCCCGCACTTTGCCGGCATTGTCCGTGACCGTACGGAAGTGAATCGGATGCAGGCGCAGATCATTGAAGTCAGTGACCGGGAAAAGCAACTCATCGGACACGATTTGCATGATGGTGTAGGGCAGGTGCTTTCCGGGGCGGCATTTTTGGCTAAGGCCTTGAGCACCCGGTTGCGGCGGAAAGCGCCGGATGAGTCGGCGCAGGCGGAGCAGCTTGCAGCACTTATATCCAGCGCCATTTCCCAAAACCGGCAGCTTTCCCGTGGCTTGCAACCGCTGACCGATGCCGATGAACTGCCAAGTGCGCTGGAAGCTCTGGCCATGCAATTGGAAGCCGTCTCCTCAGTCAAATGCGCAGTGCGAGTGCGTGATTGGCCACGCGGCATGGATCTAAACACCGCGACGCATTTATACCGCATTGCCCAGGAAGCTTTGAATAACGCCACCAAACACGCTCACGCGAAACAGGTGGAAGTTGGCTTGAAGGTAGCGCCTTCCGGCCTGCGCTTGATGATTCGGGACGATGGCGTAGGCCTGGTGCGGGCCCATTCCCGGCGAAAAGGACTGGGATTGAGTATCATGCAGTATCGGGCGCGGGCTATAGGTGGACGACTTGATATTCGAAGCACGCGTGGAAATGGTACGGCAATTATTTGCGAAATAGATCGCCCTGTTGGTATGCAAGGTAAAAAATCAGATGGCAAAGTCAAAAAAAACAGTAAAAGCGTTAAAATCCGCAAAGCCCGTTACCCGGACGAAGCAAAACACGTCGCCTAAAACGGCCTTTCCAGTCCGATCCTCCCCCGTGACGCGCGTGGCGGCAAAAATAACGCCTGTTGCATCATCCAGTTTCGGGGCAACATCCCGGAAACGCTCCGTGTCTCCGCTGCCATCGGTAGCCCCGGCGTCGGCCGCGATGGCCAGGCCGGTGGCCGCCGCACCGGCGAAGTATCGTATTTTTATTGTTGATGATCACCCCATTGTGCGACAGGGGATGAAGCAACTCATTGAATCCGCCGGCGACCTGGTGGTCTGCGGTGAGGCGGCCACAGGTGATGAAGCTGTGGAGTCTGTGGGCAAGCTGCAACCGCAATTGGTGGTGGCGGATTTATCCTTGCCGGGCAAACCGGGTATGGAGGTGATCAAGGATATCAAGGCCCGCTGGCCCGACATTTATATTCTGGTGGTTTCCATGCACGAGGAAGGTATGTATGCCGAACGTGTTTTGCGTGCCGGAGCCATGGGCTATGTGATGAAGCAGGAAGCGCAGGGGAAAATTCTGCTGGCCATCCGCCGCATTCTCTCCGGTCAGGTATACGTGAGTGACCGGATTGCCTCGGGGGTGCTTCGTCAACTTACGGCCGGTGGCCATGCCCAGCCAAAATCATCGCTGGAATTGCTGACCGACCGAGAACTGGAAATTTTTCACGCCATTGGCGACGGCAAAACGGTTCGAGCTATTGCCCAAATGCTGCACCTGAGCGTCAAAACTGTGGAAGCTCACCGCGAACACATCAAAAATAAACTGCAACTTTCCAGCAGCAATGAGCTGTTGCGCATGGCCGTCCAGCGGGCCATGGAACAGTAGCAGGCGGCGGACAATGTGGGCGGATCCAATTATGCATCTGCCGCCACGGACATGCGCACCATCAAGGCACTATTGCTCAATGGTGCAGTCAAGCCACAGGGCTGGGCCGCCAACTACGACTGTGTGGTCAACAGTACGTATACCAGCCAGACTTTGACGTATCTGGCCCCATCCAATATCACCGCCACGCCGCTGGATTCGCGCTATGGAGCCGGTGTGGTTAATGCGCTGAATCCCTATGAGAATTTGGCGGCGGGTATAACGTCTTCCGCCGCGAATGGAGCGTTGTCCCGTGACGATTCCAGAGTCTTGGGCGAAGGGATCCAACCCGGCGAGGCGCGGAGATCGCAGAGGTGAGGCAAGGGTGGGGCAGTTCGCGCGATGGTGGAAAGGGAGTACGCCAGGCCAAACAATGGCAGGGCTGGAGTAGCGGGTTCGATCATCATTATTTGAGATTTCTGAATTGCAGTATCACGGGGTGGCCGGCTTATGGGGAGGCGGGTGAACCCGAATGGCGGGGCCGCAATTGACGCGGGCCGCGGTGATGCGGCCAGAGTTGATGTGGCAGCAGGGTACCGGTGGCACTTTCGGGGAAGGATTTGACCAGATGTGCTGGCTGGATGCCTATGGCAGCCAACAGCACCCGCCCAGAACGGTGCGGAGCTATATCCATGGCGCGGGTGGTTCGGCCTACTATGGTGTCAAACACATGTCCGGTGATGCGAACCAGTACTTTGCGCCGGGCAATTACCCGGATGTGCAGACCATCAATGCATTTCCCGCGGACGCGATGGCGGCTCAAAATTTGGAGGTGCAGCGCGTCGCCTATGCAGGCGGCGATGGCGTGGATGGTCTGCCGACTAACCAGATTCTGGCCATCAATGCCGGCCCCCGCATGAAAACGATGACGGAATTCATGCAGAGATACTATGACCAACAAGGCGGCGATTTGCCGGTGTATTACACCGTCGCCGGGGCGGTGGACTGGGAGTTCACACCCGACATCATGAATCTCAACACGCCGAAGTTTAAGACTTTGAAGGCCTTGCGCGGAAAGGCCAAAGCTCCGGTAACCCTGGGGCAGGCCCTGCCCGGCGTGATGTGGTGCGGCGAGGTGCCCCACCTGGGCACGGCCGGTCCATACGGCGCTAAATACAAGGGCCATAGCGTGCTGGCCATCGGGGTCAACGGCGTCCGATTCGGGACCGTGGATATGACGCAGCGCAATTAAGGTCGGCTGGAGCAGCGTGCTTGGTAAGGTGCGAATTCCGTCCGGACTGGTGATGTTGCGTGTGGAACTGGTAAGCGGCAGTCTGGACTTGTACTCGCTTAGGGTGCGCCGGGCCTGAAAGTGTAAGTCTGCGATGGCAGATGGTGGGGACCAAAAACACAGACTCCTGTTCCGCCGTCATAGGCAACGTCAGTGATCGAGACAAACTCTCCACAGCCTTTTACGACCGCATGCCGAGCAATGTCCGATGCCTCCGAAATTTCTTTGGACTGATGCCGTAGCGATTTCGAAAGAGCCGGTAGAAATGACTGAGGCTCGCAAATCCACAGTCCATGCAGATATCCAGGATATCTGCGGAGGACTCACCCAGGCGCTTTGCTGCGTAGCGTAATCGAGCGTCGTTGAGCAATTCGGTCGGCGTTTTGCCCAGGCACCGCCGGGCGGTTCGCGCCACCGATTCCGGGCGCCGGCCCGTTAGCCGGCACAGGCCGGCCGTACCGTCGGCAAAATGGCGGGGATCTTCCAGCGATTCCAAAGCTTTCTGCAACCACACCGGTGCCGCAGCCAGACTTCGCGCTGCCGCAGCATGGGCCACCACGTACATCACGTTAAGGAGAAAACGGTCGGTAGCGGCGGCAGACTTTACGCCCAGCCGCAACTCCTCGGCATAGCGGCCGAGCAAGTCCAGCAATGGCTCGGACAACTGCCATTCGCGCTGCCCACTGTCCGCCAATTGGAAAGGATCGGGCGTGTGCGGCCAGTAACGCCGGCGTAGCTGTTGCCAGCGCTGTAGACGGAACGCAAAATTGCTCATTCGCAGGGCGCTCTCCGGCGTTGCGTTAAAGCCATGGCAATCAGCCGCACGGATCAAGACCAGCATTCCCGGTTGCAGCCGGCGTTTCTGGCCGTTGATGTGGTGGGTACCCATCCCGGCCTCAACCCAGAAAATTTCGTGAAAATCGTGGCTGTGCAACCCCACCGCTTCGGAAGCTGCCCCCAGTGATGTGGCAAAATGGCAGACTTCGCCGGGCAGCACGCAACTGGCAAAATGAATGGTGCGCATAAGGTCAATATAGAGCATTTTCTTTGCAAAGGAAAGGAAGATTTTCGGCTGCGATCCGGAGATACTGGCGTTTGGTGCGTTGGTCGGCAACGTCCGATTCCGCCAGCAGTGACGAATATCCGGGGCGTTTCCATCTGGTCACCACGACGAAAGGGCACTAACATGCTTGCCACAGACCACGAGGCTATTCTTACCCAGGCCCAAAGCTTTACCGAGGCGTATAAGCGTTGGCACGACGCCCACCCCGCCATCCGTGAGGTTCGCTGCCTTGAAGCCCAGCTTCCATATATTCTGGGTCCCATCGACGATAACGACCTTCTCGCCGGCCGCTGGCACTCGCCTGCCGTCGGTTTCAGTCCGGAATGGGGCGGTTTTGGCTACTACTGCCAAGATGCGGCCCTGCGCCAGGTGTCCGTTGACTGCGATGCCGCCCAACAACAGGAACTCGAAAAAATCATCGCTTTCTGGCGTGATGAGTGTACGCATGCCCAGGTGCGCCGGGCCTATTCTCCGCAACTGGCACGGGCTTTGCCGTTGGATAATTTTTTCACACCCGGTATCGCTTTTCCACTTTACCGCATCGGTGGCCTGCAGCCGAACCTGCGCAAACTTGTGACCATCGGTCTGCCCGGTCTGGAAGCCGAGGTCCGCGCATCTCAGGATCGACCTGGCGCAGATCGGGAACTTTTCGACGGCATGCTCCAATCGCTGGATTTATTGCGCACCGCCTGCCGCCACTATGGTGCGGAAGCTCGCCATCAGGCCGCCGCGTGCTGCCGACCTGAACGGCAGCAGGATTTGACTGCCCTGGCGGACAGCCTGGAGGCGATCCAGCAGCGGCCGCCGCGACGTTTCCACGAGGCCGCCCAACTCGCCTGGCTTTATGCTATGCTCGCCGGCGCTCTTAATTACGGCCGACTGGATGTCACGCTGGGTGACTTTTACGCCGCAGATATCGACTCCGGCCTCCTCACCGAGGCTGCCGCGCAGCGGCTCGTTGATTCACTCTGGCAGCTTATTGCTGCACGCCGGACAACCTATAACGGCCGCGTCTGGATCGGTGGGTGCGGCCGGGCGCATGAAACAGCCGCCGACCGCTTCGCTCTGGCTGCGATCACGGCGACCGCCAACGTTATGGAAATAGAGCCTCAACTGTCATTGCGGTTCCACCATGATCAGAGCCCGGCGCTATACCAGCGCGGCATGGAGTTGATCGGCTGCGGCCGCACGTATCCGATGCTTTACAACGACGATGCCAATGTCCCCGCGATTGCCGCTGCCATGAATGTAAGCGTTGAAGAGGCCCGGCAATATACTCCGCTGGGCTGTGGCGAATACATGCTGGAACACCGCAGTGTAGGCACCCCCAGCGGCCTGATCAACCTGCTCCAGGCCCTGCTGGTGACGCTCAACAACGGCATTGACCCGGTCAGTGGAGAGACCATGGGGCTGGCCCTGGGCGATCTGACGCATTTCGCCACATTCGATCAATTGTGGGCGGCATACCGACAGCAGGTCGAGTACTACGTAACCGCCCTCGCCGAGCAGGAGAAACTGGAGTACGATGTTTTCGGTCGCTCAGCGCCGCTGTTGCTGCAAAGCATGCTCTACGATGATTGCCTGCAGCGCGGTAAGCCGCTGCTGGCCGGGGGCGTGCGGCATCTCGGCGGCACGTGTGAGCTCTATGGCAACACCAATACCGCCGACAGCCTTACCGCCATCAAACATCTCGTGTACGACACGTCTGCTGTGGCTCCGGCCCATTTGCTCCAGGCCATCCGGACCGATTTCACGGACCAGGAGCCTTTGCGGGCCAGACTTCTGGCCGCGCCCAAGTACGGCAACGATGACGAGCAGGCCGATGCCATGGCCGTGACCTTGCATGAATTCGTCTGCACCGCGATTCGCGATCAGGCCGGCCTCGTGGGACTCGACAGCTATCTGGCCGTCATCATCAACAACTCGACCAACAGCGTACTGGGCCGGGTGACGGGTGCCTCGCCCGATGGCCGCCGGGCCGGCCAGCCGCTGGCCAATGCCAACAATCCGTCGGGTGGTGCCGACCGGTCGGGACTGACGGCAATGCTTAATTCGCTGGTCAAACTTCGCACGGATCTGCACGCCGGTGCCGTTCAGAATATAAAACTGAGCCCGGAATTGTTCCGGGGCGCCAACCGTCCGAAACTCGACGCACTTCTGGAGACCTATTTCGCCAGCGGCGGCGCCCAGGCCATGATAAGCGTTGTGAACCGCGGAGAGCTCGAAGCGGCGCTGCGGGAACCGGAAAAATACCAGCACGTCATGGTGCGGGTCGGCGGATTTAGCGCTCGCTTTGTCACCCTGGATCGCACCGTTCAGGAAGAAATCCTCAGCCGCACGTTGTACTGACGGAGATTCTGCCATGGCTGTTATCTTTGACCTGCAGCGATTTTCACTTCACGACGGACCGGGCATCCGCACGACCGTTTTTCTCAAGGGCTGCCCGTTGCACTGCCTGTGGTGCCACAATCCCGAAGCGATCTCGCCCCGCCCTGTATTATCGTACGATGCGGCCCGTTGCACCCATTGTCTTACCTGTCTGACCGCCTGTCCGCACAACGCGCATCTCGTCGGTCCAGGAAAACGTCATGAAATCGACCGCCGTGTCTGCGACGCCTGCGGAAAGTGTACTCTGGCCTGTCCATCGGGGGCACTGGCGATCATCGGTGTTGCGTCTCAATAGAAATGTCACGGGTTAACGTCTCAATAGAACTGTCACCCCCTGGGGTGCGAAGCCAAGCCCGCGTAGCGCAAGGAAGTCGAGCGCAGCGAGACT
>JAJZCR010000116.1 GCA_021851715.1 Planctomycetota bacterium
GCCCGGTGGAAGCACTTGTTTCCGGTGCGTCCGGAAAACAACGATGGCCGAAAATGCCGCGGTTTAACGGGGTGGCTAAGCCGCTATTTTCGGCCCACCCCCGTCACCAGAGACCACCGTCCGGAAATAAAATCTTTGGATACCACCCCTCAACAGCCGCTACGCACGCTCTTGTTAGCAGAAGCTTCTTGGGGGAGCACGTGCTGCCATCGTTGCCGGATAACGCTGCGAGAGCATTTTTTTACCGCGCAAGCTGTCAAGCAATTTTGCAGGGAATTGGATAGTCGTCAACCATGAGATTTCCATCCGCTGCCCGAGGCGGATTTGACCTGGTATGCAGGCTTCCCCTGCCGGATGTATACTCGTGGCCGGTTTTGGAACGTGAAAATGGCGTCCACAGAATTGTCCCGACCACACACCGCGCCACCGGAATCGCAGAGCCGCTCGATTTGCGGTGCCGCCCTGCGGCGCAGCCTTTACTATGTCATCTTCAGTTGGTTTTTCGGGGCGTTCTGGATGTTTTCCACTACCGGAGCCACCGTTACCGAATTGGCCAAATACATGGGGGCCAACGACCTGACGTTCGGCTATTTAACGGCGGCGGGATTTTTAGGCTCCATATTTCAAGTGATCGGCTCGGTTTACACGCAATCCACCGGCCGGGTAAAACGCATTATTCTTTGGTGTGGCACGAGCCAGCGTGCACTTTATATTCCATTGGCCCTATTGCCATGGATATTTCCTGCCTTCCATGGAGCCATGACTCTTGTGGTGCTGGTGTTTCTGGCTTCGGCGCTGGGCAACGTGGGTGGTTCACCATGGGTGTTATGGATGGCCAGACTGGTGCCGCAACGGGTCAGGGGAAAGTACTTTTCCCGCCGCAGCCGGGTGGGTATTGTGGTATCAGCATTGACGGCCATTCTGGTGGGCGTCTTGCTGGATGCCACCCAGGATTCCTGGTTGAACCGCTGGTTGGGGCCGATAAGTCGACAGGTTCATTTGCCGCCGTTAATCCTGGTCATCAGCGGCATCTTTTTTATTGCGGCCCTGGCGGGTATGACGGAGATTCAGTGCTACCACCGGGTGGAGGAAATCGTGGCAAAGCCTGCTACCACGGGAGTGATGCACTCCACGTTTCTGGCGCCGCTGTTCGATGGCTCATTCATGCTTTATCTGCTTTATTCCAGCGTGTACACTTTTGCGGTGACATTTTCCGGAACATTTATCTGGGTGATGGTGCTGGACCTCTTAAGTGTCCGTGGCGGCCATTCCTGGCTTTTTGTACATCCCTACCTCGCGGCATGCGCGATGATTATGTTGACGACCAACATCGGCCAGATTGCATCCTACGCTATATGGGGACGTCTGATTGACCGGCTCGGCTGCAAGCCCGTGATCTTTGTGGCGTCGACCATGCAGACGCTCACGTGGCTGGCATTTATTTTTATGTCCAGGGATACCTTGGGTTTGGGGTTTCTGGGGTGCTTTGGGGGAGGCGTGTTTGCCAGCGCGCTGGAAATTGCGAACTTCAATATGATTCTGGCTTTTACACACAGGGGCGGATCCGGATATCAGGCAATGGCCGCCGTATTTATCAATATTGCCGGGTTGCTGGCGGGTCTTTGTGCCGGAGGTGTTGCCTACTGGATGGGGAAAAGCGGAATGCATGTCAATGTTCTCGGCCACGTCTTTTCGCGTTACAACGTGCTGTTTTTGATTGCGGCGGGAATCAAGTGCATCGGCGATTACGGCATCTTGCCATGGGTTCAAGATCGCCCGGCCAAGCCGATTCGCTTTGCCATTCGGTACATCATGGGTAACGCCTTTGAAATACTCAATTCACAATTTTTCGGGCCTTTGCGGTCAGCCGTGATCAATGAAGGATTCCGCCCCTGGCGCAGATTCAAGTAATGCAGGCCCTGGTTGCGGCCGCAAAAGTTGTTTGTGCAGCAACGTATAAGATCGGGGCTCGGGGCTTGTTGTCCGGTCGGCCGGGCGTATGCTATGAGCGTCTATTTTGCTCCGGGCGACGGGCTGTGGCCATGACGGTCTGGGTGGTTGAGTGGGGGGGCGGCGAAGATGGCCCCGGGATTTGTGGAGAATATAAATATGTCAACGAATGTAAAACTTGTGCTGGCCGTTAATGGGGGATCGTCGAGCATCAAGTTTGCCCTTTTTGAGGCGGGGCCGGAACTGAAGGCCATTTTTCGGGGCTGCGTCGACGGGGTCGGAAAGGAAACGGGGACTCTGACGGTAAAAGGGCTGGTGGCAGGAGATAACTTTTCTCGTGCTCTGGCGGCGGCGGATCACGGCATGGCGGTGAAAGGGCTGATGGACTGGCTGCAGGTGCGGATGAAAGGCGGCCAACTGGCCGGGGTGGGCCATCGGGTGGTGCATGGTGGGCCGAAATACGCGAGTCCCCAACGCATTACCGACAGCCTGATGAAGGACCTGGTTGAATTAAGCCCGTTTGATCCGGAACATTTGCCGGAGGAAATTGAGCTGACGCAAGCCTTTCATCATCGGTTTGTCCACGTACCGCAAGTGGCCTGCTTTGATACCGCCTTTCACCATGATTTGCCGCAGGTGGCCAGGCTGTTGCCGATTCCGCGACGCTATGAGGCTCTGGGCGTACGCCGTTATGGCTTCCACGGAATATCCTACACCTATTTAATGCGGGAACTGGCCCGCGTGGCGGGACCGCGTGCGGCGCAGGGGCGGGTGATTTTGGCGCACCTGGGCAGCGGGGCCAGCCTGGCGGCTGTACATGGCGGTCAACCGATGGACACCAGCATGAGCTTTACGCCCACCGCCGGCGTGCCCATGGGCACCCGCTGTGGCGATTTGGATCCGGGGTTGATGTGTTATCTGTTGCGCACGCAGCAGATGACGGCCGAAAGTTTTAACGACATGGTCAACTTCAGGTCCGGCTTGCTGGGTATGTCGGAAAGGAGTTCAGACATACGCGATTTACTGCGGGCCAGGGCTGCTGATGTGCGGGCGGCGGAAGCCGTGGACGTGTTTTGTTATCAGGTAAAAAAGTGGATTGGTTCGTTTGCCGCGGCCCTGGGCGGGTTGGAGACACTGGTCTTTGCAGGGGGCATTGGAGAACATTCGCCGGAAATTCGCGCCCAGATATGTGCAGGCCTGGAATTTCTGGGCATTCAGCTCGAGTCGTCAAGAAATCAGGATGGGGGAGCGGTTATTTCTGCCCCGGACAGCGTGGTTTGTGTGCGGGTGATGGCCACGGATGAAGAGCGGATGATTGCGGAAATGGTTTGCGCTGTGCTCGGTTTTGGTGATGCTGGTGTGCTAAAACTCAAGGCACCCGCCACCTAAATGGCCGGAGGTACTGGCACCGACTGCGATGATCCAGGCCTGTGGGCTTGGGTTTCTGCGGGGAACAACAGAAGGATATAGGAGAGTTGCGGATGCGGGGCCGCACCTGCAGCCGCCAAGAGTGAAAGGTTTGCGTCAATGGTGGCGTTCATCATCACGCCGGTAACCGATCTTCATGCACCCCGGGAAGAGCACCTGCCAACGCGGAAAACCCAACATGCCCGGCCCCTGATGAAGGAGAAGCATTTTGTTCTGGCGGTAGCGGCCCAGTCTTTGATGTAGCCGGACAAACGGGGATATTCAGTTTCTTCATCAACTACGTCAAAGACGCACGATACTCACCGGTGTGGTCGATACATCAACCGCGCCGCGGCCCGCAGGCCAAACCTCAATGGCGTCCATTTCCTTGAGCTCTACTATTAAGGCATGGACGCCGAAATTCCGCTGTCCCGTAGGCCCAACGCCGTTCGGGAGAGCGGCCAATCGGGACTCACCTGCTCACCTCTCACATTTCTTGGCCAAGCCGTCGCCTGAAATTGCTGCGTCAATTGGCCCATGCCGTCAATACATGTGACTGCCCCAAGTCCGGCCCCAGTTTTGCCTTTCTCCAGCCGTCGCGCCTCGTTAAATGCACAGGCGTTCCACTTTTCCCCTGGCTCCGGCTACACCAGCTCAGGTTTATTGTACCGGTGGCCCCGCGGCGTCAGCCCCCGTTCCCGCAGCGGGATCCCGCACCACGCTCGCGCGTGTCACGGCCGCGCTGCTGCGGTACGGCGATAAATGCCAACCAGAACAAGCCCGCACACCCCGTAGCAAGATAAGCGGGCGCAACGGCTAACCACAGGAACCACGCCTCGAGAACGGCTGGGACCGCTGCGCAATACAATCCTACCGACGCCGCTCCAGCCACCCCACAGGCAACCTGGCACGTGATCGTAATCGCGCGTCCGGCGGACCCGGCTGGACGTTGCGCCGTGCCGGGCTCCGCTAGGCAGCCGAGCCGCATCAGGGCGGCCCTAACCCCTAACCAAGGCCACAGGCCCAGGCCCCCAGCGGCCAGCGCAAGTATGCCAACACCCAGGAGAGTCGGAGGGACGTGGCGAGCCGGCAGCGGATGCGCCGGCACCGGCCCGTGCGCGATCGCCGGCAGCACCAGGAAGAAAAAGCCCCACGCCCAAAACACCATAAAGAGCCAGTAGCACACGACTGCCAGCCCGCCGCCAAGGATGAGCAAGAGTGTGGCCGGATCCGTGCGAAAGAGGGTGATCCCGAACAAAACCTCGTGGACGAGCGGACCGCGCGCCCTAGGAAGCGAGGCGAGCCACAGGACCGATACCATCAGGCTGCACACGGCGCTCACCCCGAAGACGGCGCCAAGGACGCCGAGCACGCCCGGACCCGGCGGCAGGACTAAGCCTAGCAGCCCGCTCCCGACGGCCGCGAAGAATGCAGCGGCCCCCAGCGGCACGAGTGCCCACCACCGGCGAACCTCCGCTGCGCCCGCGCGCCCCAGCAGCAAGGCGGCCTCGAATAGAGTCCACGGCGCGGTCCCGACTGCGGTACCGGCGCAGCCCGCCACGACGAACCCCACCGAGATCGGCCGGGCTACCTCCGGCGTCCCGAAAATGTGGTCGATTGTGGCCCAACCGGCTGCTCCCGCAGCCACCACGATCGTCCAATACCTCGCTCGCAAGATACGCCACCCCTTTTCATTAAACCCGCGTTGTGCCAGTTGCAGTCGCTCGCCCGTTCCTCGCACTGACATGCCTTTTCCCACGGGCTCGACCAGGCGGCCCGGACCGCCGCGCACGCGGCTGGCTGTAGCGCCAGATGAGATGCCCAAGCCTCCAGCGCCCGAACGCCCAATAAAGGTCCCAGCCGGCGTGCGCCGCACGACGGCGAAGTGTAACAGTGCCGCCCCCGCAGAGCATCGCGACGGCATGGTGGAACCGCATCAGCTGGATTCCCCCGGCGCGGCGAATAGCCGTGAAGCGGCCGGGTAGGTCGTGAACCCAAACAAGGCCTAAGCCGTCGGCCGGAACCCGCCCGCGTAGCTCGACCATCTCAGCCGCCAGCGAATCCAGGAAGGCCGGCTGTCGCGCTGCCAGAATCCCCGCCCGGTACGCTTGGATAGGGAATAACAGGGAAACGAGGGGCAGGGGGGTCGCCAGGATGCCAACCGCCGCCGCAGCGAACCGGCCGCCCCAAAGCGCACGCACCGACCAGGCAAGCACCCCGAGCGTAAAAATGACGCTAACCACGCCCAGAAAAATGGTTGACAAGGCGGCACCAATGTTGCCGCCCATGTAGCGGTGGCCCACAGCCCAAGCCTCGAGGTCGGTCGCCGCGAGGCAATACCAATAAACCAAAACGGCCAGCGGCGGCAACGCACAATTCACAATTCTTTCGCGCAAATTATCACCTCATGCGCCACCGCAAGCCCGCGCTGGCCAGCCAGCCACCACCCGGGCTAGGCGCGGAGATTGGTGGAGAAGCCGGGTGCCACGCCAAAGTGTACATACGACAGGCCATGCCAAGGCTTGCGGTCCGGCTTGCACCCTTTCAGGGCGTAGGGTGCGGGCATCGCCGGGATTGAGCGGGCCCGCCCACCGGGGAAAGAGAGAGTCCCATTCAACCGCGCGAAATCCCGCCGAGACCGACGGGCGAGGCTGCGCCGCAGCGCCGGGATAGTTCATCTCACCGGCAGGAATGCCCGTGCCACCTTGGGGATAGGTGGCGGTGACGCGGCAGCTCCGCGCCGCCCGCCGCGGCCCGGGTTCCGAAGTTGTTTCATTCAACGCTACCATAATTTGCCCATTATAAACCCGCTCCGCATTGCATCAACTATTAAAATTGCTTGCTGCAACCCTTACAGGGTCCGCCATGAAAGGTTTCCGCTTCGTGCATCTGTTACTTCGCATCGCCTTCACCTTTCACGAGCTTTCCTTGGTGCAATCCCCGTTTTGTTCCCGTCGATCTAGCCGCGAACCCGTTCTCGCTCCTCGGCAGGCCGCCAAGAACAGACCGGCCGCGACGATCGCTCCAGCGTAGACTGACGCCAGCCACCACGGCTCACGCAGTCCAAAACCGATACACGCCTGCCGCGCGTAAAGTAGCGCCAAACCAACTGGGCACCACATCCGCCACCAAGCCCTGAGCGCCGCCCTCTGCGGCAACAGACCGCCCGCCCCGCCCACCAACAAAAATGACACGCCCAGCACGGCTGCCCAACAGCCCAGAATACCACGCAGGCTGAAGAACACCAGGCCGCCGGACGCTAAAACGTGGGCACTGACCGCGACCCATGCCACCAGAGCCAGCGAACTCGCGGCGGCAGCCCAACGGTGCCGCCTGCGGCCTGCTGAATTCCTGATCAACCGATATCCCATTTTCTTGTCCGCCAATTCAACCAACGCCGGACAACCACCTATCGCTGGAGTCTGGGCGCGAGCTCCATCGCCAACAGCAACACGCAATTGACCACGCTGATGTACACCCGCCCGCGGGCAGCTTCGGGCAATGGCCGACGGCGGGAGCCCCACGCCTTTACCAGCACCACGAAACAGGCCACGGTGGCCGCGTCCAATATGAGCACGAACGCCACCAAACCCCAATCCCAAGGGAGGTCAGATGCCATGCCGGAGATATGGGAATAACCGAAAAGCGGAGCGAGCATTGCCACCTCGATGCGGTAGGAAAAAACAATACCTGGCAGGACCATCACGCTCAACGATAAACAAGCCCGGTTAAGGCTGATTTTTTTCAATTGTGGCCTCCTGATTAACCACGCCCTCATGGCTTCGGTGCCAGCCCCGCAGCCTGAACGAGGGGGAGTATAGCGTTCTTGGGCCAACGGCCTTTACCTTGGACAATCGGCCCCGTTGACGAGTGCCCGTCCACGTGTACCGTGGCCAACGTATCCCCTAACCACGACTCGTAAAAGCCCCATGTAAGGGCACCGTAATAATCCCCTTTTTCGCTGCCGGCCAAGCATACGGCCACATCTCGCGCCTCGAACAGCCGCTGTTCTACGACGGCGTTCCCGACATGCAACCAGGGAAATTGCCCGTTGACCACGTTCGTACTCGGGCTGTCCTTGAGGATTGCCACCGGCGGCCAGTGCGCCGCAATTTTCGGGCTGGGATTCGCGCCGCCGTACGGGAATCCGCCGTCCAATGCATAGGGAACCCCGGCCAGGCTTATCCCACCCGCCCCTGCGCTGGATGTGTCTTTCACGTACTGCACGATCGCGATCTGGCGACACTTGCATGGCGGGAGCAGCGGCTTGCCGGGCCGGTAATGGATCTCGGCAAGCATCGAGTTATAGTTCGCCACCGCGATTCTCGCGTAGGTGAACCTGCTGCGGGGCTTGTAGCGGCCCTGTAGCGGATGCGAATAGTCAGCTCGCAAGCCATCCGGATCAGCCTTCCCCACCGGATCACTCTCCACAAACTGATACGTATTCGCGCCATTGATATAGCCGGCGGGGTCTTGGGAAACCCATGTGCCCAGCGATGGGCTGTACCAGCGGGCACGTTCGTAATATAACCCCGTAGCCGGGTCCAGTGGCATGCCCTGAAAGAGATTATTAACCATGGGAACCGCGCCCGTCGGCATGCCATTGCCACCTTGGGGATACGTGGCCGCCACGCGGCAGCCCCGCGCTGTTCTTCGACGCGAGGAAGGCTCCGCATTTGTTTCATTCAACGCTACCATAATACGTCCATTATAAACCCGCGATGCATTGCATCAACCACCAAAATTGCTCACCGCAACCCCCGCAAGGTCTGCGGTGAAAGGTTTCCACTTCATGCACCAGTTATTTCGCATCGCTTTTCCCGTTCGCGAGCTTTCCTTGGCGCAATCCCCGTTTCGTTCACCGCAGGCGTCATCTTTTCCGGCCACCAGACCCATTTGCTGGTCCACCCTTCCTGGGACTGATTTTTGAACCCGGAGGGCATTTTACAGGAGTTCGAGCCGGGCCATACCGCTCCGCCCAGGACGGCCCCGCCAGACCATACGGACCTAAATACATTCGCAGCGGATAAACGCGTGATAAGCCATAAAGGGCGGACATAAAGCCGGTTAACAACACCCAAAAAAATAATGCGTACATTGCCAGCTTGACCAGGTCGCTTCGAAGCCCGTGGCACCGCGACCACACCAGTACCGCAACCTGGCAGG
>JAJZCR010000117.1 GCA_021851715.1 Planctomycetota bacterium
TGCGCAATCGCACCGGGCGGATTCATTGCCCCGCAAATGCGCCAAGTGGTGCCCGCCGTTGCGTTGACAGCGGCAATCCGCCCGTGGAACATATCCTCTTACCGGATTGGGTTCGGCGACATCATACTGAATGTGCCAACACGGCCGGTGCGATGTTGGGCGTCCCTTATTATGGCGGAAGCCGCCCATTGGTCGCGGGCCGGCGGCATTTTGCGCGGCGGGCTGTATAACCTCGCTGGAATCTGATTCATGCAACATCATGTGCCACAAAAGCAGAAGGATCAACGCATGCGATTGCCTCGACTTTACGGCGGAAGTTTCATTTTAACCATGTGCGCTATCGCCCTGCTGCCTGGGCCGGCCCATGTACGCGCCGCCCCAGGATTGCGGTTCAGCGTGACTTTTCCGCACGCCGTGCGCAGAAGGCCGTTACAGGGGCGGCTGTATGTCATACTCGCGGCCAATGGCGGCCGGCAACCGCGCTTTGAGGTCAATGACAGCATAGAAACCGCCGAAATATTCGGACATCAGTGCAATCAATGGAAAGCGGGGGAACCGGAAATAATCGGCGGCCATTCACTGGGTTATCCAATTAAAAGCATGAGGAACGTGCCTGCGGGGCATTACGAAGTGCAGGCATTATTTAACGTCTATACAACCTTCCATCTATCCGATGGTGCGGTAGTCAAGCTGCCCAATGATGAGGGCGAGGGCCAGCAATGGAACCGAAAACCCGGAAATTTATACAGCACCCCGCAACGCGTCTATTTCAATCCGGACCGGCCGGGTACGATTCACCTGACATTGAATCACATCATTAAACCGCTGCCGGTGCTGCACAGCACCCGCTATCTCAAGCGCTTCCGCATGGAAAGTCCGGTACTCAGCCGTTTCTGGGGCCGGCCGATGTATCTGGGAGCGATGGTGCAACTGCCGGCCGGCTGGTACTCGCATCCCAATGCGCATTATCCGTTGATTGTCTATGAGGGGCATTTTCAGCGCCAGTTCGCCGTTCCGATTTCCATGACCTCCACACCGCCGGCGGCAGATTCAACCGGCCATACCGATTTGCTGGCGCAATATGAGTATCAATTCTATAAGGCCTGGAAATCGGGCACGTTGCCGCATGTTCTGATTCTCATTATTCAAAGCCCCAATCCATATTATGACGATTCCTATGCCGTGAACTCGGCCAACGTGGGCCCCTACGGCGATGCGATCGTACATGAACTGATCCCGTTTGTGGAACAAAAGTATCGCGGAATCGGACAGAGCTGGGCCAGGGCACTTTACGGATATTCCACCGGCGGATGGGAAGCGCTGGCTTCGCAGATATTTTATCCGCGCGAATTCAACGGAGCGTGGGTGGCATGCCCGGATCCGGTGAATTTTCATGCCTTTATGGCTGTCGATCTTTACCGCGACCGCAATGCCTTCTGGAATCTCGGCCCATTTTCACGCGTTCCCCGCCCGGCCGCCCGGCTTACCGACGGATCCATTATTACAACCATGGCTCGCGAAATGCTCCGGGAACGCGTTCTGGGATCCAAGGGGCGTTCATCTCGCCAGTTTGACGCATGGCAGGCCGTGTTCGGTCCGGTGGGGCCAAATGGATACCCCGCGCCGATCTGGAATCCACTGACCGGCCAAATCAATCGAAAAACCGCAATGTATTGGCGCAAGCATTATGATCTGTGCCATTATCTCAAAACACACTGGCGGACCATCGGCCCGGAATTGAAGGGTAAACTCCACCTGACTGTCGGAACCATGGATACGTTTTACCTCAACAATGCGGTCCGGATGCTCCAGAACTTTCTGGCCGGAACCCGCCACCCGCATGTCAGCGGCACGTTTGAATACGGCCCCGGCCAGCCGCACGGTTGGTGGGGAGGCGGGCCGAACATGTCGGCGGCACACAGCGCCATGACCGCGCCATTGCGCGAAATTCCGGCAATGGTCAAACACATGCTGGCAACTGCGCCAAAAGGGGCCGACATCACCAGTTGGCGATATTAGTGCCGCGCGGAGAATCTTGTCGCCTTAACCACCGCTGAACAACCACGGTATTATTTCATGATTGTGTTCCACAATCACATCGCACATCTGAGTGCAAAACGCCGACAATCGCCCCCAAAGATTGGCCCGAAAGCTCCAGCCACCAGAACCAATCCGGCAACATGAGCCCCCACGGGAAGTCCCGGTGCGCCAGGACAGGTTCAGAATTCTAAACCACGAATTCCACGGAGACAGTATTATCAGTGTTAACAGCATGGGCAGTAATGGTCAGTATTGGCAGTATTGGTCAGTATTGGCAGTATTGGTCAGTATTGGCAGTATTGGTCAGTATTGGCAGTATTGGTCAGTATATTCAGTATTAATCAGTAAATTCAGTACCTGTCCCCGCGTGCCGGGAATAACTGCTCGTTGCTCGTTGCTCGTTACTCGTTGGTCGTTGGTCGTTGGTCGTTGGTCGTTGGTCGTTGGTCGTTGCTCGCCGAGTCGCCCTCGGCTTCCCCCTTGTGAATTAGAACGTTTTCTCACCACAACGACACAAAGACACGAAGAGCATTTGATTACCTAACCAATTCTTTGCGGTTGGTAATTTCTTTCGGCATCTTTGTGAATAAAAAGGTTTGTCGCCACGAAGGCACGATTACAGTGGCTGGTCAGTAGATTCGGTACCTGTCCCATGTGCCGAGAATCGTTGTTTCCCGGCGCGCCGGGACTCGTTGACGCCCCCCCCGTATCCGCGCCGGGACGGTGTGCCAAAAGGGGCATTCAGAAGCTTAATGGCTTGGAATGAATTCCGAATGTATTGGCAGGAATCAGATTCGAAAATGGAGTCAAACAATCAGCCGCCTGACTCAGCCAATCCACAATGTTTGGCAATATCTCTGAGCTTCCTCCCCCACCTCCTGTACCTCTTTGTAAGAAAAACGCTCCTCTCTGATCCTTTTTATTTACGGTTATTTACAAGGAGGAAACGGAGGTATGTTGAGGTGGGAAAGAACGCAGGGTTTCGCCAGCTTCACGTGCCATTTTGAAATTTTGCAATTGCCAATGCAACCATGTTCGTATTCCAAAAAGTGCCTCCCGAACGTGCTAAGCAAATTGTGCCACCGCGCCTGCTTTCGCGACCCATTCCAAATCAGTTGAAGTTCTGGGGTCTGTGGTGGTTTCCGCTGCCGAGGTTTTATATCGCCCGGAATACACGCTGAACGTGTGACCGGGGAGCGTTCGCGGCCAGTCTGATCAGCGCCTACGCCAAGGCCACCGCTTGCGGGGCCGGCCAAGCCCGGAATTAATTGCGGATGTATTGGCAGGAATAGAATTCGAAAATGGAGGCAGAGAATCAACCGCCTGGTTCAGGCAATCCACAATGTTTGACAATAACCCGTTTTCTACCTCTTTGGCTTGGCTGCGTGGGCCCTAACCGCATCGGGAGTAATTGCCCACTTAAGGAATCGCCTACGGAGAGCGATGAATCCCCGACTCAATGGTGGCGGCTTCTCCCTCCGGAGTAGAAAACGCTCGAAGCGCCGGTACAACGTCGTTGACTTACAGGCACGCCAAGGTAGCCCTGCACGCGACTCCAGGCCCGCGATCTGGTGTGTGGCTGGCCCGCTGCGCCCAACTCCGGGGCCGATATGCGAAATCCAGCCGGTTCCCAAAATGCGGCCACCGCGACGGAGGGTGATGACCAGACTCCTCAGCGGAAATAGGGCAGTTCTGCGCAACTCAAACCTTGCCCTCATGCTTTCTTCTGCAGCTTGCCGTGCATTGGGCCACCCGAGCACTAGCGTCGGGGAAGGCGATAAATTAAACTGCACCGCATCTGCAGCACGCAGCTTTTCCCGAATAAAGCCAAACGCCCGAAGACACACTGTTGGCTCGTGGGCACGCGTCGTGACGCCAAACTGGTACGTCAGGCCCGCGGCAAGTGTTCTCATGTCAACGGCAGATTTCCCCGCCAACATAGCGGCGAAGTATACGAAGCCAGCGTGCGCGGCTAAAACGGAGGAAGGCGTGGCGGGGTCTACCATTGCTAGGAAGCTACGTGTTCCGTCCGTGGTACCGTACAAACATGGGCCGCCAGCGAAGAAAAGTATCGCAGCGTAAGCCCTGTGGTCACGAACGAAGCGAATCTCGACAGACGGCCGAGGGGCCGCCCGGCCCGTCCTACCCCCGGCCGGCGCCCCTGACAGGCCAAACGTAAAGTGGAAGCTCTTGAGCGCTGATTTGCGGGTCAGGTCGAGGAAGGGGTGCCTCCCATTGAGCAGCCCTAGCACCTTTCCGAAGCCAGAATCTGCGGCCATACCGGTCCGGTGTGAAAGCGATGCCGTTTGTGGAACCGCTGCCGGACAGGCTGCAGTGCAGATCACGGCACTCATCTGTGCCGAAATTAGCGCGGCCCATCCGATGATCTTGGTAGTCTCGGCGCTGGCACGGATCACTCTGGCCATCAGAACGTACCTCCAATCCCGATGAAGCCGCCCGTATGGGGCTTGCCATGGGGGCCACCTGATACCGCCCCGCCGACCCAGATCCCCGAGCCCGGCGGCGCCGGGAACCAGGGCGGCAGCGGGCATACCTGTATCCAGAGCGTTCCACCGAGGCCCCACGCCCCGTTCGTTGGATTAACGGTGCCCGTGATTTTGCCGCCTGGCTTCCCCTTCGGGGGGCCGCCAGGGAGGGTTGGTGTGTGGCCTCCCGGTGGTGCCGGGTTAGGAACTGGGGTAATGCCAGGCGGCAGCGGGCCAATCGATTTGTATCCCCACGGATCCACATTTCCCACCGGGTTGCTCATCACAAACTGATACGTGTTGGCACCGTTGATATATCGCAAGGGATCTTGGGAGATAAATCTGCCAAGTGACGGTGAATAGTTTCTGTTGCGGGCATAATATAATCCGGTCACCGGGTCGAGCGTCATGCCTTGATAGAGATTGCTGATACCGGGTGGGGTTCCCTGTGGCATCCAACCGGCGTCCAAAGTGGTAACCGTGCCGTAGGGACTATATACATATCTTTGTATCACCTGCCAACTGCTGCGGCTGAGGCCAACAATTGCCGTGGTATTCCAATTGGCATCCTGCAGGAAATACAGCCGGCTGTTCGGCTGAATCACGCCGGCGGAATATGTATCCTGAAGCACAACGGCGTTGATATACGCCGCGGACCATACTGTTTGCGATGTCACGTTGCTGCTGGCTGTGCCATCGGTGCGGGTCTCAATAGCCTGCCACGACGAATCGTAATAAATATTGAGCGTGGTTCCCGCCGCGATGCCGTTTCCGCCTTGCGGATAGGTTTCTGTTACGCGGTAGCCCATTGCATTGTACGTGTATTGGGCGATGACCGTCCCGCTGGCATTCTTGACTTCCACCAACTGATTCCAGGCATTGTAGGTCAAGGTGTCTGCGCTGCCAGCAGGCTGGCCCGTTAAACTGCCGGAAATCATATTTCCGGCTGCATCATATGTCGGTGTTGTGCTGCCACTGATGGATGTAATCTGATTTTGCGCATTGGCGGTTTCGGTTTGGGTCGAACCCTGGCTCGTGAACGACGACCAATTGCCCTGGCTGTCGAGGTTCCACGATTGGTAGGCCGACCCGCCCTGTGTGGCGTTTGCCAGACGGTTAAGCTGATCGTAGGTAAAGGCTTGCGAATAGGCCGAATCAAGCGTGTTATTCTTAGCCGTCACGTTTCCATTTGCATCATAGCTGTACGTGTAACCATCCACCGTTACGCCACTGGAATTCACCCAGTTCTGGTTAACAACCCGGCCGAACTGGTCGAGGCCCACGTATTGGTCCCCACCGGCACCAATGCTGCCGCTGGGACCGAGGTACGTTAAGTTGATGCCCGTCTGCGGATGGTTGCGCTGCACGATGGTGCTTAAGCCCAGATAACTGTATTGTTCCAGCACCTGGCCGGCATCACCGGAATTGGCCCCATCCACGATGGCGTCCAGCCGGCCAATGGCATTATCCAGCGCGCTGTTCAGGTTGGTGCCTGAATAGTTATAGTCGATCGTGCGTCCATTGGGATAAACCATGCTGGTAATCCTTGAACCGTTGGCCGGGCTGGAGTAAGTATACTGCACAAACGGTGTGGAACCAATGGCCGCCGGAACGACCTTTACCCCGATGGCCGTCGGGGGATTAGTCCCGATGAGTCGGAACTGGAACACTTCGCATTTGCACGGCACACTTTGGCCTCTACATCGCTTCCAAACACATCCTACAGCAACTCAACATATCCTGAAAGAAAGTGAACGAGATCTGAACTCCAGATACTTGGTTCCTGTCCGGCACCGATTTCATGATCCCAAAAAAATATACCATCCTCGTTCGACGGCGGCGTTCTAATGCAGAATAGACTTCCCGATCCATCTTCTTTGATCGGAAGCATGTCCAATGGCAGCCCCAAATTAGGGTTTGATCGCCAACGTTTAGCATTGCGGACGAGATGCAGATGCGGGGGTACACCCGCCCCAAGACCGAAAAGCTCCTGCGGGCCGATAATCAGCCAGCCCACCCGAACCAACAATAGCCGGTAGTCCGCGGGTATTTTAATTTGCAGCTCAGATTCGGCGCGGATGATTTCGCCCTCGGTTGCCCCGGTACCGTGTTGAATGCCCGGCGCATTTACAAGCCCCTCTAAAAACATATCCATGTCCATACGTAACGGAACCTCCAAAGGCATGTGACCTCACGATTGTATCTGATCCAATTGGACTATTATCCTCGTTGTGCGTGTGTCCTTCCACCAAAGCGGCAGCATATTACGCCGCAGATTAGCCCGTCGCGGCGAATTCAGTGTGCGACTAACACAAAGATCAATTGTCACTGGAGTGCAGCTTGCCGA
Organism: Planctomycetota bacterium; assembly: GCA_021851715.1. Classification (GTDB taxonomy): domain Bacteria; phylum Planctomycetota; class Phycisphaerae; order WQYP01; family WQYP01; genus JABEVA01. The sequence goes on from JAJZCR010000117.1 coordinate 6,874, forward strand.
AGTTTGGACTCAGCGAGTGGTCCGAGTAGCTCATTGGCATCAGGTTGCCGGGATGACGATACGGGGACGCAGCCAGTATCACGTGTCCGTCTCCGCAGTCTTCGCCTGGAGCGGTCGGCTAAACCGGAAACAAACTATACATCGCCGACGGGCCGCGTCAATTGTGGCGGTTGAGGGCGGCTTCCGGCTACTCGGTGAGCCATCACTTCCTGGGGAGCTAAACTGGAATGTGTCTGGCTTTCCGCCCGCGAAGGCGGCGTTGTCGGCATCGTTGCGGAATAGAGCGAATCGCCCAGCGGAACGGTTCACCGTGTAGTAGCCGCAGCCACCGGGGGTATTCCCGGGTTTGTGCGCGATGTCTTCACGCCACCCAATCGGCTCCATTCTGCCAAAGCCGGGGCCGACGCCATTATACTCCACGGCGACGGGAAGGGCTTCGTACATCCCGATTTTATGGCGAAGTGGCAACAACTTTGCCGCCTTTCTCGATGGTCAAGGTGAACGACGGCGTCCCCGAACCATGAAACGCGGGCAGCACAATGTGCACCTTATGCCGTTTGCCATCCGGCGTGGTGAAGCCAAGGTCAATGACCTTGGGGGCGAGTCCTTCAGGATTCATTGTACCGCCACCATATTTTGGTGCTAATTCGTCATAGATCGTAAATGCTGTTCCCCTGTAGGCACAGGTTATGTGCAATAACTTCTCATTGCTATGATTCTCAATACTGCACGTCCAGTGCGGCGGCGGTTTGTATTTCAGCAATGACGGGCAGAACCAACTGGCTGTGAGTTTGGCCTGCTTTCCAATCAGCATATAAAGTTCCGGCGTCTTCGAGCCGTGAAACGTTTTCGCCGCAGCCGCCAACACACGCACGTTATGCCGCTTGCCATCCTGGGAGACAAAGCTGATTTCCATCGCTTTGGGCATTGGCCCAAGGGCGCTTAGTGATACATCCGCTTTCGGCCCGGCATTGCCCAATGAGTATGATTTGCCGTTGCCGGTCACCGTGATGTTGCTGAATTTTTCCTTGCCGGTATCCCCGATGGCGCAGAACCAGCGTTGCGGCGGCTGAAACTTCCGTCGCACGGTAAGTTGCCCATAGCGATTGATGGTAAAACAGATTCGCGGCCATGGCCTCATGATCAGCCGCGGCAGCGGCAGCGTTACCGGAACCTTGTGCACCCGCCCATGCCACGTGTAATCCACTTCCACATGGTGGGGAATATCGTCCGAGATTCGAAACCACCGGTCAGCGTGGACGTTGGTGAAGCCGACGCGGACGTACGCACCCCTTGCGTCTGGCTCAAGCAGTGTGCTTTTACCGCGAGCGGGGACTCCGGCGGGGCTGAGGCGCCAAACCCGACCTCCAGGTCCGGACGAGTAATTGAACCACTGAGTGATCGTCACAGCCGAGGCCCCCCCGACGTTTCTTATCTTCAAATACAACTTTGGCCATAGACCAGGATCCTGCCACGTTGCGATGGCTTTGCAACGGGCAAGAACAACAAAATAGATGTGCGGCGTGCGGCAAGT
>JAJZCR010000118.1 GCA_021851715.1 Planctomycetota bacterium
ATATCGCATCGGGCGGCTTTGGCGCTTCATCCGCGTCCCGAAAAGGTGTGTCATCAATTCTTGCATTGGGCAATATTCAGTGTTATAACGATTTTAATTCATGCATTCCGAATACAGGGTTGTGTGGTATGAAACCAGCCGCGACACCTTTTCCTGACGTGCGTCCCTTGGTGGATTCGCTTATTGCCCGCGCTTTGGACCGCCGCGCATCGGATATTTATGTTGAACCCGTCGCCGATGGTTTTCAGATTCGCTTTCGCATTGACGGCCTGCTTGAAACCATGGAGCAGCTCTCCGCGGAAACCGGAGAATCCGTGGTCAACCGCCTGATGGTCATGGGACACCTGCTGACCTATCGCCGCGATATTCCGCAGGAAGGGCGCATGACCATCGATTCGCCGCGCCGGCTGGATGTGCGATTATCCGTTATTCCCACGCTTCATGGTTTGCGGGCGGTGGTGCGCATGCCGGCGGAGCTTTTTGCGCCGCATCAACTGTCGGATCTGTTTTTACCGCGTGATACGCTGGATTTTCTCATGGAGTTCTGCCGGGGTGATTGCGGGCTGCTGGCGGTCATCGGGCCGGCGGGGGCGGGTAAAACCACAACTATTTATGCCCTGCTGGATCATCTGGCCCGCACGCAGGGGGGAATCAGCATTGTCTCGCTGGAAGATCCCATTGAACGCGGCATTCCGGGCATAACGCAGATTGAAGTCAGCCCCTTCGGAGAATTGGATTACCAGCGCGCCTTGCGCAGCATGTTGCGGCAGGACCCGCAGGTGTTGTCCATTGGTGAAATCCGGGATAACACCACCGCTTCACTGGCGGTGCAGGCCGCGCTGACGGGTCACCGCCTGGTTTGCACCATGCACGCCGGATCGCCCGCCGGTGCCATCAGCCGATTATTGGAAATGGGTATTCAGCGCTATCAGATTACCAGCAGCTTATTCGGCATATTGAATCAGCGACTGGTGCGAAGAAAGTCCGATTCCGGATATTCCGGACGTTTGCCCATCACGCAGGTTGTGCGCATGGATCAATCTTTGCGTCCCGGCGCGCCGGGACTGGATCAAAGCGATACCATGGCGTTTGAAGAGGCGATGCGAAAATCACCGGCTTATCGCACCCTGCATGACGCGGCACGGGAATTAATCGCGCGCGGCATCACGGATCAGGCGGAAGTGGATCGGGTATTGGGGCAGTAGGTTGCGAAATCAACATGTGAACGCGTTAAAAAGGATTTCCCTTGTTTCGCCCGGTTGCCCGATGCTGAACAAACCAGTTGACCGGTACGGTCGTGATGAACCAGAACCCTGATCGAATCGCCGGCCTTAAGTTTAGGCCGCTGCATCGACCAAGTTAGACAAATGCTGGGGGCGTTGCGTCTGAATATAAGAAAAAGAGGATTCGCGTGGCAGCCGAGGACGATTGGAAACATTGGCTTGATCGGTATGGCGGACCGCTGCTTATGCTTGCTCGCCAGTGGGGAGCCTCGGCGGCGGATTCGGAAGACATTCTACAGGAGGTGCTCTTCCGGCTTTGGGTGCGCAGGAAGGGGGTCGTGGATCCGGTGGCGTACCTCTTTAGCGCAGTGCGAAACGCCGCAATTGATCTGGGCCGGCGGACTGCGGCCCGTCGAAAGAGAGAAATGGAGTATGGAGCGAACTTCACCGTTACGGATTGTCTTTCCGTGGCGTGCCCCGATGCCGTCGGAGATCTATTTGTGCCGCAGGAAATGATAAAAGCCAGCCTTGCCGAGTTACCGCCGGAGCAGAGAGAAGTACTGGTTATGAAAATTTGGGCCGGATTGACATTTGCGGAAATCGGAAAAGTGACTGAGGTTTCAGCTAACACGGCGGCGTCGCGTTACCGATATGCGATTTCAGGCCTCCGCCGCAAACTGGAACTGGAGGTGGTCCATGGATGAGAATTTTGTTGATATGTTGGAGCGGGAGCTTCGCCAAATGCGCCCCAAGGCCCCATCGCCCGGGATCGCGCTGCGTGTCGCTGGACGAATTCGACGGCGTCAAGCGAGAAACGAGATGTTGCGATCTGCTGCGGTTCTAAGCGTCGTGACCATTCTGGCAGGCGCGGGAGGGCACATGTTGTGGCGAAAGAACTTGATTTCCACCTTCCGCCACAGTGCAATTGTTCCGCGGTTGCGACCGAAAATTGAAATTGCCTCCGATAGCGACGGTGCCTACATGGAGGCCATGCGTTGCTCTACGCGGACATTCGAACAACTGCTTCGCCTCAACCGCATCTCGGTGCCGGCCCGCTCAGCGTTTTCGAACGCGCCCTGGTGGCGGATTATCAAGGAGTCTGCACAATGAAATTGCCGATAGGATCTGAGTCCATGCGGCCATCGCGTGAATTTCTCCCATGCTTCCGCCCGCAGAGTAGGGCAAGCAGATCAGGTGAGGTGCAGGGGAGTTGTGCTGTTCAATAGTGGCTGGACGGATTTACAGTTGGAGTAGACGATGGATTTGAGCTTTGGCTATCGGGCGCAGTTGGCCTCCGGACGGGAACTTTCCGGAACGCTTAATGCGACAGATCAGGCGGCGGCAATGTCCGCGCTCGAAGCTTTGCAACTCAAGGTTCTGGATATCTGGCCGGCTGGGGGACCAACGCGCACGCGTCCGCTTGGAGCGGAAGATTTTAAAAGTTTTAATCAGCAGTTGGCGTTGCTGGTAAAATCGGGTTTACCGCTGGAAACCGGATTGCAGTTGTTGGCAGCCGAGGCGCCGCGCGGGCGGCGGGTAAGCGTGTTATCGCATATCAGCGCTGATTTGCAGGCCGGGATGACCTTGCCTCAGGCGGTGGAAAAGCACCGCTCAGAATTTCCACCCGATTACGCGCGATTGCTGGATGCCGGTATTCGCACCAATAATCTTTCAGATGTGCTGGTGAATTTGGGCAATCATCTGGATTTGCGGCAGAAGCTTAATGAGGCTTTGATGGGAGCGTTGGCTTATCCGGCTTGTCTGGTTATCGCCTTGCTCGGCGTGCTGACATTTATGGGATTGGAAGTCTTTCCACGGTACCAGCGATACGCTTCGCAATGGATGACGAACCAACGGCATATATTCGGATTCAATGCGAGCACCCACAGTTTGCCATTCTTAACCCGGGCCGTCCTGTTCTGTGGTGTTCATACGCCTTTAATCAGCGTTATCCTGGCCGCGACAGCGCTGGCGGCTCTCCTGCTCTGGCCAATATTACGCAACCGTCCGGCGGGACTGCACCTGCGGGATTGGGCGGCGCAGCATCTGCCGCTCATTGGCCCCGCCCTGCGTGCCGGGCTGACCGCCCGGTGGTGTGACGGCTTGAAGATTGGCATTATCAGCGGCTTGGATATACCGGAGTCTATCGCCCTTGCTTCGTCAATTACTGCTTCGCCAGCCATCAGCGAGGATGGCCGGGAAATGGGTGAGACAATCTCGCGAGGTACTCCAATTTCGGCGTTTCGACCCGGGCGAATGCTCCCGGCGACCCTGGGGGTGTCGGTGCACAGCGGTATCACCGCAAATAATCTTCCGGATACCCTGGCGACAATCTGTGAGAGCTACCGTCGGCAGGCAGAGGTTCGTCTGGCGCTGATTCCGGCGGTGGTCGCGCCTGTGGCTCTGGTGGTCATCGGAATCATGGTGTTCATGGTTGTATATGGAATGGCTACTCCGCTGTTTGATCTTTTTCGCAGTATATGGGCGTACCAGTAGGGTGATGATCTTATGCGAGCATGGCTAAAGAGAATGCGAGTACGGTACGAGGTCCGCGGCATGGAGCGGCGGCGTATCAGCCGGGAGATATTCGCTTCCGTGCGCGGTTGGATGCCACTGTGGCTGATTCTCACGGCGGTGCTGCTTATTCCATTTCGCATCACCGTTCCCATTCTCATGGCGCTACCCGTGCTCATGCTGTCGCGTTACTTTTTCCTTCGCCGCAGGGCTGAAATATTATTGCAGAAGATTTACGAAATCGTGCGGTTGAATCACCCGCTTGCTGAAAACCTGGCTGCCGCCGGACAGGCCGGCCGCGGGATGGTGAGTGTCCGTATGACCGTGATGGCCGCGGCCCTGAGGCAGGGGATGACAGTTCATGACGCGCTGCGATTCTCCGCGCCGGAAGTGCGAAGTGGTGACTTGGCCGCCCTGGCGGTGGCGGAGCGATCGGGAAGGCTATTGCCGGTGTTGGCGCAGTTGACTAATCGGAAAAAGCGGTGGCCCTTTCTCAACGAGGTTGACTCCGCTTATGGCGTATATTTATTCATGGTGTTGCTGGTTCTGGTTGTTGCGGTGTCCTTCGTGGCTGTGGGCGACGTTAATCTATTCCATTATTGGCTGGCCGCATTTGGAGATCATTCCAGGGGTGTTGGCTGGACGGCCTGCTTGCGAACAGGCTCCGCCGCCATTACAGAAACACTCCTTCACATTCGCAAGTTTTTGCCGCCGTCGCCCCAAAATTTTTATTGGTATCCGTCGGAGGGTGCAATTCGCGTTTTGCTGGTGTTGCCAGTGGTGCCCTTGGCCATTTTTACGATGATATGGTGCGTATTCTTGAGACGAACAATTCACCCATTTTTCCGGCGGGAGCGACTGACAAGGATGTTGCGTGATGCCATGCTCTGGAGGGCGCCGGTGGTAGGAGCGCTGATCCGATGGCGATGCTGGGCGGAGTTTTCAGAACTATTATCCAATGGTATCACTGCGGGAACGCCCCTACCTGACCTCGCGGATGCCGCCATCCAGCTTTCTGAAAATCGGTCCGCGCAGCGCCGACTGAGGGCATGGCGGGAAAAGTTAAATGCTGGAGTTCCACCGGCGCGAGCGGCTTATGAGTGCGGATTTCCGCAATTATTGCGGCAGGCCTTTGGAAGTTCCTGCGCTACAATGCCTGCTTCATTGCGCCTCGGGTCCCGCTACTACCGTTCACGATTGCTGCGTCGCCGCCAGGTTATAAGGGCCTTAAGTATTCCGGCATCGGTATTGGTCGTGGGTCTGGCGGTATTGCTTGTGGCGCTGGCGCTTTATATCCCTTACATCCACGTATTGTCGATGGCAGCGGCGGCGGGGGGTGGATCATGACACGAACCCGGGGGTTCTACCTTCTGGACCTGACTGTTGGCATTTTTCTGCTTCTGGCGGTTGGATCGCTGTACGCACACCTGGTCTTTCGGGCGAACCAGGCAGCCACCTGTTTGGCGGCTGTCAGATCAGAGGTAAGGCTCGAGCAGAGCGTGCTGCTGAACGTGCCCGGTCGTACCCACGGGGTGCACACGCGCCACTGGGTTGTGCAAATGGTGGGACCCCGGCCATCGCCGTCTTCCGGCGTTCCAGAGGGGTTCCACTGGGAGTCCATCCGCCCCGTCAAAGAAAAGGCCGGTCCAATTCTTTTTGCGTTGGTCCCCAATTACCGGGGGGGCAGAAAGTGAAAATGAGCCGGATTAAATATTCGCCATACCGGGGCTTTACCCTCATTGAACTCATGGCGGCCATTCCGGTCATGGCGGTATTCCTTTTAATGGCCGGGCAACTTTTCGTCTCGTGCCTTCATACGTTCAGGGCCGCTGATCTGCGGGCACAACATCTGTCCCAGCGGCGCGGCCTGATACGCGAACTGCGGCAGGATGTTGCCACCGCGGCGCAACTGCAATTACAGGGGGCGCACGGACTGATCTGCCACTACGGAAAAAAGCGATTGGTTCTCTGGATGGTCAATGCCAATGGCACGGTTGCCCGAATGTGGCAGGATGGAAAAAATTCGCCGCGTCCGCAATATTGGCCCGCTCTGCTGCCGGCGTTGCATTTTCATATCACAGCTCATGGCGATGTGGAACTTAACTGGCTGGTCGGGCAACGCCGTGTTCGTGAAACGCTGACTTCTCCAATGACGCAATCGGCCGAAATGGGGAGTGGACAATGAAAAAGATATGCAGGCGACAGCAAGTTCATGGCCATCCGCGTAGTCAGCACGGCGGTTCCCGCCGCGGTTTTGCCATTATCACGGTTGTCGTGATGATTGCGATGGTGACGGCCTGTTTTGTGGTACTGGCGGAAGTGTTCTCTTATCAGATCAAGCTCACCAATTCCACCATCGCCCGGCTGCAGGTGGATCTGCTGCTCACGGCCGGGACCCAATGCGTTATGGCCCATATGACCGGGCGAAATCCGCCAATTAAACCGTGGACTGTGGCGCTGCCGACGGCGCTGACAAAGAAAGATGGACGCCTGAACATTGCGCCGATACGCATGAAACCCGGTAAAATGTCTTACACCCTAACGGCCGAATTCGCGGGCCTGCACGCACAGCACGTGCTTGTATTCCGGCAAATCGCGGGGCGTTGGCGGTTAATAAAAGTGAGCATCCCGCAATCGCTCGCCGGTCGCTCCGGTATGACTTCTCAGTAAATCACCAATTCAGCGGCGATTTTACAACATGATTGTGAAATGGCTTCATGCCGGGGAAAAACGGGATTCCGGTCGGTAGCCTCACAATGTAGACGTTCTTGATGCCATTGCCGCAATACAGATTTTCCACAGTTGGGCATGGTCCACAATCAGCGTTGGTGCGCTGACCATGCGATGCCATCCAAAGCTGTGCACGGCTTAACGCCGATGGTGTCATCTGAAGCTTGTCGCGGGATATTCCTTTTCAGCCGCATGCCACCATGAGCATTGGCTTGAAACAAATCCTGAATATTGTGGCGGGAACTGAATTCAAAAATGGAGTCACAAAAGCTCATCCGCCTGATTCAGGCATTTCACAACATTGGACAAAATGTCACTGCTTGTCCAAGCCACGGCCGGGAAAACATTGGCCTCCAGCCGGATGCGGTCATCGGCATCATGCCTTTCGCGTGTCACGCCACCGCTTTTCTTCGGCGGCCGATCAGCGCCAGTGACCCCACGGCCAGCAAAGCCAGCGGTGCCGTTCCCGGCACAACCTCGCCCAGGGCAAAGGGGGAAAAGCCGGGCGTCAGGGCGGATATCGTATCGGTGGTTGTATTCACCGCTTGATCGCCAAGTAATACCCATTGATTGCCGGAATAGTGGTACAGCCGCAGGTCCGCTGGGTTCAGCCCGGCAGGCAACAGGGATGGATCAAAACCGAACGTAACCGTGGCATCGCCGGTGAAGGTGCCTGTGAAATGCAGATCCCACAGTTGCAGCATGCTGCCGGGAACCGTGAACGAGATCGGCCCATAGCCAAATGTCGCCTGGCTCGTCGTGCTCGTTGGACTTGTCACAGCCTGATATGCGACCGAAAGGCTGCCGGCGCTCGTCACATTCGAAAAGCTCACCGCCACACCATTGGTTTGACTCGCCCCGCCAAGCAGGCTGGCGGCCTGTCCGCCAGTCGCGACGCTTGTCGTATCGCTGTACGTTGGCGTCAGCAGGAACGCCTCGGTCCGGTTGTTCGGGTTGGTTCCCATTCCCACGATATCGCCATACCTGTTGATGGCGTTCGCCTGCGTGAGGGTCCAGCCCGAGCCGCTGGGAATCAGGCTGTTCAGATCGCTGATCGTCCCGCCACTGTAAACAAAGGCGGTTTGCACATGCGAGGATGTCTCGGAATAGCCCACAACCTGGCCGGACGCGTTCACCCCGTAGGCGAAGCTGTAGCTTCCGCCCGACGGTGTGCCCAGATCGGCCATCACGCCGGCGTTGTAGAGGAACGCGTGAGTGTTGCCACCTGGGGTTGTTGTTCTGCCTGCGATCTGCCCGGAAGCGTTGATCCCGTTGGCACCACTGTAGTTGGCGCTTCCGCTGAGCGTTCCCAGATCGCTCATTGTGCCGCCGCTGTAATCAAAGGCATGCGTATCGCCCGCGGAGGTAGCAGCGCGTCCCACCACCTGCCCCGAGTCGTTAATGCCCGTGGCATAACTGGAACTTCCGCCCAGCGTTCCCAGGTCGCTCATTGTGCCGCCGCTATACTCAAAAGCATGCTGATCGCCCGAGGACGTAGCCGAATACCCCACCACTTGCCCGGAGCCGTTGACGCCCGTGGCATAGCTGGAACTTCCGCCCAGCGTTCCCAGGTCGCTCATCGTGCTGCCGCTGTACGCAAAGGCATGCCATTTGCCTGACGATGTATTAGATGCGCCCACAATCTCGCCGGCGTTGTTAATACCGGTCGCATAGCTGCGCGTGCCGCCCGCCAGTGTGCCCAAATCGGTCAGCGTTCCAGCGCTGTAGAGGAAAGCGTAAGCACCGCTTGCGGACGCGGAACCGCCCACGATCTGCCCAGAGTCATTAATGCCGCTGGCATTGCTGTAGCCACCGCCCGCGAGCAGGCCGGTCAGGGTGTACTCTGTCGCGGCATCAGCCGTGGAAGAGGCCAAAGGCAGCGTCACGGGCAAAA
>JAJZCR010000043.1 GCA_021851715.1 Planctomycetota bacterium
CTCCGTGTCAGGGGTTGTAAAAAGTCACACACACTGCGGAATTTTAACGGGTTCCGCCGGCCCCTACACGGTTTTACACTGGTGGAACTTCTGGTGGTGATTTTTATTATTGGCGTCCTTGTCTCTCTGCTGCTACCAGCGTTGGAATGGGCAAGGGAACTTGGGCGCACGACCGAGTGCGCGGCCAATCTTGAACAAATTGGGCTGGCCTTTGCGGAGTATCGGACGGAATGGAATGACTTTTTACCACCGGTCGATGGCCGTGATGGCGGATGGGATCTGCCTATGGATTACGGCATGTTCAATGCGTTAGGCCCGTACGTCCAGCGTTCATCCTGGGCTGGCACGCAAACACCGCAGCAGGACAGCACCAACCCCACTTTTTTAAAATCTAACAGCTTTTGGGGAAGTACCAAAGGACTACACGGAACATTCGCCAGCTCAGTTTTTTTCTGTCCAGAACTGGCTGTGAACCCAATATACAACCAGTGGAACAATATCCAGCCATGGTACTTGCAGGGCTATGCGGAGTCGCTGTACCTGCAAAATCCTGCGGGGTTTGATGGCAACAGCCCAACAGCTTCGACGGGTTCACCCCGGCCCTTTGGCCAAATTCCTGATCCGTCCAGCGCTATTCAGGTTGGTGAAGCAGGCTGGATTAAATGGCTTCCTCCCGTCTCATGGTTAACTCTGGCGAATATGCCGCCAGGTTATACATCGGTGTATGGCGCTTTCCTCCCTTTCGATATTTACAGGCACAACGAAGGCCAAGGCTCAAATATCCTTTACGCGGATGGACACGTGCAGTACTGGAATGGCACGAATCTTCTTAGCCAAATCACCCGTGTGCCGAACCCGAATTCCATGCAAAACTACCACTTACCATAGAGGTCCAATACCAAGCGAGAACTTACATGCGAAAGTTCCTTTTTTATTATTCTACTTTTTCTGCGGCGGCCCTTCTGACCGTGGGGTTCTTCGCGAGTGGTCCGCGTTCCCTCGCCGCTGTTCAGCACGCTGGTTCGCTGTTGAGCAACGGCAACTTCTCTCAATCGAACCGGCAAGGCGATTGGCCTGCTGGCTGGGGTCATCCCCAGCCAGGTTTGAGTTGGCTAACCAGCCGCAATGGCAAACATTTTCTGAGATTAACTTCGCGACAGCCCGACCAGCTTGTCATACTTTATCGCAAAATAAAAATTCCCGTCAACGTGAAGGCCATTGGCGTCACCGCCAGATTCCGCGTGAAAAATGTGCGAGTCGGCACCAAGCCATGGTTCGACAGTCGAATCATCATGCATCTGCTCAGCGACTCCGGAAGACAATTAACACCCGACCCTCACCCCATGCTGCTACGCGAGCGACGCCATTCCACGGCCTGGCATAACGCACGAGAGCAAATTCTTGTGCCATCTGGAAGCAGGTACATGGTTATCATGCCCGCTTTGTTCCGCGTACAATCGGGCACGTTGGATTTGCGATTTCTGCACATCCTTCCGCTTTCCGCCGCAGCAGCCCGAACACTCGGTGCCAAAGCCACTTGGGAAAAAAAGGAACGGCAGATACACGCTGCCGCGGCAGCGAAACGGCTGGACTCAAGGTTGGCGGCCCAGCTGGCGGCCACGGGGAATCTGGTTGTCAATGGCAATTTCTCCGTCAAGGGCCAAGCCGCCTGGCCTGCCCCATGGGGAAAGTCGCCGGGAATCAGTTGGCACACCAGCCGGAACGGCGGCCATTTTATGCGCCTTAGTGCGCACGATCCCAAAACAATAGTGATGCTGTACTGCGCTGCGCCGTTGCCAACCACCGCCCGAGCCATCCGGATTACTATGCGCTACCGCACAACGGGTGTGCGACACGGCAGTGCCTCTTGGAATCGAGCCGAAGCGATCTACCACTATCTCTCGGCCCGTGGCCACGCTATCGCGCCAAGCCCGCCAGCGATGGTTTTCGCCGACCAAAGCTCCGGTTGGGTGGAAATGTCGGAACTATGCTTTGTGCCCAAAGCCGCCACCGCACTACAAATCATGCCTGGACTTTGGCATGTTAAGGCTGGTACCCTTGACGTGGCGGAACTGCAGGTCAGGCCGTTGGGGCCACGCTCTACCGCGGCCATGGTCGCAGCGGCCCGGGCCCAGGCAAAGCTGAAGAGCCATCGTGATAGGGTCATCGCCAGAGAATTGGCCCGTCCTCCGGCCGCCTTAGCGTTGCGGGTATCAGGAAACAGCCTCATCGCCACTGACGGTAAAAATGTCTGGCTGCAGGGCGTGTGCGTCGATAGCCTGGAGTGGTCACCGACCGGAGAACATATTCTCTGGTCAATTCATGTTGCCATGCAAAAGTGGCACGCCAACGTTATACGATTGCCCATCCTGAACAGCTACTGGTTCGGACATGGACGCAGCCAGAAGCCGGGTACCCAAGGGCAGTATCGGAAAATTGTCGATCAGGCCGTGCGCCTGGGGAGCGCTCTGGGCGGCCATATTGTGATAGATCTGCACCGGTTCGGCCACCCCGTTGCCGCAGATATCAAATTCTGGAAAAGCGTGGCCACCCGCTACAAGAATAACCCGGCCGTTATCTTTGAGCTTTTTAACGAGCCTCACGGAATCAGTTGGAACATCTGGCTACACGGTGGTAAGTTAGGCTTCGCGGCGGCACGGCGCGCCAACCATGGTGCGGTGGACAAAGCTCTGCGCGACGTTGGCGGAAATGTTGCCGTTGGCATGCAGACACTGCTGAACACAATCCGAGCGACTGGAGCCGGTAACATTGTCGCGGCAGGTGGCTTGAACTGGTCCTACGATCTCCGCGGTATTCTGCATGGGTACGCGCTGCACGATCCCCTTGACAACGTCGTGTATACGTGGCACGTCTATCCGTGGAAGAGAAATTGGGCAAAATCAGGCGTGCTGGCGGTCGCGGCAGAATACCCGGTGTTTGTGACTGAGGTTGGCTGCCCGCAAAACTGGGCCAAGTTCACTTGGGTAAAGCCTGATGAGCGATACGCCAGACTCGGACCCAAAAGCACCTGGGCAAAGGATATCCTTGGGCTGATACAAAAATACCGTATGAACTGGACGGGCTTCAGCTTCAATCCGGGTTGCGGACCACCGCTGATCACCGGCTGGTCATACGCCCCGACTCCATATTGGGGAAAATATGTCAAAGCCGCCCTCTCAGGAAGGAAATTCCTGCTACGGCAATTACGTTAAGGCACTGATGAAGACGCTTTATTTTAAGACCGGAGCTTAAAATGGTTATAACAGAGACACCGAACCGTGCGCAGATCCTAAACGACCTCGTTGACGACCTACGCCGACGAACACTTGAATTGAAAGGCGTTGGGTTGCCGCTTGGATCGGAACATGAGTTGGCCCGCGAACGGGGCGTAAGCCGCCACCTGGTGCGCAAGGCCGTAACCTGCCTGATCGCCGAGGGCATAATCGAGCGGCAGGCGGGCCGTGGACTCTTTACCGCAGCGCCGGCATCCACGGCGCGCACCGTGCAGGTGGTTATGGGGAAGCTGGCATGGGAAACCATGGGCTGGCTGAGCACTGGCATCCGCGAACTTGCTGAACAACAAGGCATACGCATTCAAACCTATGACGCTCACGGCTGCTTTGAATCGGACTTGGCGGCAGTAAAAAGCCTGCCGGAAAGCGACGCCATCGGCGCACTAATTGTCTCTCTGCATAATCGGAATTTCAGTGAGGTGCTTTTTGACTTGAAACGGCAGCGATTTCCATTTGTCGTTGTAGATGACATACTAAGCGAACTCAATGTCCCGACAGTATGCGCCGACAATTACGCAGGTGGATATTTGGTTGGGCGGGAATTGCTGGCCTTGGGGCACCGCCGCATCGGGTTTATAGGTGACCTGGTCGCCAGAACCGTGCAGAACCGCCTGGATGGTCTACGAGATGCGCTTAATGATGCAGGCGTTCCATACGACCGGCACCTTACTAAAGATGTAAATGAAGGGGATAACCGCCTTGGCGACTGGTCGGTGGAAGTTGCCGCGTGCGCCAAGACTCTGTTGGAAACCGACAACCGACCAACCGCTATTTTTTGTTCCTGTGACGCTATCGCCGCCGCTCTTTACCCAGTGGCTAAACAGTGCAACCTGAGAATCGGTGCGGACCTGAGCTTGGTAGGATTTGACGATGCATCCTTCTGCCAATTATTGGACCCACCATTGGCAACGGTGCGGCAGCCAATGGCGGAAGTCGGCAAGGTAGCTCTAGAAATTCTGTTGGGTTTGATCCGCCAGCCAGAGGTCTCGCCCGAAGCTCGCATGGTACCCGTAGAGTGGAAACCACGGGCCTCGGTTGGCCACGCTTTGCACAGCAGCGATGCCACCCGATAATTGATCCCGCCAAGGCCATGACGTTTGAGGTATTCTCTTCTGCAGCAGCCAAGAAGCCTCGTCCATTTGTGCCTCAACCATGCCTCACTTCTGAAAGAAAAACGCCATCACCAAGCCTGTATATTTTATCCTCCGGCGGCCGGCTTGGCGGCCAATTTCCGCTGTGCTTCCTGCAGAAACTCTGCATCCGGCACCGCATAAGAACGGAACTTTTCCAGCGTGCCCTGTTCTTCGCTATAAGCCAAAGCACGGCATGGGCCAAGGCGGTTGGCTGCGGGTGAATCGATGAGATTGCTGCTGTCGGATGCGCTCATCTGAAAAAGCACCCGCATATCAAATTCCCGCATGGAATTGCGGTCCAACGCGCGGTCGATGGATACCACGGTATCGGTCCAGACTACCAGATGGATTCCCCACGCCGGGCCTTCGCGCAGCAGATCCGCGAACTGCTTGCCCGGATCAGCCGCTTTGTCCTCCCCGCTACTGGAAAACCCGAAGGCATCTTCCGATTTGCGCAGCGGTCGGTAGCGCTGCATCCCCAGCACAAAAATGAAAATCGCCGGCGGCGCGGTCACCGTTCCACCCTGCCGCTGCTGTAATTCTTTCGCCAGTTCGTCGATCACTTCGGACACAGCGCGATATTCGACATTCTTATAAATCAGTTTCGTAACCGCGGCCGTGGCAGCCAATACGCCAAACGAGGGAGAATCCGCCGCACTGCCATCCAAAATGTATAGACTGGTATCCGGAGGTTGCTGCGCCGCCAGGGCCAGCATCGCCGCCGACATGATTGCCAAAGCCTGTTCTTCCGACTGGCCGATCAGCATCACGTTGCTGCCGCTTTGCCGGCGAAACACCACGCTGGTCGGATCTTTAATAGCCACCGGCTCTCCCAGCCACACCCTGGGATTGATGGCCACACGTGGGGCCTCCAGCAGGGCCAGCAACTGCCGATTCTTGCGGATATCGGCCGCCGTGTTGCCTTCAAAAATGATGGTTGGTTCAGTCCGTATGGCCATAAGATCAGCCTTGTTGCGTACCGCCTCCAGATACTTATCACGCTGTTCATCGGCCAACCATGCCACCTGAAACGGGCTGTTGCCTTCCACCAATCCGCCGGCATCGTTGTAGATCGCCTCGCCCGGACGTGAAAGCAGACGGGCCGCTGAATTGCCATCCGCCAACACCACCTGGGAATCCGCTTCGGTGGTTTGCAGCGCGATGCGAACCGCAACCTGTCCGATGGTGCTGCGCGATAAACCGGAAGATCCGGCAATGGTCTGTGAACCCAGTAGGACATGAATACCGAAAGCCCGCCCCTGACGCACCAGCCGATCCAGCAGCAAGGCTGCATCCTGCCCCAGTTTGTCATCTTCGCTGAAAAATTCCTGAAATTCATCAATCACCAGCAGAGTGCGCGGCAGCGGCTGTTGGGATGCCTGTCGATACCCGGCCAAATCCTGCGTTCCAACCGCCCGGAATAAATCTCCCCGCCGGCCCAGTTCCGCATCAATACGCTGCAAGACGCTTAAGCCGAATTCCCGGTCACTTTCCACGGCTATGGCCCGTGCATGGGGCAGGCGATGGGTGGCATAGGTCTTGAACTCCACGCCCTTTTTAAAATCAATCAGGTAAAGTTCCAGTTCCTGCGGGGAATACCACATCGCCAGATTCGTTACCAGCACGTGCATGAGTGTGGATTTGCCTGAACCGGTTTTGCCCGTCACCAGAGCGTGCTGCGCCACCCCCTTGCCCAGGCGGAAGGTCTGCAGCCGCGTGGCCCCGCACCGCCCCACTGCCGCGTGCAAATCAGCATCGCTATGCTGCGTCCAGAACGAATTTGGATCCGGAGCAATGGCCGCAAAAGAAACCTCCACCCGCTTGGATTCCCGCGCCTGTTTGCCCACCAGGTGTAAAATGGTGGTCAGGTCGTTCTCGTCGGGTGCGGCATCAAGCGCCAGCGGAAACCGGCTGAACACCTCATCCCGCCAGACGAACCGGTCGTCCTGATAAACCAGGTTGATGCTATGGGACTCCAAATCTTCCAAATGTGTGCCAGCCGGTACGGCCACCCGCGTATCGCGGAAAACCAGAGTATAAACACCGCAGCGCGCGCCGGTGGTGGCGATGCTGCTTAACCGGCGCAGCGATTCATCGGAAAAACCCACCGGTAAATCCGCAATGACCAGAAAACGGTAAGGTTCGGCGAGTTCCCCCGCCTGGACGTTGTAATCATCAATGGTTTCAAACTCATTGCGGAGGTACTTTTGAATCACGGTTTCCATGTGGTCCGTCAAATCCGCCAACCGTTGATCAATTTGTTCCGCCTGGGTCCAGATACGGCCACCCACCAGGGCTTCGTCATAATCCGTCAGGTGCATAAACCCCGCGAAATTCTGCCCCAGCCCCACCGGGTCAATCAGGGTGAACCTGGCCCGCCCCGGCGGCAATGTGGTCAGCAGCCGCGTCATCACGGCCTGCAACGCCGCCAGCGCCGCGGGACGCCCGGCACGGTCCGCGTGAATCAACAATGATGCGTGCCGCGGAAACGCCATCAGCGCCGGCATCGCAAAACGGCTGGGAACCTCCAGCGTAAACGGCCCATCCTTGGCGGCCTGGCGCACAATCGCCTGAACATCCACGGCCAATTCACCAAAGCGTACCGTCTGGGCAAAGCTGCGCGGTGGAACCCAATGCTCCCATCCACCCTGTTGGCCGGCAGGCCCGCCCGCACCTGGCTCCACCGGCGTTTGCAGCCTGGACAAGCCTTGCGTCCACTTCTGCTCCAACTCGGCCCGCTGTGATTCGTGCTGCGTCTTGATACGTAGCCGATCGGCCGCCAGGCCCTGTCGAATGTTCTCCAACTCCTGCTGATACTTTTCCCGCATCTGGGCCTCGCGCTCATCGCGCCATCGCCGTGCTTCGCGTTCCGCAGCCGCATAATCCTCTTCCACCTGCAACAAGCCGGCCTTGCAGGCCGCTGCGCTGGATGCCAGAGCGGCATCACGTATGGCTTTGGCCTTTTCCAGGAGAACCGCAGCCTTCTCTTTTTCGCTGTGAACTTCGGTCTTGTGACGCTGGCGTGCTTTGGCCAGGTCCGCATCATGTGTTTTTTTTGCCGCGTCCAGCACTGCATGGGCCTCAAGGTTCGCGTAAAATAAAGCGTTATGCGCGGGCAGGTAGGCCCGCCGCACCGCCCGCCGGGCCATCCAGCGCATCAGCAGCAGCAGCAACGTCATTACCACCACGGATCCCGTGCCGGTCAGGCCCATCAGGTTTAAATCCGGCCAGGTAACTCCCGGCAGCACTTGCGGTATCCCCACGGCCAGCAGCACCACCACCGCAAACAGCACGTATGGCCATATCCCGGCGAAGAAGTTCGCCAGGTCAATGCGCTCCAGCACCGTCAGTGCCTGGTCAATTTCCGCCACATGGCGGTCGAATTGCGCCTGAATTTCCGCGCGATCCGTCGGGATGGCCGGCAGGCTGGATGGCTCACCCGCCGCCGCGGCTTCCGCATCCGGCACGTGTCCATATCGGGCCAGCCGGGCAAACATCTGATCGTGTTTGGTCTTGAGAGTAGCGGCATTGGTTTCACGCAACTGCTGGAGATCCGCACGCAGCCGGTTTTGCTCTGCTTCCAGTTGAATATCCGCTTCCCAGACTACCTGATCGTAGTTTTTCTTGACCTGGTTATGGATCGCGTCACAGGTCTGCCGGGCTTGCTTTTGTGCCGCGGCATCCGCCGCCCTTGCCGCCTCGGTTTGTTCCAGCCGTCGGGCCTGGGTTTCGTCCTGCCGCTCCTGAAACTTTTTCGCCATCTGTTCCTGGACATGCCGCCAATTGCCTTCCAGATTGGCAAGCGTACGTTTTTCGCGGGCGTTTACTTCCGCGGTGGCCACACCGTGTTCGTTTTCCAAGGCGGCCTCGCGGGCCGCACATTCTGCAGCCAACTCCATCAGGTCGCGCAAAACCTTGCGGGGTAAATCCACTACGGATTTTGCCGCAGGTTCCATGCTTACATGGGGAGCGCCTTCGGCGATACCGGCCGCCGCTGCGCCATCATCGGTTTCTTCAGCCATAGTCCTCTTATCCGCAATCACGCTTGATATCAGTCAAAATCCGGTTCATATAATCCATGGCGCCAACGGCAGAACGCGAATCCTCCACGAACGGCCGGATAAAACGCTCCTCAAAGGCATGGCTGTTGGCATCGTTCCACACCATCTGCAACTCGCTCCAGCGGTGTTCCACTTCACGAACCAGCTTGCTGATATTCGAACGGCTCTCATGCATGCTCATGGGCACCACCTTTGATTATTGAAAGCCAATTGCACCGCAACCATGCCATCCACCTTTACGTACACGACCACAGCCGCACATCGCGATGATCGTAAATGCGCAGCAGCCCGTCCGGCCCCACCAAGACCATGAAACCCACTCCCACCGCCATCGCCTCCGCCAAGTCAGGACGCATTTCCAGCAGTCGCCCCGCCGGAACCGTCTGATAGCTCTCCGGTGCGGGGCCATCGACCGGTCCCACATAAACCCCACCCGGGCTTAAACGGGTCAACACCCACCTGCCGCCGGGAACGCCATTTTCGGCGATCGTCACCGGCTCATCGGCTTGAAGTTGCAGTGCTGAACCCACCACCACCACGCGAGCTCGCTCCACCCCGCTCAAAACCGGCACGGAAAGCACCACGTTGCGGCCTGGCTCGACCGCTACGGCCTGCCGCATGATTTCGTCGGTGGGAATAACACCCCGCATCGCCGCCGCTTCACCCTCCGGCACCATTTCCCCGGCCGAGCCAGGCGACCGCGCCATGGCAGGCCCACCACCGGTACCGGCAGCTTCCAGACCGGTCGCCGCCGGTGCCGCCGACTGGGTCTCCATGGGTGAAGCAACATAGCGATCCAGTCTATCCAGCGCATTGGTCAGATGAGCCAGAGCTGCGGGCATACCCGCCGCCACGGTATTGCCCAGCGGCTGTACACCGCCGCGATACAGCGATATTTCCTTGGGCAAGCGCCGAATCCAGGCTTTGGTATTGGCTAATTTCTGCTCCGCTTCCAGCAGGTTATTCTTGGCCTTTAGCGCCGCTTTTTGTTCTTCCACCACCGACGGCTGCGATCCGCTGGCATCCTTGTACAATTGCTTGTCGCGCAAGGCCTGCTGGGCTCGTTGCAATACTTCCTGGCGCTTGCGAATTTGCCCGCTCCAATAGGTGCTTTGTTCAGTCTCCAGCCACGTCATTGTGCGGTTGATATCCGATTCCGCATCGCCCAGCGCCAGCCCCGCAACTTCCCCGACCTTGGCCAGGTATGCGCGAAACCGTTTGATCGCGTCGATGTCTTGAACTTTTGCGCCTTCAGCCATGTTTACTCCCAGCGCCGGACTGGCGTCTTCAGCGCTGTTTGAGATATTCCTCTATCACATTGGCCTTTTTGGCCAGAAGCTGTGCGTGCTGGTGGGATTCTTCCAGAAAAATGGCAATGGTCTTCAAGGTTTGCTCGAAAGCCTCGGTAAACTTGCGCTGTTCCTGATCCTGCCATACGCTTTCCAAACCGCGCAGCCGCGCCTGCAAACTGCCCACCAGGCCCTGCAGATCATTGTTGAAACGATTAAGATCCTGCGCAAAACGCCGCAGTTCCACGGGATCCACATTTGCTTTTGCCATACGCAAACTCCTTACAACATCACTATAGTGTAACTGCAGCCTGCTTTCCAATCCCCCACCCCAACAATCGGCGCGCCGCTTCCACAGTGCTCAAGCCGTGCAGCGCCTTCCCTCATGTAGCCCAGGCCAGCTTGACCTGGCTGCCGCGCACCGGCTATGCTGATATCCAATTGAATATGGTCGATATACGCATCAGGCCAGGATAATTTCCGCGCCGTCGATGGCCACGGCGACCCTATGAACGCGGCTGCTACAATGAGATCGGCATTGCGATTGTTAAGTATCATCACGGGTGTGCTGGTGGCTACGTATGCCGCCAGGGTGGCAGTGGGCGCAACTCCCAAAGCCCAGGCCCAATATCTTGATTCGCAGGCCGTAGCTTTGCTCCATGCCGGTCACACCAGCGCAGCCGCCGTCAAAATTCGCATGGCCTGCCGGCTTGATCCATTTTGGGGCGAAAGCTGGGGATTGCGGGCCGTGCTGGCATTTAACCAGCAACGGCTGATGACCTCCCAAAAATATTTACACAAGGCCATCGCCCTGACGCCGCAAGACCCTGCGGAATTAAATAATCTGGCGGTACTGGCTGAAGCCCAACATCATCCCTTACATGCCTGTTCCTATTACCTCCGGGCGTTGGCCGCTCACCCTGAGAACCATCAGTTGTACGACAATATATTTTCTCAGATCAACCGTATGGCAACCAGCCGTTCACTCCAATTTTGCACACTGCAAGCCGCCTATGTCGTCACCGAGTCGGCCCTGCGAAAGCGTATGGCCGCCAGGGGACTGATTCGCTATGGTGCCACCTGGGTTTCCAGCACGAAACAACGCGAAGTGCACAAGATAACCCGCCGGTTCCTCCGGGCCGAAAACTCTCTGCTGGCCAAATACCTGGCCGACCGGAAACACCTCCGCCATATCAACAAGCAAGGCCGCGCCAACCAGCGGCATATTGCGATCCTGGTTCGTTTAACGAATTCCAATGAGTGGAATAATCCGGTTAACGTGGAGCGGCAACAACTCTTTGCCGCCCAGATACACCAACGTCAACTCCTGGTCGCACGGATCAAGGCGCTCCACGATCTGGCGAAGGTTCGCCGGCATATCGCTAATCTCCTGGCCACCCGCGTAGGTCGTATCTTTTGTGCTCCACTGAAAATGATTCTGCCCCAACCCGGATCCTCCAGTGCAACCCTGTGGACCGACACTTCGGCCTCTCTGGAGCACCTTGACTCATCTTTCGTGGCAGCTTATTCCATCATCGTCCTGGCCGATCACCAGATCATTGACCGGATTCACCGCACGATTCGATCGGACCGACAGCTTGGCGATAAAAAAGACCTGGCCCGACAAACCTGGGCGCTGAGAATCGCCAAAGCCCGGTTAAAGCAGGACATCGTAAATGTCCGTGGCCCCGAAGTTCACTTTCTGGGTGCCGCCGATCATGCCGCCAGAATCGTCTATATTGTGGATCACGAAGGCTGCCTGCTCCACTGTTTCGGATTCCTCCGCCGCCAACTGCGGGATTCCATCAATCGACTCGACCCAACGCAGAAATTTGCCGTCATCGTGTTCTGCCGCCATGACCGCTTTGTAGGCCCGCGCCGCCTTGTTCTGGCCACTGTCCGAAACAGGAAACGGTGCCTGCGACTGCTCTGCGGCGTAAGACCCATGGCATCGCCGGGCCGCCAGTTGCAGCACTTCACCCGCCCGTTCAAAGCCGCTCTTCGCCTGCATCCGCAAACCATTTTTTTCCTCACCGCTTCCGACTGTAACCCCGCATTGGCCGGCTACATCCAGCAGCTTAATCAGCAACTCCAAGTCCATATTTTCACCTATACGCTGATGCAGCGCAGCGGCCAAGCCGCGTCTGCCATGCAGATGATTGCCCAGCAAAATGGCGGCCAATATCGCAATGTTTCTCCTGCGGATACCGGAGATTGACACTCGGCCCGGTCCCGCCGTCCACACCGGCCCTTGTCCGTCACCATTAAACCGACTATCCTGCCTTGACGCGGAAAGCTTTTAGTGAACAAAAGCCGGTGCCGCAAGCAACAAAATATGCAGTCCAGTTGAAACCAGCCACCATTAGGAGTCTTGCCGATTTTAATTCTTGCCTACTACATCCAGACACTAAGCCCTTTTATCTGGCAGTGGGGCCATTCCGGGTTTGGCATTCGCTGGTACGGAACCGCGTACCTCACCGGTTTCATCATTGCCTATTTTATTCTCAAAAAGCTTATCAAAAATCACCAACTGCAGTTACCGGCATCCAAATTGCCGGATTTTGTGTTGTTTGTCGCCATCTTCGGCGTGGTGATCGGAGGCCGACTGGGAGAAGCGGCCCTCTATCGCCCCGGCATGTTCACCACCTTCACTCACAATTTCCCCTATTGGAGCCTGCTGATGGTGCAGGATGGTGGAATGTCCGCCCATGGCGGCATCATCGGCGTTTTTGTGGCCACCGCTATCTTCGCCCGCCGCCATAAATGCAACTTCCTCAACCTGATCGACGCCGGGGCCATGGTTGCGCCCATCGGCATCGGCTTTGGACGGCTGGCCAACTTCATTAACGGTGAACTCTACGGCCACGTGTGGCATTCCCGTCTGGCCGTGCAGTTTCCCACGGAATTGATCTATCAGTCACAACCACTGGATGCACGTATCCGCCATCTGGCCGGCAAACTTGCGGCCACGCACCCCCATCTGGCGCAATTGATGAATCAAAATCCTGTCGCCGGCATGGTCACCTTTTTAACCCGGCACCTCCAGGCCCGGCATCCTGGCTTAACGGAATCTCTGGCCCGGCATCCGCAGGCGGAAATTGTACGGCTGGCCCACACCGGAAAGTATCCGTTTTTACACCAGCAACTGCGCCAGATTCCTGATTTTCTGCGGCAGATTCAACTCAATGTCAACGTCCGCCACCTGTGGCAAAGCCTGCATCCAAACTTCCATGGGCAACTGCCCTTTACCGCCCGCCTCCAGATCATTGCTCTGGCCCGCCAGGGCAATGCCATGGTCATCAATCAACTGCGACATATTCTCGAACCGCGTATTCCATCCCAGCTCATTGAAGCCTTTTTTGAAGGCTTGGTGCTTTTTCTTCTCTGCTGGTTCATCGGTCGCAATTGGCGCAAGGCCGGCATGGCCAGTGGTGCCTTTGCCGTGTTTTACCCGGCCATGCGCATCATCGGAGAACAATTCCGTCAAGGCGACCAGCCGAAGTTGATCTTCGGACATTGGATTAGTCTAGGCGTCCTCTACAGCGTGCCGATGCTGGTCATCGGCCTGGTTTACTGGATTTATCTGATTCGCCGCCCCGTCACACCGCCCGCCTCCTCGTAACGTCGACCATCGCTTGCTGGGGCCTGTATCGTGATGGCTCGCCCCCGCCATGGGCCGGACGCAACGCTTACCGAAATCCCTGTTCGCCGGGTTCATGCAGTGTCGGCCCCCTGGCGGTGATCTTTTCCGGCGCTTTTTCAATCGGAATATTGGGACAGGAATCTATCCAGCGACCGCCGCCCGGAACCGCCCAGTGAACCGCATTGACCAACACACGCTGCACGTGCGGGTTGTGATACGTGGGATACATCTCGTGCCCCGGACGAAAATAGAAAATTTTCCCATTGCCGCGGTGAAACGTGCAGCCGCTGCGAAAAACTTCCCCACCCTGAAACCAGGAAACGAAGATCGTCTCATCTGGATTGGCAATGCCAAATGGCTCGCCATACATTTCCTCGTTTTCCAGCTCAAAGTATCGGTCTATTCCCTGGACAATCGGATGGCCGGGGTTGCACACCCAGAGCCGCTCCCTTTCGCCCGCCTCGCGCCAGGTCAGGCTGCACGTGGTTCCCATCAGGCGTTTGAAAATCTTGGAATAATGCCCGGAATGCAGCACCACCAGTCCCATGCCTTCCAGCACGCGTTTGTGAACACGGGCGACAATTTCATCCCGTACCTGATCATGGGCGGCGTGCCCCCACCAGATCAGCACCTCCGTTTTTGCCAATACGGCTTCGGTCAGCCCATGTTCCGGTTCATCCAGCGTGGCGGTGCCGACGGTTATGCCGCCGGCCTTCCGCAGCGCCTCGGCAATGGCCACATGCATGCCATGCGGATAAATTTCCTTGACTCTGGGATTCGTTTTTTCGTGCCTGAACTCATTCCAAACTGTGACGTGAATTGTTGCTGCCGTCATGTAAACTCCAAGTTACCGGTGAAACTCCCGCCGACCATCACAATCATTATACGTTTGCGTTCACGATTGCAACAAGAGTTCAAAACCGGAGAAACTTGCCCGGGGCAACCAACCCGGACCATCCTCGCCGCATCGCGGCTGGCCCATCCATTTGGCTTAAACTGGCATTTGCGAATAAAATCAGGTGTGGCGGCTATAATAACGGTGCCATCTTAAATCAGGCTAGCGGAGTCAGACCATGGTTGAAATAGTGGTAGCCAGTTCACAGGAATCGAATCTATTTTCGCACCCCGGAGGCTCTATAACCGATACAGTCCTGAGCCGCAACTTCTTCGGCTTTTGGACCACAGAATCCTGGCGGCCGGATGTGAACTTGTATGAAAGCCGGCAGGCCTTTTTAGTATGTGTCGATCTTGCTGGAATGGATAAGAGCGATATTGAGGTTCGCGTGGATAAAAATCAGTTGATCATCCGGGGCCGCCGCACGTGTCCCATGCCCTCGGAACACGATCGTGCCGTAGCGGTGCATCTGATGGAAATAGATCATGGCAGCTTCAACCGCAGCCTGGAAATGCCTTCCAATGTGGACGAAAAGGCCATTTCCGCGCATTACGACACCGGGCTGCTTTGGATAACCCTGCCCAAGGCATCCGGAGGAGGGATGCATCACTCTCGGAAACACAAACTCTAGAAGCCGCCCCGGCACCCCTGCAAAAAAGCCGGGGACCGCAGGCCAAAGGTATGGCAAATGATTGCCTCCCAAGCCAAAGCGATGACCTTTTCAGGATGTGAAAATTGCAAAAAAACCCGTCAGATTCAGAGAATTTTTCCAAGCCTGTTTCAGAAGCCGACCCCGGTGATCTGGACAAACCAACGCCACCGTCCGACCAGGCCCAAGGCCCTTTGGCTTTGGATGAAACCGGAACCACCCCGCCACCAGCCGGCACGGAAACGCCTCCAGCGGCTGATAAAATCGAACCGGTTCCAGCATCCGACGCTGCGGCCAAATCCGCAGAAAAAGCGCCCGAGTCCATGCCGGTCAAAACCGCCAGTGTTGCCGGCCCTTTGGTTCACCAGGTACGCATTCCTGATATTCTCCCGCTTCTGCCGGTGCGCGATGCGGTGGCCTTTCCAGGAGCGGTTATTCCTCTCTCGATTGGTCGCGATAAAAGTCGGCGTTTGCTGGATGAAGTTATGCCGGCAGACAAAACTCTGGGTGTGATCACACAGAAAAATGACAGCGTGGAAGACCCGCAAGCATCCGATCTGTACTCCATGGGCACCGTGTCCGTGGTGGTTAAAATGGTGCGCCACCCCGAAGGCCAGCAAAGTATTGTCGTCCACGGGCTGATGAGGTTTCGCATACTGGAAGTGGTTCAGACGGAACCCTATCTGAAAGCCCGGGTCGAGCCTCTGGCCGATGCCATGCCTGAAAAGCCGACTTCGGAATTCCTGATGCTCGTGCAAAGCGTTCGCCAGGCAGCGCAACGAATGATTGAACTTTCACCGAATATTCCCGATGAAGCCAACGGGATCTTAAATGAAATTGAATCGCCGGGGGCACTGGCGGATTTTTTAGCCGCGAATCTCAATGAGTCTGTCGCAGAGAAACAATCGCTGCTGGAAGAAGTAGACGTGACCAAGCGGCTGGAGCGGGTTCGCGAAAAGCTCGCCACCCGTATTGAACTGCTGGAACTGCAGGAAACCATTCAAAAACAGGTGCGCTCCAGCATCGACAAAACTCAGCGCAAATATTTTCTTCAGGAACAGCTCAAGGCCATTCAAAAGGAACTCGGCGGAGAAGAAGAGTCATCCGAGGAAGTGGCGGATTTACGCAAACGCATTGACGCCGCCCGGGTGCCGGAAGTAGTCAAAAAAGAGACCGACCGCGAGCTTTCCCGGCTGGCCAATATTCCACAAGCCTCGCCGGAGTTCGGAGTAATACGGTCATTTCTGGAAACGGTTGCGGAGTTGCCGTGGTCCGTGTCCACACCGGATAAGCTCGATATTCAGCGGGCCAAAGCCATTCTGGATCGCGACCATTACGACCTTGAGAAAATCAAGAAACGCATTGTGGAATTTCTGGCGGTGAGAAAACTCAATCCGACGGGGCACGGTCCAATCCTTTGCTTTTTAGGCCCGCCGGGCGTTGGTAAAACCAGCCTGGGTAAGTCCATTGCCGCGTCTCTGGGCCGAAAGTTTGCGCGCATGAGCCTGGGGGGAGTGCGCGATGAGGCGGATATCCGCGGTCATCGTCGTACGTATATCGGTGCCATGCCGGGGCGAATTGTACAGGAACTGCGCAAATGCGGGGCCAACAACCCGGTGATGATGCTGGATGAAATAGACAAGCTGGGTGCCGATTTTCGTGGTGATCCTGCGGCCGCCCTGCTGGAAGTACTCGATCCACAGCAGAACGCCACATTTGAGGATCATTACCTGGGCGTGCCGTTCGACTTGAGCCGCACTATTTTTATCTGCACCGCCAACTATATGGAACCGGTTCCACCGGCGCTGAAAGATCGCATGGAAATCATCGAAATTCCCGGTTATACTCAAAAAGACAAACTTCTCATTGCCCGCAAATACCTGGTGCCGCGGCAACTCGCGGAGAATGGCATCACCGCCCGGCAGTGCGCCATTCGCGTGCCCACACTGGCGATCATCATTGACCAATACACCCGTGAGGCGGGTGTGCGCAGCCTGGAACGGGCCATCGGATCCGTCGCACGCGGAATTGCCGCCCGGCTGGCCGAAACCATTCCATCCAGGGCCGCACGGGGTACGGCCCAAAATAAAGCGGCCGCAAAATTTGCCCCCTCCCCTGATGTCGGCACCAGTGCTCCCTCGGATGAGCCCAACAACAAAGACGGCCAGATCACCAAGCCCGCGACTGCGGATAATTTTTCGCAAGTCATTCGCACGGCCTTGAAAAAGGCTCCCCGCATCACCGTGAAACCCGCCGATTTACCACAGTTTCTTGGACCGCCCATGTTTGAATCCGAGGTGGCGCTGCGCACCGCCACGCCCGGCGTGGCCACAGGTTTGGCGTACACTCCATTTGGCGGCGATATTTTATTTGTGGAAGCCACCCGCATGCCCGGCAAGGGACGATTAAAACTGACTGGGCAAATCGGCGAGGTCATGCGTGAATCGGCGCAAGCAGCTTATTCACTTCTCAAGAGCAATGCGCAAAAACTTCATCTTGACGCCGTATCCTTCAGTCAAACCGATGTGCATATCCACGTGCCGGCAGGCGCGGTGCCCAAGGACGGCCCCTCCGCAGGGGTGGCTATGTATACTGCGTTGGCTTCACTGTTTTTGAATCGGCCGGTGCGACCTGATCTGGCCATGACCGGTGAAATAACCCTGCGGGGGCTGGTGTTGCCCATCGGTGGGGTGAAGGAAAAAGTTATCGCCGCCCAGCGTGCCGGCATCCGCCGCGTGATTTTGCCCCAACGCAATCGCAAACATATCGATGAAGTCAGCGCACAAGTCCGCAAGGATGTATCCTTTGTATTTGTGGAAAATGTGGACGAAGTATTGCGCCAAGCGTTTAGCTTGGCTGACACCCCCCACCTGGAACGCGAATCGCAGAAAAAGTCGCCCGTCCGTCCGCGGAAAGGCCGGCTGAAGATTCCCCGTCATCGCGCCGCCCATCAATAGCCCGGGAAAAACGCCCATGAATGCCGCCATGCCGAATCTTGCAAACCACCGCCAAACAACCATCGCCACCCTCGATGCGGGAATCACGGCCTATCAGGCCGCCTGGGACGTGCAGATAAACTTGCATCAACGTGTTCTCTCGGGTGAATTACCCGGCGGGATCCTGATGCTGGTTGAACATCCGCCCACCATTACCATCGGTCGCCGCCCGGATGCTCACCGCCATCTCTTGGCGTCCCCCGCCATGCTTAGCGCCCGGCACGTGGAAGTGCTGGAAACCGACCGTGGCGGAGATATTACCTTTCATGGGCCGGGGCAACTTGTGGTGTACCCAATCATTCCACTCAACACCTATAACCTCAAACTGCACGATTACATGCGGCTGTTGGAACAAGTGGTCATTGAGGTGTTGGCACGATTCTCCGTCACCGGCCAGCGCAGCCCCGGAGCCACCGGCGTTTGGGTCGCCGGCGCGGGTACCTCGGCACCGGCAAAGATCTGCGCAATGGGCATAAAGCTCCGGCGCTGGGTCAGCTTGCATGGTCTGGCACTGAACATCACCACAGATCTTTCATATTTTGACCTCATCAATCCCTGTGGCCTGGGCCGTCCCGTAACTTCACTGTCCGTATTACTTGGGGAACATACGCCAACCATGTCGCAGGTTAAAACGGCTATGGTGGATCAATTCAAAACGGCCTTGCTCAACGCCGTACCTTGACGCAGATCAAGCTAATCTCCCCCGTCCTTCTGAGCGGCATTGCGTATCGCGGCAATTCTCCCAGGTAATGATGCTGCAAAACTTTTTAAGCCAGGTCGCCACAGGTATCTGTAACCAGCAGGTAACACGGCCGACGGCAAGGCTCCAGTCGCTTTGTCCCAATGCCTTAGTGAGAAGTGCCTATATGCGTGAACAAAGCCCCGGGTGGATTACTGGAAGATATCCCAAACCTACCGGTGAACTTGCCGGCTATTGCATCAGGACCGGGGCCGCCCACCCGCTGCCGACGGAGGGACTTTTGAGATGGATTCGGACGGGGCGGAACTGATGTCGCCGGATATTTCCATCCCCCCGGCGTCGAATCGGCCAACGTCGATGATGGCGTACGCTGCGGCAAAGCAGCCGAAACCCGGTGCGCGTGACCCATGTTATCAAATGGTGCAGGTCCGAAGACCAGCATATTGCCCAGCGGCCGGCGGCACACAAAACCTACAAGCGACGTCGCTACGATCACGACCAGCACGGAAATCACTCCGATGGGGACACGCTTGTCTCCGGACACCAATGGCCTGCCGCCAATACCGCCGCGAATGGCCTGGGCACTTAGAATTCCCAGCTCTGTCAGCGGATCTGCCGTAGCCATCACCGGCATGCGAGTCACCGTACGGGAATGGGCCGTTTTTGAAGCGGCAGCAGTCTGTGCCCGCAACCGCCCTGACCATTGGTCTGATGATCCACAGACCGATCTTTCCGGATCATAGCGGGTAAGCAAACCGGATAAATGGAGGCTCTCGAAAGCGTCGCCATTACTGCTTGTAGAATAATTAGTCTTGCTCTTCATCATACCCATCAGTGCTATCGGCATTTGCTGATCCAGGCGGTGAAATATCTGGATGGATTTTTCACACCGGACCGATAACAACAACTCGCCTCGCGCCGCCATTATGAACCGCAACTCTTATTTACACGCTGGTCCAGCGAGTGCATGAGGCACCACGGCATCAGAAAACAATATGGCCATCGGCAGAACCATTCATCCAGATCAATAAGGCCGATTTTCCGCCCCATCGACGCAGAGCACTTCGCCGTCCCTTACCAACGGAAGACAGAATTTATCCCGCATTATTCACGGGTGTTGCCGTAACGGTACCGGGCGCTTAGCTGCGGCGTTTTGTGTATGGAATACGTGCGATGGGGTGGATTCTGCACAAAAGGCCCCCTTACCCCCATACGGTTTTAAGGTTGCCGTCCCCTTCAGGCCGTCGCAAAGAATTGCAGAGGCCGGTGGGCTGCCGCCTCATACATGGGCCACCAAGGCCAGTTGCCGGCCAGCTTCACCACCACGCGGCGGGTGCTCTGGACGATCGTGGCGGCGACCTTGATCACCAGGGTTCGCCAAGTGCAGGGCTGGCCCTTGCGCAGAACCTCGGGCAGTTCCCGGTCGTCACGCTGGGCGTTGAGCAGGTTCATGGCTGCGATGTACAGGAGCAGTCGGAAAAAGTTGGCCATGAAACGGTGGCAACTCAGGCGGTCCATCTTCAAGCCGCTCTTGAGTTCGTCCATCCGTTGTTACCCTGGTTGTACTTGTACGCGGCAATGGTTTCAATCGCCCAGCCCATGGCATCATAGAAGCTCGCCGTTACATTGCCATTGGCATCGGTGGTTTCAAATACCCAGCCTGCGGCATTGTAATTGGTCAAGGTGATAATGTCGCCGGGGAAATTGGCGTCACTGACGGATATCGGAGCCGTGATTGGGCGCGCATACCCCATTCACGGGTCTGTAAGGAGCCAGCAGCCAAGCACCCGCCGGACAGTATAAATTTATTTTTACCCCGTCCCCATGTACCTGATGCCCGTGCGTGGTTACGTAAAAAAAGGCCGATGTTGCAAAACAACATCGGCCTGGGATTTTTGGCGTACTAATTTGCCGCGTCAAGCACCGGCTGTTTCCTTGGGCGGCTCAGCATCCACTGCCAGCGTCTCGGGGACGGCGGGTTCAGTCGCCCTGGATTCAGCGACTGCAGCGGCACCAGCCGTAACCCGCATCGCTTCCGCCAGCGGCAACCGATTGATAATGGGAATTTCCATATCCGCCTCCGGCACCGGCTCGCCGAGGTGTGATATCTGCAGATTTTGATACTGCCTGAAAGCCGTACCGGCGGGAATCAGATGTCCTAGAATGACATTTTCCTTCAGCCCCTGCAAAGTGTCTTCCCGACCGGCCAAAGCAGCCTCGGTAAGCACCTTGGTCGTCTCCTGGAAGCTGGCCGCTGATACAAACGAATCACTTTGCAAGCTGGCCTTGGTAATACCCAGAAGCAGGGTCTTAGCATTAGCCGGCCGGGCTTTGCGGGTCTTGGGCGGCTTGCCACCTTTGCCCTCCACAGTCGCGACCACTTCTTTGACCTGCTCACGGGTCAGCAGCGTTCCCACAGCGACTTCGCTGTCGCCGGAATCTTCCACGCGATGCAGCTTGACCACGGCTTCATTTCCACGGCGGAAACGGAACTTATCCAGCACCTCTCCCGGCAGAAATACCGTGTCGCCCGGATTCTCAACTTTAACCTTGTGCAGCATCTGCGACACAATCACTTCGATGTGCTTGTCGCTGATCCGCTGATTTTGCGTGCGATAAACATTTTGCACTTCCGTGAGAAGATATTCCTGCAGGGCATCTTCACCCTTAATACGCAGAATATCATGCGGCACCATGGGACCGTCGATCAAAGGATCGCCGGCTTCCACCGCGTCACCGGTATGCACGCGTAACTGCCGATCCTGCGGCACGTGATGATCCTTTTCCACATCGCCGCTGCCCCTGATGATGATGGTCATCTTGCCGCGACGTTTGTCGTTGCGCAGTTCCACCGTGCCGGAAATTTCCGCCATGATCGCCGGATCCCGCGGTTTGCGAGCCTCAAATATTTCCGTCACCCGCGGCAAACCTGAGGTAATGTCGGAAGTACCTTTGATTTCCCGCGGCTGCCGGGCCAGCAATGTACCTGGCTGCACCTTTTGACCGGCATCCACGTCGATGCGGGCCTTGGCCGGCAGATAGTGGAAGTCCAGAATCTTGCCGTCATCCGGGTCTTCAATCACGATTCGGGGATGGCGTTCACCGCGATGTTCCACGATGACCAGGCGCTTGCTCCCGCCTTTGCCTTCGCTTTCCACACGGGCGGTCTCGCCTTCCTGAATATCTTCAAATTTAATGACCCCCGCCTTTTCCGCCAGAATAGGTGTCCGGTGCTGGTCCCAGTTGCAAAGCTGCTGACCGGCGCGAACGCTTTCCCCATCCTTGACGTGCAGGGCCGCTCCATAGGGAATTTTATACTTTTCCAGTTCACGGCCCTTGGCATCTTTGAGCACGATTTCGCCATTGCGTTTCAGCACCATGGTGTGCTTGTTGCCTTCGGCATCACGTGACTCCACCGCGTTGAGGTCGTGATATTCCACGACACCCGCCACGCCCGCACGCACATCGTTCTTCTCCAGAATACGCGTTGCGGAACCACCGGTGTGGAATGTACGCATGGTAAGCTGCGTGCCCGGTTCTCCGATGGACTGGGCCGCGATGATACCCACCGCCATGCCCTCTTCAACCAGGGCATTGGTGGACAGATCCACGCCGTAGCAGCACGCGCACACGCCCGTGGGGGCCTCGCACGTGAGCGGGCTACGCACCCTCACGGTTTCCATATTGAGGTCTTCGATTTTCCGGGCTACCGCGTCGGTAATGATCTGGCCTTCCTTCACGATGACTTCATCCGTGATGGGGTTGACCAGGGAATCAGCGGCGCAGCGACCGACAATGATTTCCCGCAGAGCCACGTCGACCTGATCTCCTTTGTAGATGGCGCTCTTTTTGATGCCATTCTGCGTGCCGCAGTCGTGCTGGCTGACAATCACATTCTGGGCCACGTCGGCGAGTTTGCGCGTCAGATAGCCCGAGTCGGCCGTTTTCAACGCGGTATCCGCCAGGCCTTTACGGGCACCGTGGGTGGAAGTGAAATATTCCAGCACCGAGAGGCCTTCACGGAAATTAGTACGAATGGGGGTCTCCATGATTTCCCCCGATGGCCGGCTCATCAGACCACGCATACCCGCCAATTGTCGGAAGTTATCCACGTTACCGCGGGCACCGGAATCAGCCATCAGGAAAATCGGGTTGAGGTACGGCTTGCCGCGCGAATCATTCGGCGGTAACAGCGTGTTTTTGGCATCGCGCGTATCATGCTCCAGTTCCTGCATCATATCCTTGGTTACTTCTTCACGGGCATGGGCCCAGATGTCCAGAAGCTGGTTATAGCGCTCGCGCTCGGTGATGGCACCGAGGTTCAGGTTCTTTTCCACCCGATCGGCCTTCTTCTGCGATTCTTCAATAATCTGTCCCTTGCGACCAGGAATGCGCAAATCGGTGATGCCAAAGCTCAGACCCGCCAGCGTGGACCGCTTGAACCCAAGTTCCTTCATATCATCAAGCAGATTGATAGTGGCCGGCCGCCCCAGGATGCGGTAACAATCCGCAATGACGCGGCTGCCGCCCTTGCTGGAAAGCGCGTAATTGTAAAACGGCATCTTCGCAGGAAGAATATCATTGAACAGACAACGGCCCACCGTGGTGATAATAGACCGGTTGGCCGGTACCGGCTCCGCCCCTTTGCCTTGAGCGCTCACGACCGCGTCACGGTTGATGCGCACGCGAATGGGCGTGTGCATGCCGATTTTGCGATCATCAAA
This sequence comes from Planctomycetota bacterium, assembly GCA_021851715.1. Lineage (GTDB taxonomy): Bacteria > Planctomycetota > Phycisphaerae > WQYP01 > WQYP01 > JABEVA01. The sequence goes on from JAJZCR010000043.1 coordinate 23,384, forward strand.
GGCCAGCCACGCTTCATGAAAATCGCGGAAAGCCAGCTCGCGACCTTCCGGCCGTTCACCCGCTTCGCCGCGGCGCATGGTGGTGATGTAGTAAATTCCCAGAACGATATCCTGCGAGGGACCGATGATCGGAGAACCGTTGGCCGGCGAGAAAATGTTATGCGTCGCCAGCATCAGCAGATGCGCCTCCGCCTGCGCTTCAATGGACAACGGCAGATGCACCGCCATCTGGTCGCCGTCAAAATCGGCATTGAAGCCTTTGCATACCAGCGGATGAATTTTAATGGCGTTGCCTTCAATCAAGACCGGTTCAAACGCCTGAATACCCATGCGGTGCAGCGTGGGAGCCCGGTTGAGCATCACCGGATGACCCTTGATTACCTCTTCCAGGATGTCCCAGATTTCCTGATCCCGGCGTTCAATCATCTTCTTCGCCGATTTGATCGTGTCGGCCAGCCCGTATTCCTTGAGCTTACGAATGATAAACGGCTGAAACAATTCCAGGGCGATTTTCTTGGGCATACCGCACTGGTGAATCTTCAGTTCCGGACCGACCACAATGACCGAACGGGCGGAATAATCCACCCGCTTGCCCAGCAGGTTTTCGCGGAAACGCCCCTGTTTGCCCTTGATCATGTCCGTGAGCGACTTGAGCGGACGATTGGATGAGCCAAGCACGGGACGGCGGCACCGGCCATTATCAAAAAGCGAATCCACAGCCTGCTGCAGCATCCGCTTTTCATTGCGAATAATCACTTCCGGAGCGTTGAGATCGCAGAGCTTTTTGAGCCGGTTGTTACGGTTGATGATGCGCCGGTACAAGTCATTGAGATCGCTTGTGGCAAAATTGCCGGACTCCAGCAGCACCAGGGGTCGCAGATCCGGCGGAATCACCGGAATGACTTCATAAATCATCCAGTCAGACTTATTTCCCGACTTGCGGATGGCCTCTACAATTTTCAGCCGCTTCGTAAGATCCTTGATCTTCTGCTTGCTGTTGGTGTTCTCAATATCCATGCGGATTTTGGCGGAGACCTCCGCCAGATCCATCGCGGCCAGCAGCGCATGGACGGCATCGGCACCCATCTTGCATTCAAAGTCTTCCTTGTATTTTTCGCGGGCTTCGCGGTATTCATCTTCCGAAAGAAGCTGCTTGCGCTTCAACGGCGTATTGCCAGGATTGGTCACACAGTAATCCTGGTAGTAGATCACCTTCTCCAGGTCGCTGGTCTTCATGTCAATCAGGTTGCCCAGTCGGCTGGGCATGGCCTTGAAAAACCAGATATGCACGACGGGCGCAGCCAGGGTAATATGGCCCATGCGTTTACGACGCACGCGGCTGTGTGTAACTTTCACTCCGCAACGATCACAGATGACGCCCTTGTATTTGGTGCCTTTGTACTTGCCGCAGGCGCATTCCCAGTCTCGTTCCGGACCGAAGATGCGTTCGCAAAACAGGCCGTCCCGTTCCGGGCGATATGTACGGTAATTGATGGTTTCCGGCTTTTTAACCTCGCCAAAGCTCCAGGAACGGATATCGTTCGGACTGGCCAGCGTGATCTTGACGCCGCCGTAGTCATTCACTCGATCGTATACGATTTCAGCCATGTTATTGATCTCCTGATAAGAGTTTCAATTCATTTCCCATGCGTGAACAATCATCGTCGCACGGTACCGATCTTTTTCCAGCAGGCTCAAGGGAAAGCGGCTGGTTGTCGGCGACTCCATATTGAGCTTGTTTTAACTTCCGGCACCACTCCACACTTGCTGATGGCAAGAACCGCTTTTCGTTAACCGTCGCAGCATCTGGATCCGCATCCGTCATGGCCTGGCAATCGGCCGCCATCCGGCTTATCTATCACCCGTGGAGCACCCCGAAAAAATCGCGGGATCATGACCACACGGCGATTCTCAAAGGCCGCCAACGGGCTTCCACTTATTCCGGAGCGTTGCGGTTTTCCATTGTTCCGATCCTCCAGCCAGCCTGGAAACACGCTATATTCCCTTCTTTTTCTCCAGGGTAATGTTCAGGCCCAACCCCCTGATTTCATTGCATAGAACATCAAACGAAACCGGGGTGCCGGCCTCGAGGGTGTTGTTGCCTTTCACCATGCTTTCGTAAATTTTCGTACGGCCTTCCACGTCATCGGATTTCACCGTCAGCAATTCCTGCAGCACGTACGCCGCACCGTAGGCTTCCAGTGCCCAGACTTCCATCTCTCCGAACCGCTGGCCACCGGTGCGGGACTTGCCACCCAGCGGCTGCTGCGTGATAAGGCTGTACGGGCCGGTGGAACGGGCGTGGATTTTGTCGTCCACAAGGTGGTGCAGTTTCAGCATGTACATGTAACCCACCGTAACCTTTTGCTCAAAAGGCTCGCCGGTGCGGCCATCAAACAGCGTCATCTTCAAAGCAGGCGGCATTTCCACCGAAATTTCGCCCGGCGGCGGCGGCTGCTTCTTATCTGTCGTTTCCTTGCGACGCTTGCGAACATGCTCGTTGGCTTCTTCGACCACTTTATTGATCTCGGCCTCAGTGGCACCATCGAACACCGGGGTCACGGCCTGGAAACCCAGCACCGCCGCCGCCCAGCCAAGGTGCGTTTCCAGAATCTGCCCCACATTCATACGTGACGGCACGCCCAGGGGATTCAGCAGTATCTCCACGGAGGTTCCATCCTCCATGAACGGCATATCCTCTTCCGGCACAATACGGGCGATGACACCCTTGTTGCCGTGCCGGCCGGCCATTTTGTCACCCACCGACAGCGGACGCTTGGTGGCCAGGTACACCTTGACCATTTCCAATACGCCCGTGGGCAGTTCATCGCCGCGTTTCATGTGTTCCAAACGGCGTTCTTTTTCCTCGCGCAGCTCGGACAGCCGCGACTTGTACCTGTAATGGATTTCCTCTCCGCGCTTGCGTCCTTCTTCCGACCCCTTGATCCAGTTGACGCTGAAGCCTTCGACCTGCTCCAGAATAACTTCATCCAGGTCTGATTTGCCCACCTTTTGCCGGGTGGACGGATCAATCATCGTCTGCCCGGTGGCTTCATTAATTTCCTCGGTCATCCGGCGGAACATGGCCGCCACGCGGGAATCCATCTCCGCGGCGTATTTTTTCTGTTCCTTAAGCAACTGTTTTTTCTGATCGTCAGCCAGGTGCATCCGGCGGCTGAAACGCTGCGTACCAACCACCACGCCTTCGGTTCCCGCCGGCACTTCCAGCGAATCATTTTTCACATCTTCACCGGCTCGGCCGAATATCGCATGCAGCAGCTTTTCCTCCGGAGAAAGCTCTGTCTTGCTCTTCGGTGAAACCTTGCCGACAAGAATATCGCCCGGCCCGACGCGCGTGCCCACCCGCACCACGCCTCCGTCATCCAGATTCTTCAGGGCCTTTTCACTGACATTGGGGATGTCCCGGGTAAATTCCTCGCGACCCAGCTTGGTTTCCCGGATCTCAATATCGAATTCCTCGATATGAATCGACGTGAAGACATCCTTTTTCACCAGCTTTTCGCTGATGACGATGGCATCTTCAAAGTTGTAGCCGTCGTAGGTCATAAAGGCGACGAGCACATTGCGCCCCAGCGCCAGTTCGCCATTGCGGCACGCCGGTCCATCGGCAATGATCTGCCCCTTTTTCACCTTCTGCCCCATGCCAACCAGCGGTTTTTGCGTCAGGCATGTTTTATCGTTAAGACCGGCGTTTTTGCGCAATTCATATTCGTCGGAGTTATCCACCACGATGCGCTTGGCATCCACGTACGTTACCGTACCGGAACGCTCCGCCCGCACCACCATGCCGCTGTTGACCGGCACATGCTTTTCCATGCCCGTCGCGACAATCGGCGGATCGGTGATCAGCAGCGGCACTGCCTGCCGTTGCATGTTGGAACCCATCAAGGCCCGGTTGGCGTCATCATGTTCCAAAAACGGAATCAAGGCCGCGGAAATGGCCACCGTCTGCTTGGGCGAAATATCCACATAAGATATGTCCGCACCGCGCACCTGCTGGAGTTCCCCATTCTGGCGGGCCAGCACCAGTTCCTGCTTCACCTTGCCGCTTTCCGGACTTACCACCTCCGGCGGAGCCAGAACGCACTTCATTTCCTCATCGGCCCGCAGGTATTTAACCTGCCCGTTCACCTTGCCGTTTTCCACCACCCGATACGGTGTATTTAAGAATCCGTACGCATCAACGCCGGCATAAATACCCAGCGATGCGATCAGACCGATGTTGGTACCTTCCGGCGTTTCAATCGGGCATACACGGCCATAGTGCGAATTATGCACGTCACGCACTTCAAATCCCGCACGCTTGCGGTTCAGACCGCCGGGGCCCAATGCCGAAAGACGGCGTTCATGCGTAAGCTGAGACAGCGGATTGGTCTGGTCCACCACCTGGGAAAGTTCACTGCGCCCGAAGAAAAATTCCACCGAACTGCTGATGCTCTTGGAATTCACCAATTCGACGATCTTGGCGACTTCTTCCGGATTTTTCAGTGACATGCGTTCCTGGACCGTGCGCCGCAGCTTCAAAAAGCCTTTGCGCAGCTCCTCCTGGGCCAATTCATCAATGGCTCGCAACCGGCGATTGCCCAGGTGGTCAATATCATCCACGTAGCCCTTGCTCGCCCGCAGATCAATGATGTAACGCAGGCTGCCCACAATGTCTTCCGCGCGCAGGGTCATCACATCTTCCGGCACATTCTGCTCGAACTTCCGGTTGATGCGGAACCGCCCCACCCGGCCCAGCCGATAGCGATTAACGTCAAAAAACTTCTCGTTGAACAGCGTCTTGGCCTTATCGTCATTGGGCGGATTGCCCGGGCGCAGACGCGCGTAAATTTTCCGCAGTGCCTCTTTATGGCTGTGGGAATCATCCTCCTGCATGGTGTTGAGAATGACCGGATCAACAATCTTCTCCACCACTTCCACCTTTTTGATGGAACTGGCCTGAATTTTCGCCACCCGGTCCCCGATCATCGCACCGGATTTTACAAGCTCCTCGCCGGTTTCGGTGTCCACAATGGCACCTACCGCATGATATTCGCTCTTGAGCTGCCCGACCGACACCACCCGCGTTTCATGAAAGGCCCGGATAATGGCCTCATCGGATCCGTAGGTTTCACTCGTCGCCCGCAGAAATGTGGTGGCCGGAATTTTTGAGGATTGGTCGATCCGCACCACCAGCATGTCTTTTTTCGTTACATTAATTTCCAGCCAGCTGCCCCGTTCCGGTATCACTCGGCACGCGTGCAGCGGACGGTCACCTTCCTGGCTTTCAATCACAAAATCGACACCCGGAGACCGGTGCAACTGCGAAACAATCACACGTTCCGCCCCATTGATGATGAATTCTCCGCCGCCGGTCATGATCGGCAACTCGCCGAGATAGATGGATTCCTCAATGATATCCGCCTTATCCTTGCGGCTTAAACGCACCGTGACGCGCAGCGGCATTCCGTAGGTCAAACGCAACGCCCGGCACTCGTCCTGAGTGTAACGAGCCTTGCCTAGGTCATAGCTCAGGTACTCAAGCTTCATGTTGCCGTCATAGGACTCGATCGGAAATACTTCGCGCAACAAAGCTTCCAATCCTTCATTCTTCCGCTTGGTGGGTTCCACCCCGGTTTGCAGGAACCGGGCATACGCCGCCGTTTGCACCTCAATAAGATTGGGTACGGCAAGAGCATCACCGCGCTTGGAATAGTCACGCACTGGCATGGTACGCATGAAAACACCTCTGGTTGATGGTCACAACTAATTCAGATTGCCGCGACCGAACAATTCTGTAATCGCAATCTGCGAGGAAGGAAAGACACTATTTATGATTCCGGCCCGGCACTTCATAGCCCCTTAATATAGCCCAAGCATTTGTGCAATGCAAGTGAACACCAATCCACGCAACACTCTAAACGATCGGCGATCCGGCGATCGAAAGGGTGCGGCCGAATGTTGTGCGCACCGCCCAGCGATTTTCAAAGGCCGCGTTCAGGTTGATTCCTGCCGCAGAGCACACAGCACCGGTCCCCGAAACGCCTTGGCCGGGCTGCCAAACACACATCCGCGGCCTCAATTGATGCCCATGCTTGCTCGACCATGTGCACCATGCCTTATATTTTCTTAATAGCGAATATATTCGCCTCGTTTCGGCCATTTTCCCTTAACATTATCACCTTCGCCATTTGCCGTTGCCCCACACTTCAGCGACAATCGAGCCATGAGCCTTGGCCGTTCCATTCCCGCCCAGCGTATTCTGGTCTTCATGCCCAACCCGCTGGGCGATGCGGTCATGGCCACTCCGTTCCTCAAAGCCTTGCGACTCCTGTATCCGCAGAGCCAGATTTCCGCCATCGGCGGACGCCTGGCCCAGGCGGTCCTTGCCGGATTGCCCCTCATTGACCAGGCACTGGAATATTCTCTCTCTGAAGACGGCACCTCCATTGATGCCGCCGCCACGGTGTCGCTCCTGGCCAGAGCGAAATTCGATCTGGCGGTTTTACTCCCCAATAATTTCCGGACAGCCATGATCGCCCATCGCGCCGGCATTCCCAACCGCCTCGGTTACGCCCGCGATGGACGACGTTTTTTGCTCACGGATTTTCTGCGCCCTATCCGCCGATCCGATGATGAAACTCAACTGCAATGGGCCAGAAACAAAGCCATCGAATTCATCGTTACCGAAAAACGTCATAGCACCCCCATCGCAGCCCAAAGCGAAGTGCTGGCGGTCACACCCGATCCGGAACAGCCCGGCCAGTGGATTTTCACCGTGGAACAGCCCAATGGATCTGTCACCACCACCACCGCACGTATGAGCAGCATTGAACGCTTTGCCGCCCGCTGGCATAACTTTCAACCTACCCCCGCCATCGACTATTACATGGCGCTGGCCCATTATTTAGGATCACGCTACAACCAGCGAAAAATGATTCTTGGCATCACCCCAACCGAACAACAACAAGCTATGGACGCTTTGACCCAGATCGGAATCGCCGACGGGCAGCCGTTTGTCATCCTCGTGCCGGGAGCCAGTTTCGGCAGTTCCAAATGCTGGCCCATTGAAAATTTTGCCCGGATTACCGCCGCCATCATCGATCCCAACGGACCCTTCAAAGCCCGCGTGCTGATCGCCGCTGCGCCGGCGGAACAGCCCATCGTCGATGAACTGCTCAAAATGACAGCCGCCACTGCGGGCGGTTCTTTTTATCCCCATCTCTCCCCTTTGCGCCGGCCCGTGGTTCCGTTGTCTCTGACCAATGATGGTCACGGTGTGGGCCTGGGACCGCTGAAGGAAATTGTCCGTCGAGCTACTGTTATGTTATGCAATGACACCGGTCCGCGCCATTTCGCAGCCGCCCTGGGTACGCCCTTGGTTTCCCTTTTCGGCCCGACCGACCCGCGCTGGGCCGATGTATTTTATGATGGCGAAGTCCAGCTTCATCTGGGCGTCCCCTGCGGTCCCTGCCAGCGCAAACGCTGTCCGATTGACCACCGTTGCATGAACCGTCTTACCGT
>JAJZCR010000044.1 GCA_021851715.1 Planctomycetota bacterium
GGCTCTCCCGAGTGGCATGGGATTATTGCCAACGGCCTTTACACTTTTGGTCGCACGGAAGTGCAGCGACATCTGGATCAAGGCTCATTTGCGGAATTCCGGCGGCAGACCAGTTTTTGGGAACAGGCCAATGCACTGGTGCAGACCCCGAGATTCTGGGCGGGGGGGGGCAAGCGGGTGGCGATGCTGTTCTGGCAGCAGTCGATACCGGATGCCGCCGATATTGTTTTAACGCCCAAGCCCGAACACATGCCGGATGGCAAAACCCTGACCGCCTGCTGGAGCAATCCCGCGGAATTGTACCCCAGGCTGGTAGCGGAACTGGGGCCATTTCCGTTGCAGGCATATTGGGGGCCTTTTGCGGGTGCGGCCAGTACGCAATGGATTGTGAAGTCGGCGGTGCATGTATGGAAAATGGAGCGAGTGGATCTGGAATTGGTTTACCTGCCATTGTTGGATTACAACCTGCAGCGCATGGGACCAGAGCATCCGGCGGTTGCCGCGGACCTGGTGGCTTTGGATCGGAGTTTGGCCGAATTGCTGGCCGCAGTGCGGGCTGATGGCGGCCGGGCGATTATATGTGGAGATTACGGCATCACGCCGGTGAGTCGGTGTGTGATGCCCAACCGATTATTGCGCGGGGCGGGGCTGTTGCGGACGATGCCCGACGAACAAGGCAAACTGCTGATGGATTACCAGGCCAGCCAGGCGTTTGCGATGGTGGATCACCAGGTAGCGCACGTGTATGGCGATGAGCGACACCTGGACTCGGTGCGGCGGTTGCTGGAGCGTGTACCGGGAGTGGAGCGCGTCTTGGCAGGTACGGCGGAACTGCGGGCATGGGGGTTGAATTCCCCACGGAGCGGGCAATTGGTGCTGTTGGCGGCGGCCGATGCATGGTTTGCCCATGACTGGTGGGAAAGTGACGCGGAAAAGCCGGCTTGGCAGTTTGCGGTTGATATTCATCGCAAGCCGGGCTATGACCCGCGGGAAATGTTTTTAGATCCGCAACGTCGCTGCATCGCGCAGGATACGGCGCTGGTGAAAGGTTCGCATGGAATTCGGCCGGTGAACAACGGCCATGCTCCGGTGGTATTGAGTGACATTGCGCTGCCGGTGCATGATGGGCGGCTGCCGGCTGTGGCGGTGGCGGATTGGCTGCGCGGGGCCTTGTGAGAGAAGGTTGGCCGGGGCGCGGGTCCTGTGGCTCGCGGGAGCACCAACAGTTGAACGAAGAGAGCGGATGTCGGCGAGGCTCACGGAGATGACAAATCGGCAGGTGATTGCATGGGCTGGTTTTTCACTGGAGGTGCCGGTGGAATGGAACCTTAGCGTGGCCCATGGCGATACTGATTCAGGCACGATAGCTTTAACGGATTTGCACATTGGGCAGTTGGAAGTGCGCTGGCGGAGCGGTCGGCCGCGGGGTTTGGCGAGGCAGTTGCGGCGGCTGGTGGGAAAAATGCGCCGGTTGAAGACGACGGTATCGGCGGTAGCAGGGCGCGAGTCGGCCTGGAAGATTGAAGATGGCCACCGATGGATTGTACTCATGCACATATCACGTAGATTGTATGAAATAAGCGGTCCAGGCAGCGCTCCGGCGGAGGCGGAAATTCCGGCTTCATTTACCGATACGCAAAACGCAGAATTATACCGATGGCGGGTGTACGGAATTGACGCGGCGGTGCCGGCGAAATGGAAGCTCAAAAAGATCAGCCTGTTGCCAGGCGCAAGCCGGCTGGAATTTCTGCCCCGATGGTTTTCGCCACCGGGGTTGCGGGCGGGCAGTTGGTCGATGGCGGACCGGTTGCTGGCGGGTGATTCGCTGGAAGCGTGGGCGTCGGCAAAATTGCCGCTGGTGGCCAGGCATCCTTCCGGGCGGTGGGAATCGCTTGGGAAGGGAGTGATTTTTCGAGCGGCAGCGGGTCGTTGGCGGGAGCGCAAGGCTCAGGCTCTGGCTTTGTGGCAAAATCGGGAGAATAACTGTATTGTCTGGTTGCATACCAGTCTGCCGCAGCGCCGGTCGGCGCTGACGGATCGGCTGGTGAAGGCATTTTTGGAAGAGGTCACAAGCGGTGGCGGGCAATGAGTGGGAAGCAAGGGCGTTGTAAGAAGGACGAGCGTCGCTATGCTCAATTGGCTTTTAGGACGCAGCAGCAGCGAGCGGGAACGGCAGGATATGCTGCGGGCCATTCCGGTGCAAAATCCACAGGTGGAGCGGACGTTGCTGGCCGATGGCCGACTGATTCTTCGCGGGCCAACCCGGGTGGATGGCTTGCAGCGTCTGGTGGGTAGAGGTTCGGTGTTGCGCCAGTTTGAGATCGACACTCTCGGTGACTGGGTATGGCAGCATTGCCAGGGACGGCTGACGGTAGAGGAATTGGTACGTGGTTTTGGCGGAGAACATGCGGTGAATTTGCGTGAGGCGGAAATATCCGTGGTGAGTTTTTTGAATATTCTAGCCAAACGCAACCTGGTGGCCTTTGTGGTGGGTCGCGAAAAGCCGGTCGGCGGTCGGCGGCGGAGGAAGCGATGAGTAAATCGGGAAGCAATGCCGTTGGTTCCGGCCAGGTACAGCGGCAGGTGCAATTGCCGCTGTCGAAGGCGGTGGAAATTGCCCTTAAATCCATGCGGGTGAGGATGGGGCGCAGCATCTTGACATTGATTACCATTGTCATGGCCATGGCGTTTTTGACGGAAGTGTGGCTGAGCAATCGCTTTGGCCCGGTGATTCGCACGGAGTTGCTGGCCAAGGCGCATCTGAAGGCGCACGGGCCGCCGGTGGACGGCAGCCGGTTGGTGTGGTTGATCAGCCTTTCGCTGTTGGTGTGCCTGGTGGGGATCAGCAATGCGATGTTGATGAGCGTGATGGAGCGGTTCCGGGAGATCGGGACGATGAAATGCCTGGGGGCGCTGGATTCCTTTATTTTAAAACTCTTTGTGCTGGAAAGTATTTTTCTGGGGGTGGCGGGCACCATTTGCGGCATTGTGCTGGGGGTGGTGCTGGCCGTTGGGATTATGGTGGCACGCTATTCGACAGCGGCCTGGCCGCTGATTCCGTGGGGCGGGGTTCCGTGGATTTGCCTGGCGGCACTGGGAATTGGTACCGCGATTACGGCGGCGGCGGCGATGTATCCGGCGTGGAAGGCTGCGCGGATGGAGCCGATTGCGGCGATGAGGGTCGAGGTGTAAAGGCGTAAGTTGCCCGGTGGAGTTGGGGGCCGTGAAGATTTTGTGGAGATAAATATGGTGATGGCGGCAAAAACAGCAGGGGCCGTGGCAGGGCGGGAGGAAATTGTGCGCACCATTGACGTGGTGAAGGAATATCGGATGGGAGATCAGACGCTCAAGGCCCTGAAGGGGGTCAGCGTAACAATTTATCGTGGAGAGTACATATCTATTATGGGCCCATCTGGTTCGGGAAAGTCCACCCTGTTTAATGCTATCGGTGGTCTGGATAAACCCAGTTCCGGCAAAGTTTTTATTGATGAGGTTGATGTGGCGCAATTGGATGCTCTGGAACTGGCGTGGCTGCGCTGCCGGAAGATCGGGTATATTTTTCAGACGTTTAATCTCATTCCGGTGATGACGGCCCTGGAAAATGTGGCGTTGCCCATGATTTTCGGCGGGATGTTAGAGGCGGATGCCCGCGACAAGGCCAAAGCGATTCTGGAACGGGTGGAACTGGGGCACCGGATTGATAATAAACCGTCGCAACTGTCGGGCGGTCAGCAGCAGCGCGTGGCCATTGCCCGGGCCTTTGCCAACGATCCGGCGATTATTTTGGCCGATGAGCCGACAGGAAATCTGGATTTAAATACAGGTAAGGCCATTATTGCGCTGCTCAAGGAAATGAACCAGGAACGCGGGGTAACGGTGATCAGTGCAACGCACGACCTGAAAATGCTGGATATTTCGGATCGCATTTTCTGGATTCGCGATGGGGAAGTGGAAAAAATCCAGCGCCGCGATGAGGTGACCATTGATGCCGGCGAGATGCACTGAAAATTTGACTTGACGTATGACGTGTTTCGGGTTCTTATTACAGACCATGGAAGTGTGGGGGAGGGGGCGGCCGGGCTAACCTGCCCGAAGAAGCGTTGGCCGCCGGATGCGGTCGGCGGTGGGTGCTCCTGCTGGCGCGGGAAAGCTGGGTTGGCGGCCCAACCGGAGATCATGGGAATGTCAATGGTGCCGTTGGTTAACGCAGTCAGCGGCGTCAGAATTGGTCGGTAACGGCCAGGAGTTGGTATGGCTGGTTCTCGAACGGCATGGGGCATTGATATCGGCACAACGTCGCTCAAGGCGCTTAAGCTTCAGTTGCAAGGCGGCAAGCTGGAGGTTTTGGCGGTAGAGGTTATCGACCATGAGCGTTTTCTCACAGAACCGGATGTGGACCGTCGCGAGGTGGTAGGGCAATCGCTGCGGAAATTTCTGGATCGCAATCCGATCCGTGGCGAGCAGGTGTTTGTGAGTGCACCAGGAGCGACGAGCTTTGCGCGGTTTGTCAAGTTGCCGCCGGTGGAGCCGCGCAAAATTCCGGAAATTGTGCGGTTCGAGGCGATTCAGCAAATCCCGTTTCCGCTGGATCAGGTCAACTGGGATTACCATAGTTTTCAGAATGCGGATTCTCCGGACGTTGAGATCGGAATCTTTGCAATTAAAAAGGATATCGTGGCACAATTGCTGGCGGATTTTCGCACAGCAGGTGTGACCGTGCATGGGGTGCAAATAGCTCCGCTGGCCATATACAATGCCATGACTTATGAACAGACGGTGAACGACAAGGGCACGATCGTTCTGGATATTGGTGCCGACCACTCGGACCTTATCATGATGGATCAGGGCCGATTGTGGCTGCGCACCATCAACCTTGGAGGGAACAGCTTCACCGAGGCCCTGTCCAAGAGCTTCAAGCAGCAATTTCGGCGGGCGGAGCAGCTCAAAAAGACCGCGGCCACCAGCAAATACGCCCGACAGATATTTCAGGCGATGCGCCCGACTTTTGCGGATCTGGTGCCGGAAATTCAGCGGTCCATCGGCTTTTACAACAGTGGGCACCGGGATAACAAAATTGAACAAATTGTGGGAACGGGCAATTCGTTTCAGCTTTCCAATCTGCAAAAATACCTGCAACAGTATCTGGGCATGGATGTGCGGCGTCTGGACAGTTTCACCAAGGTGACCGGCGAGGCCAGGCTGCTGGCCAGCATGGGCGAGCATATCCTGGGTTTGCCGGTGGCGTATGGGCTGGCTCTGCAGGGACTGGATCTGGCCACGGTCGAAAGCAACTTGCTGCCGATGGAGATCGCCCGCAAGATGCTCTGGACGCAGAAGCGTCCGTGGTTTATCGCGACTGCGGCTCTGGTGGCGGTGTCGGGGATGGTGGCTTACGGCCGATATTACCTGGACAAAAACGCCTATCAAACGAGCGTGCATAATCCGGAACTCACACAAAACCAGCTTTTTATCCATCAGGTTTCGCAGTGGCAGGCTGAATATAACGATGTCAGCAATACGTATCTGAAAAATCTGGGTCAGGTGCAGCGCTACCTGGCTATGGGAACTGATCGCCAGGCCTGGCCGGAAATCATTTCCACCCTGTATAAATCGCTGCCCCAGGCTGGTCCCGTACCGCAAGGGGCTGGTTCCGACTGGAAAATATTGATTCAGTCGATCTCATCGAAATATGTACCCAATATGACAGTTCGGACTGCCGGGCCGGTGCAGCAGAGCCGACGTGGTTTTGTGCTGACTATTCGCGGCTATACGCCCTATCAGCGGGCACCGGTGATTCTGGAGCAGTTTATGGCGGCGCTCCAGCACAATGCTCCGGCGCTGGCACTGGGTTCAACCACCCGCCCGGCGGCGCAAAATGAGGTGCACTCTGAACCACTTCCGTTTTACCTCGTCGTTCCGCCCAACATGCTGCAGATTTCCAGAATTGGCCGGCGGGCGGTTCAAGGGGAGGCGGTCGGTTTCCAGCCGTGGGGATCCAACCTCGGTCCTTTCACCAAGGATTTTCTATCCGACTTCGTGCAAAAGCCGGTTAAGTCACAGACAACGGCACCTGAGAATTCCCGGTCGATCAACGGCAATCCGCCAGGCGTTTTTCAGCAGTTTAATTCAGGTGCCGGCTTTCCACCCGGCATGGGTGGGTTCCAGGGATCGCAGTATGGTGGACAAAGTCGGCTGAAGCTGGGCATTATTAACCCCAATAACGGCAAGTCTCTGACCGGCGCGACGGCCTTTGAGATGACGGTGTTGGTTTACCTGCAAAGTACCGGCTCGACCAGACCAGCCGCGGCAGGCTATGGCGAATAGCCGTGATAACGAGGCGGGTGGTTGCCGCATGTGGATGGAACGTAGTGGTGGAGTCGCATGCAATGGAAATGTCGGGTAATATATTAAGGTGGCAAATGACCGCCGCGCATGCTGCGGGCAATGTCTAAAGGACGTGCATGAATTTCATCAAAAACAATCTGCTGATGATCATTCTGTCCCTGGTGGTGGTGGTGGCTCTGGTATCGCTGGATTATCCGCTGGCAGGATGGTCGTCGCGATTGCGACGGGAAATGTCCACGAGCTTAAGTACGGTAGGTGTGGCCCGCAGCCTCGCGCAGCAGAGCATCCACATTCCCGGCCAGCCATCATTTGTCGGCCCGATTATCCCGGAAATCATCAATCGCAAGCAACAGGTTCAGAAGTTGATGCAGGATCAGGCCCGGGAAATTAAGGCCGGTGCCGTGGGAATCAACAGCCGCGGTCGAGTCGTATTTCCATATGGTCCGAAGGGGCCGGTGATTCCGCTTCTGGCGGGAGTTCGTGAACCGTATCTATTGCCCCGGTCGAATCATAACCTGGTGCGGTTGGCTAATTTCAAACGCGATTATCAGCGTCTGTTTGATGTCCCACGGCGCAATCCCCGTGGATGGCTGGCGCAACTTCATGCGGCGATGCCTCCGTCGGAAGGGCAAATAAAGCGGATGATCAGGCGGCGGTTGTCGCAGATTCATTTTGGATTGGTGCACCGGCATAGCGGCAAACTGGCGGCAGAGGAGTCGCGCATTGCCCGGCAACTCACGCGGCAGGCGATTTTTCAGGCTGCGGCGCGCTGCCGCATTTATGCCGGGCGCTTTTGTTTTCAGGAGCGCAATTTTGTGCAAAGCACCAATGCGGTGCCTTCGTCACTGGATATTTATAACGCGTTTGTGGATTCCTGGCTGCAAAGCGATGTGGTCCATGCCATTGTGCTGACCAACCATGGAAGTCGGGATGTGGCAGATTCCGCGATCAAGCAGTTGTTCTACATTCGCGTGGGAGCGAATGTGAAACCGGGTCGGGGGTCTTTATCAGCGGTGTCAAATCTGGGGCCGGTGATGACTCCCCGGGGCGGGCTGTTTTTGAGTGCCGGGGCGGCTCCCAGCGTGCAAAGCGTGCAGCCAGGGTATAACTCTTATCAACCGGGCGGTCTAATGCCTCCTTACAATGGCGGGGGCCCCAATGGACCGATGGGGAATCAGAACGGATACCCCGGTCAGCTTCCCAGCGCATTCCCTGCTCCATCCTCGCCAGCGGCGGCTGGCGGGAATTACGGGGTGGACATGACCGGGCATGTGAGCGCCAGTGATTACCAAGTGACACACGTGGCGGTGGGCGTGATTATTGCACCTTCAAAAATCAACGCTTTCATCAACAATATGTACCGCCAGAACAATGGCTACACGCTGTTGAATGTGCAGATTCGCACCGTGGATCCCATTGACGCAATTACCCACGGCTACGTATATGGCGCGGTACCGGCGGTGCAGGCGGACTTCCTGTTTGAAGATATCATGTTCAATCAATGGAATGGCCGGGTGATGCCAGCCGCTTATCGTCAGAAATTCGGAATTGTCCTGCATCAGGCCGGACAGGGGCGTCCATTCGCCGGAAATCGAGGATCGCCATGAAGATGAAAAATATAAACCCCCTGGAGCGGCACATCGAAAAAGTGGTGGCGGTAGTGGTGGTCCTCTTTGTGGCATGGCTGTGCTACCGGAACATCTTCCAGGATCCCAATGCTGTTGTCTTGCCGGGAAGTATGGAGGGCCGCGTATCTCCAGGGCACGTGGGTGAAAAAATTAACAAGGCCGTGAATGCCCTGCGAAGCTCGGTAAAAGATGCCGAGCAGTCGGCAAACATCCAGCGTGGAGTGATACCAGATTATAAACAAATGTACACGCTTTTGCAGATACAACCATTGGCTTTGTCGCTGACGCAATTGCCGGCCATTTCCTTCGGCCCGAGAAATCTACCCTTGCAAAGCACGATCAATCCCGTGGCCAAAAACTGGGTTTTTCATGTGCCGCGTGTGCCTCGTCTGACGGATCTCAAGGCAGTGCAGGGGCGCGGCGTGGCCACCGATACTCCTACACCTGAAGACATTCACTGGGTGGAGTTGAAAGCCGACTTTTCGATGGCCCGTTGGCACAAGAGTCTGGCCGGCGGCAGTCATCTCAAGGCGGATGAATCGGGTCTGCCGCGGTCCTATCGGCGCACGATATTTTATCGAGTTCAAGTGCGGCGGCAGCAACGCCAGCCTGGTGGCCAGTGGGGGCCATGGGTGTTGGTGAAGGGAACGTACCTTCAGCCATTGCCGCAGGTCGATTTGTCCGGTGCGACACCTTCACAGGTTGCCGCAGCGTTGGGGCTGCTGGATCAGGCGCAGGGGCAGATCATTACGCCGGCATTTCACACACTTGAGGCACCGCGGCACCTGATAGCGCCGACAAATCAGCCGCAGCCCCCTGCGGCTCCGCCGCAAGGCCCTGGTGGAATGCCCCCCTTTGGGCCGGGCTTCCCGCCTCCGCCGGGAGCCTTTAATAACGGTCCAGCGGGTGCGGATGGGGGCGGGGCCGCCATGGCCCGTAGGCTGCGAAGGCAGCGGCAATTACAACTGCAGCAACAAATGCAACAGCAGCAAATGCAGCAGATGCAACAACAACAGCTTCAACAGCAACAGATGCAGCAGAATAATGGCTTGCTGCAGGTGCCTTCACAGGGGGTAGGTGTTCCGGGCAGCAATATTGCCGCGGTTACCACTCTTCCGGTGATTTTTTATGACCAGACAGGCCTTCCAGGCGAGCAATATCGCTACGAGATGAGAGTGATATTGTATAATCCGGTTTTTAAATTTCCCTATCACCTGACAGATCCCGCGGCTAAAATGAAGGCGTGGTTGGTTAGCGCGTGGAGTAAGCCGACCGAGCCGGTGAAAATTCGCCAGTCGGAGTACTTCTTCCTGGTCAGCAGTCAGTTGGGATCGCAGGGGCAAGCGTCTTTCAGAATATTCAAATGGGTTCAAAATGTCTGGACGGTGGCCGATGAGTGGGTGGCCCCTGGTCAGGCTATCGGTAACGTTCAACAGGTACTGTTGGTGAATAGCGTTACGGGCGCATTGCAAAATCAACCCGTGGATTTTTCCACCCGGTGTACACTGGTGGATGCCCGGGAAAACGCCTCCGGCAGTTCCTTGACGATAGTTGTGGAACATCCCAATGGCCGTCTAAGCTTACGAACTTCCGCTTGGGATGCGCTGAACCCGGAACAAAGCAGATTGAATGCTCGGGTGACGCAAACCGGGATTGCTCCGACGCCAGTGGTGCCTGGCGTGCCCAAGCCTTAGGAATCAGGGTTTGGAGCCGAATGTTTAGGCCCGTTCGGCGGGCAACAAGATTTCAGTTGCAAGAGTTGCCCAGCCGTTTTACACTATCGCAGGTGTGGATTGGGCAAACGGTTAGTTTAGTCTGACAGAGAGCAGCCATCAGAGAGAGACCAACAGATGGGAGCGTGGATAAACAGGCTCCGGACGGATTATAAGGTGCCGACGGAGTGTTTAAAATATCCCAGCGTAGGACGTTGTTAAGACTTCGTAGGACTTTGTGCGGTAAATTAGGAGTAGAGTCTTGAAGAAACAAATTCGATCAAGGGTGCTCGCTTTAGGCGTTGCCGGTGTGTTAGTTGCTGGGGGCGCTTTGCCTCTGATTCCCATGGCCGTGGCTCAGACGCAGGGAATCGCGTCTGCGGGAGAGCTTCTCGCACGTGGTACAACCCTGCTTAAGCAATCGCAGTTTGCCACCGCCAAAAAAGTGCTTCTGTCAATCAATCCATCGCAGTTGACTCCGGTCGAGCGGACCACGCTGGAAAGTCTGCTGGAAAAGGCCGATGCGGCTTTGGCCGCCTCGGCCAAAGCCGAAAATATTTTCCGTAATGCCCAGATGTCATTTCAGGACGGTCATCTGGCTCATGCGGTGAGTCTGTATCGGTACCTCATTCAAGATTCCAGCGCCGCTCCGGAAATTCGCCGTGATGCACAGGATAATCTTGCGTTGACCGAGGCCAAGCAAAAGGAAATGGCTCCGGCGATGAATCAATTGCTGCAAAAGGCCATCGCGGCCTACAATGCTAAAAATTACGATGCGGCGGAAGCCGACCTTTATACCATTCGCAAGAGCGGAGTAGATTTGGGCAGCAATCAGAGTGTGCCCGCTACCTACGAAAATCTTATCGCGCAACAGCGTGTGGCTCAGGTCAACGCCATTATTGCCGCCCAGAAGACTAAGGCGGCAGCGGCTGCGGAAGCGCAGCTTAAAGCTCGACAACAAGCAGCTCAAGCCGCCCAGGCTGCCAAAGAAGCCAAGCTGGCTATGGACCAAAAACAGGCGGCGGCGAAAGCAGCTCAGTTGGCGGCCGAGCGCAAGGCGGAAGAGGCTAAAGCGGCGGCGGCCGCACATCAACTGGCGATGCAGAAGGCTGCTGCGGCTGCAGCACTCGCCGCCCATGAGCAACAGGTAGAGCAGCAATTGGCTGCCGCACAAAAACAGCAGGAAGCGCAGCTGACGGCCGAGCGGGCCGCTGCGGCGCTGGCTGCCCAAAAGAAGGCTCAGCAGGAAGCCGCAGCTGCGAAATTGGCTGCGGAACAAAAGGCCAAGCAGGCCGCGGCGGCAGCAGCTGCTCTGGCGGCCCAGCAAAAAGCCCGCGCCGCAGAGATTGCTGCGAAGCAGGCGGCCAAGGCAAAGGCCACGCAGGCAGCGGCACGCGAAAAGGCGGCTTTGGCTCTGGCCGCCAAGCAGAAACTTGCTGCTGAGCAAAAAGCCCAGGAACTTCATCAAGTACACAAGCCGGGAGTTTCCAGCCATGTCCCGGTGGCACCCAAACCAACTCCCACGGTGAAACCGGCGTTACCCGTGGAGTCGCTGGCACAGGTCAACGCCGAAAGAGCTTCACTCTTGGTGGTGGAGGCTGATGATGCGGTCAAGGCCAGTAAATATCATAACGCCATCACGTTGTATACAGCGGCTCTGGCGCTGAACCCGCACAATGTGGCCGCGCGGTTGGGCCGCCGCAATGCTAAGAAACTTGCGTCCGGACAATCGGTAAGCTTGCTTTCCCAGACCATCTACAGCAACGCCATTTTGGCCCAGCGTGCACAGGTCATGTTTAATACCGCTTTGGATCAATCCAATGCACAATTGAAAAGCGGGCATTACAACCGGGCGCTCAACAGCGCGGATAATGCCGAGGCTGCGGCGACCAGTTCCCGCCATTTGCTTTCGCCACGCATGTATCACCTGATGATTGCGCGGGCCAAGCAGCAAATCGCCCTGGTACAGCAGCAACAGGCGATGGCGCAAGCGGCGGTTGCTAAAATTCAGTCGGCAAAAATCCGGGAATCACAGATCCAGCTTGAGGCCCGTGTGGCGGCGGAGCGGCGCATCCGCGTCAATGAATTGATGCAGACCGCCAATAATTATTACAAGCAGCAGCAATACCAGCACGCTTTGGATACCTTGGACCAGATCGTCGCGATTGATCCGCAGGATTACACCGCCCGTTTCATGCGCCGGATGGTGCAGGATCAGATTCAATATACCAAGTACAACCACTACGCCAACCATCGTTCCCACAGCATTCAGGAAAACGATGTGGCTAATGAAGAAGAGACGATTCCATATCAACGGCTGCTGATTTATCCGCGTGATTGGCCGGAATTATCGCGCATGCGCGAAGCCGAAATGACTTCTTCGGAATCGCCCATGGATCGCAAAGTGGACAAGCGACTAAGCGAAAATGACCCGAAGATATCCGCTTCCCAGATACCGTTTGAAAATGTCATTGACCTGCTGCGTAATCAGACCGGTCTGAACATTGTGGTGAACTGGAGCGCTTTGGCGGCCGCCGGCGTTGAAAAAACTTCGCCCGTAAGTTTAACCCTGCGCGATGTGCCTTTTAAGAAAGTGCTCCAAATTGTGCTCCAGCAGGTGCAGGGTGGTGGTTCAACACAACTTGGTTACAGTGTGGACCAGGGTGTCATTACCATCAGCACCAACGATCAGTTGGCCCAGCAGAAAGTGGTCCGGGTATATGACATTCAGGACTTGCTGGTGAAAGCGCCAAATTTCAGCAATTTTCCGCAGTTTAATCTGCAATCTGCCACGCAGAATACCAGCACCAGCGTCAGCAGCGGCAGTGCCGGCACGGCCAACAATCAGGGCAACTTGTTTGGCGGTGGATCTGGAGGGGCGGGCAGTGCCCAGTCTACCACCACCAGCAAAAAGGCGATGGTGCGGGAAATCACCAAGCTCATTGAAAACACGGTGGATCGCAACACCTGGGTGGATAATGGTGGAAGCGTTGGCACCATTCGTGAGATCAGCGGCCAGTTGGTGGTCAGTCAGACTCCGGCCGCACAGCAGAAGATTACCAGTTTGCTCCAGCAATTGCGTGAATCGCGGGCTATTCAAATTTCTATTGAGGCGCGGTTCCTGCTGGTGGGTACCAATTTCCTCAATGATTTCGCGTTTGGCTGGAATCTGACGTTTCCGCAGGGATTCTTTGGCCCGAATGTCGCGCCGCTTACCATCGACAACAACACCGCATCGATTGCCGCACCAAAATCTACAGGTATTGTCGGCTCGCTGGGCGGCAACGGTGCCGGGACCGGAACGGCCAGTCCCCAAAATGCCCTGGACGTGTCCGGTGGGATACTATCGAATTATCAGTTGAATTTATTTATGCAGGCCACCCAGGAAGACGTGCATACCACCACGGTAACCGCACCGCGCATCACGCTGTTTAATGGCCAGCAGGCGTACATTACCGTGGCCCAGCAGCAAAACTTTGTTTCCAGTTTCACGCAGTCTGTGGGCGGTGGCGGCATCAACGGCATCGGTGGCGTGGGCACGAATTTGAATATTTCCACACTGACCACCGGTGTAGTGCTGGCCGTGCAGGCCACCGTTTCGGCCGATCACCGCTACGTGGTAATGACGTTGCAGCCCTCACTTTCCACACTCAACGGTTTGCAAACCTTTAACATCAGCGGCCAGAGCACGGAATCGGCCACGACTTCGGGCATTCCATTAGCCGGAGGCTTTGTCCAGTTGCCCAATATCTCGTTGACTGAACTGGCCACGACCGTGAGCGTACCCGACGGTGGTACGCTGCTGATTGGTGGACAGCGCCTGGTGGGCGAAGTGGAGGTGGAATCAGGTGTGCCCATTCTCTCCAAGATTCCGATTATCAACCGGCTGTTTACCAATCGCAGCTTTGTCCGCGACACCAAGGTGTTGCTGATTCTGGTGCGGCCGCACATTATCATCCAGAAGGAAGCGGAAAAGGCACAGTTCGGCCAGAATTACTGATCGGCTCGTGATGGCTTAATGCCCCAACGTCCGCCAGATCGGCTCCAACAGCGCGGTCACGGCCGGGCTTAGGGGTTTGATCAGGAGAATTTCCGGCAGCATCCCAAGAATGATCGCCCCGGCAATCAGCGGCAACAGTACGAGCCGCTCTGCCAATAGCAGGGGCGAAAAGTGGTGGAATTCCGGTTTAGGGCTTCCCAGGTATATCCGTTCAAATGTCCACAGGATATATGCTGTCGTTAAGACCATGCCGACGGCGGCCAGAACCCCCATCATGGCGGGCAGTGACCAGATTGTGGCCGCGGGCGGTCCAGCCAGCATGCCATGCGCTCCTATGGCACCCAGAATGATCATCATGGGCCCGGCAAATAAACATAGTCCCGGCATACCCAATGCTGTCGCCATACCCAGCGCGGACGCCCCAAAAAATCCCGGCATCTGCCGGGCCAGACCGCCCAGCCGGTTCAGATCGCAATGATGGGCTCGATGTTCAATAATTTGGGCAATCCAGAGCGTGAGGCCCGTCGCCACCGAAAGTCCCATGATCTGCGCCATCGCCCCTTCCAGAGTCAGCTTGTTAAGCATGGCTATGCCTAATAGCACGTAGCCTGCCTGCGAAATCACCCAGTAACCCAGTAATCGTTTAAGGTCTGTCTGGGCTAACGCGCATAATCCACCGTAAATAATTCCAGCCACACCAAGAATAGCCAGAGGAAGATGATTCACCAGAAAGTCGTAGGGCAATAGGCCCAGTAAGATTCTCAATATTCCATAAGCGCCGATGATGGCATTCGCTGGAATCAACAGCATCGTCATACTGGTGACGCCTTCGGCCAAAGTATCTGGAATCCACAGATGGAGGGGAAGAGTGGGTAGCCGCGTTGCCAGACCGGCAAAAATTAAAAAGAAAATCAACTCGCCGGTGCCAGCCCCGGCTTGTCCCGGCTTGAAAAAGGTCAAAAATTTTGAGTTGTGTAAAAGCAGCGGTATGTCGAGGCAGCCATGTTGAAAACCGACCCGCCGCGTCGCACTCAGCATCACCATTACTCCCACAAAAATCAGGGCTGATCCGAGGCTCTGGAACAACGCGAATTTCATAGCTGCGGTCTGACTGCGCTGCTTACCCCATAACGCAATCAGAAAATAGCAGGGAATAACACCCAATTGTACAAATACGGCAAAGAGCATTAAATCCAGAGAAACTAAGGACCCGATGGCTGCCGCAGCCAGAAAAATGAGCAGAATATAGAACCGTTTGGCTTCCTGTTGAATTTCCAGGCCGGCCAGGCCGGCTATCAGTGCCAGAGCCAGCACCAGCAACACCAGCGGCATGGATAAATTATCGACTCCCACATGGTAATACATGCCCACGGAGGGCAGAAACGGCATTCGCTGCTGTAATTGCATGGCCGTGTGGTAGGTGCCGGCTGCGGACCAGTTGAACAAATATGCGGCAGCAATTCCGATAGCCAGCATTCCCGCTAACAGCATCAGCGAAGCCGTCCGAATTAACCGGATGCGGGAACCTGGTAATAAGGCCAGGGGCAGGGAGCCTACTAACGGCAAGGCAATCAGGCAGGTTAGAATGGAACTGGAAGCGTAAATTGACAAAGCGAACTCCAAATCAGAGGCTTAAATCAGTGCATTCGGCATTTTCCATGGCATGGTGCTCGTGGCTCCACGAATGTGGTGTTGCCTGCCACCGCTTGGATCCTGATCGATGGTGACGACCCAGATCAGGCCAGTGCCATCGAAATTATGATGGCCGCCACCACCATACCAGCGCTGATAAGTAAAACCAGTCCGCCGCGCACACGACCGGAATTCAAAAAACGCGACATTGGTCCGGGTATGGGAATGGCCGTGAAGAGGTTCCAGATTCCGGCGGACCAAGCCTCTTCCACCAAGCTCACCACCATGCCGGCTGCGCGCATAAATAACGCGGTAAAAATCAAAAGCAGTTCCAATACCGTCCGATCAAGAAATTTCACCGCCAGTGCCAAGCCTTTCAGCAGCAGTCCCGGAATTACCAGGGATACTTCCTTTAAAAAAAATTCGCCGTGGAACCAAATATATAACAGGTTGATACCGGGCACACGACGCAGGCGGTCAGCCATGGCAAGACCCCTAAAGTACAGCACCAATGCAACCATAGTACCGACTGCGGGAAGCCATAATTGCCAAGGTGCGGCTCCAATGGGAGGGGGCATGAAAGGCTGTACCAGAGGTGCAAGAGTGTTGGGAGCTGCATGGGCCAACAGAGCGTTGATGCCGAAAAACGGTTCATGGATGCCTACCGCCAACGCCATCAGCAAAACCAACGGCAATGTGAGTACCGCCGATTCCCGGCTGACTGCGGGTGCAAGGGCAGCATCCCGGCCGGCACCACCGAAAATCAACCACCACCACCGCCACAACACTAAACTGTTCAGGCCCACCGCCGCCAGCGGCACCCAGTACAACAGGCGACCAAAGCCTTCCAGTCCGCGGCCATAGTGATGCAACCAGAGCAACTCATGCGGCAATTCACCTGGAATCATCACATTCATCACCTGCGAACCGATGACCACAAAAACCAGGGCCGCCCCGGCAGTCACGGGAAGCTTCTTCCATAAACCGCCCAATGTTCGCACATCGCCTCGTCCACCGGTACATGCCAGCACCACGCCGCCTGTTGAAAATAATCCCAGTGCCAATGTCGCCCAGAGAATGGCATGTTCCATAGCCTGTACCCAGGCTCCAGAGCCAAAAAGTAAAAAGCACCAGCCATACTGTCCACTGATGATCCACCACGTCATATGTTTAATATCCGTTTGCACCCATGCAGACAGCAGGGCCGTGCTCAACGTGGTACATCCCGCGATGGCCATGATCAAACGGGTGTCGAGCGTGAAAAACGGGTATAAGCGTCCAACAATATAAATACCCAGCAGCGGTAGAATGGCACCGGTCAACAGGGCATTGAGCGGGGCGGGGGATTCCAGTGTGTCGAGTGGGCAGGCCTGAAACGGAAACTGCCCGGCCAAAGCCAGGCCGAAAAGCACGAAACCCACACCGGACCAGGTTAAAAAATTAAGGCCTGCCGCAGATGGTCCACTACGAAAATGCAGGATTTGTACATAAGATTCAACTCCCAGTGCGGCCTGTAAGTGCGGCCCAATCACTGACAAACCTGTCGCGTTGAAAAGTTCGTCGCCGGTCAAGCCAGTCCGCGAGATGAGCAAGGCCACAGCAATCAAAAAACAGGCCATACCTGTGGATATCATCGCCAGCGATCTCCACGCCATACTGTTATGACCGGGGCGTGTCAATCCCGCCAGTATCACGGATCCGACAATCGCTGCGACATAGGCCAATGCCATCAAGGCCAACAAGGTATTCGCCAGGCACGCCGCCATTGCTGCGAAAATAAACAGGCAGATCAAGGCATAAAAATAGGGCGGTTCATCGCTTCGTTTCAGATACATCATGAGAAATATCTGCCCTGGCACGGTAAGCACCAAAATGATCATGAGCATCATCGCGGTCAGTGGATCACTGACCATGTTGGCGTGATGAGCGACCATCGCTGTCGATAAAGTAGAAGCCGGCGAAGCAAGTTTTATCCAGGACAGCGTTGGGATAACTGAAGTCGAAAGTACATTGGTCATGGCATGGTTGATATGTTCCACCAGGCCCAGGATGGTGGTGGCCAGGCTTAGCAGGATAAAACCAGTTGCCAGATAGGGCGCAGAGGCTTTGAACTGCCGCTGAAGCACAGCCAGAAGGATGGCACCGACCAGTGGTACCAGCGCGGCTAGAAAAAATATCTCCGAAGAGTTCAACATGCGTCGGGCGGCATCCTTTTTAACAGCATCAGTTTACCGTGTTGTTGAGCGTTCATCCAACGCCCGCTGCGGGTATGACCGCCTTTTCAAAACCAACGAAATTGTGATAGATCGTCTCGTCCGCGTGATTGACGGACTGGCAATTTTCAGCTTGATATTGGTCAGCCCCCAATCGCTCTGGGGATCGCTGGGTTTGGTGTCGCTGGTGACCGGCATTTTGGGTACAGGGCCGGCGTATTCACAGTTTGGTGTGAGAGGAGGCTATGCCTCTCCAGGCAACCTCCGGAACTGCATTAAATGTCGCCTGGGTTATGCTGAAGATGCTGGTGCGGTTTCAAAGTTTGGCAATCAGAATGCTGGTGTTATGGCCGCCAAAGCCGAAGCTGTTGCTCATGGCATAACTTATGTGGGCTTCTCGGGCATGATTGGGAATATAGTCCAGATCACATTGCTCGTCAGGTTCATCATAGTTAATGGTGGGGGGCAGCAGGTGCCGATCCATGGCCAGACAGGTGATAGCCAGTTCAATGGCCCCGGAGGCTCCGAGGCTGTGGCCTAAAGCGCCCTTGGTGGAACTGATGGGGACCTTTTTCGCGTGGTGCGCGAACACCGTTTTGACGGCATGGGTTTCAGCCAGATCGCCCAGGATTGTGGATGTGCCATGCGCGTTGATGTAGTCCACCTGCTCCGGTTGAGCATTGCCTTCGCGCAGAGCTTTTAACATGGCCTTTGCGGCACCAGCGCCGGTCTCGTCCGGGGCGGTGATGTGACATCCATCGCCCGTGGTGCCACAACCTACCAGTTCGGCATAGATTCTGGCTCCGCGGGCTTTGGCATGTTCATATTCTTCCAGCACCACAATGCCGGCCCCTTCCGAGAGCACAAAACCATTTCGATTCTTTTCAAAAGGGCGGCTGGCCTGCTGAGGGCGGTCATTCCAGGTGGAAAGTGCCCGCAAGGCGCAAAAGGCCGCCAGGCCCAGCTTGGTCATCGCGGCTTCGGAACCGCCGGAAAGCATGATATCCGCTTCGCCGTACTGAATGGAGTGAAACGCATCCGTAATAGCATTGCCGGAAGTGGCACAGGCCGTGGCCGTGGCCGATACCGGACCTCGCAGTCCCCATTGAATGGATAGATTGCCCGCGGCCGCATTGACCATCAAACGGGGAACGGTAAAAGGAGATACGCGATCGACGCCGCGAGCCAGCATTTTATCGTACTGGATTTCCATCTCTTCAATGCCGCCGATACCGGAGCCTACAATCACCCCACAGCGATCCGTATTTTCCCGTGAAAAATCCAGGCCCGAATCCCGGACGGCGTGAATACCCGCCACCATGCCGTATACGCTGAAGCGGTCAAGCCTTTTTATTTCTTTGGCAGAAAGAGATTTTTCCGGGTTAAAATAGTCTGTGGTGATTTCACCGCCTATTTGGGAGGAATACGCACTGACATCAAAACGAGTCAGGCGCTGAATACCGCATTGGCCCGCGTTTAAACGCTTCCAAAACAGATCCAAATCATCGCCCAGGGGTGTTACCACGCCCAAGCCGGTTATGACAACTCTTCGTTTTGACATGTAAAGGGGCTACTCCAACGCTGCGGCCCGCTTCTGGGAGAATATGCTCCCGGAAGATTTCAAAAACTCCGGGAAGCCGGCATCACTGCTGCGGCTTTTGCAGCTTGGCGGCAATTGTCTTGATATAGTCAATGGCCTGCCCAACAGTCTGAATCTTCTCGGCTTCTTCATCCGGAATGGACATTTCGAATTCGTCCTCGAATTCCATGACCAGTTCAACCGTGTCGAGGCTGTCGGCATTGAGGTCGTTGACGAAACTGGTATCGCGGGTTATTTCCGCTTTATCCACCCCCATCTGTTCGGCCACAATATCAATTACCTTCTGTTCGATTTCATCAACTTCAGCCATAAATTTAAGGCCTCCAAAAAAAGCCAACCAACACTAAACTCAACCCAACAGCAACTGAAGCCAGCCCCACACGGTGCGGACATTCACTGGACACGATAGATTAACGTAGTTTGGCATAATTGGCAACGCCACTCCAAAAAAACATCCGACTTCATACATGCTTGAGTAAATCTCACGACACCGCATAAGCCTACCATGTTTGGTGCAACTCGGCAACGGCCTGCTGGCATGCGATCCGCAAGGGTGTGGCCAGAGTGGCCCTGCCACGCAACGCCTTTTTCGCGCATAGCGTTACATGCTCATGCCGCCATCCACCACGAACACCTGCCCGGTGATATATCCCGCATGCGGACCGGCCAAAAAAGCCACTATTGCCGCAATGTCTTCCGGTGTGCCGAAGCGGCGCAGGGGAATCAGATCAAGCACCTTTTCCTTAATCTGTGGTGGAAGCACATCAGTCATATCCGTGGTGGTAAAACCGGGGGCCACGCAATTGGCGGTAATCTGCTTACCTGCCAGTTCACGGGCGATGGATTTGGTCATGCCGATAAGCCCCGCCTTAGAGGCGGAATAATTGACCTGCCCTGCGTTGCCGATGATGCCGGAAACAGAAGTAATATTAATAATTCGCCCGAACTTGGCGCGGATCATGGCTCGAGCCGCCGCCCGGGCCGCCACGAAGGCCGATTTCAAATTGGTGCGGATTACCTCGTCAAAATCAGCATCATCCATACGCATGAACAGTCCATCGCGGGTGATGCCTGCATTGTTGACCAGGACATCCAGCCGGCCATGCTTCTCAATCACCGCCTCGATCGAGCTGGCCAAAGCCACCGGATCGGCAATATCCACCACCATCGCTTCAACATTGTGTCCCAAGGCCGCCGCTGCTGTCGCTACGGCCGCCAGTTTTTCCGCACTCCGCGCTACTGCCACCACATGATGATCTACCGCCAGGGTCTGCACAATTGCAGCACCGATTCCGCGGGATCCGCCGGTGACGTAGGCTACAGGTTTCGCATTTGCCATAAAGTTCCGCCTCTTATTCACCGCGGCCTGCCGAGCGGCCGCCGGTTTAGAGTGACAATCCTTCAACAGTGGAGATATTTTTCACCCGGGTCTGCCGATCAATCTTCTTCATCAGCCCGGTTAACACGCGGCCCGGACCAAGCTCGGTAAAGTCCTGTACACCATCGGCCAGTAACCTGCTCATGCTTTGCGCCCATTTGACCGGCGAAACAATCTGTTCCACCAGGAGTCGGCGGATAGAAGCTGCATCGGTGTGGGGGGTGGCCGTGACGTTGCTGATGACGGGGATTTTTGGAGCGACAATAGTGGTGCGATCCAGAATGGCCTCCATTTGTCTGGCCGCTTCCGCCATAAACGGCGAATGAAAAGCTCCGGCCACGCTTAATTGAACCGCCCGAAACCCCTTTTCCTGGGCCACCTGGGCGGCCTTGTTGCACGCTTCCATGGAACCCGACAGCACGACTTGTCCCGGGGCGTTAAAATTCGCACAGACAATCACGCCTGCATCACGGCTCGCGTGAGCGATCGCCTCGGCAGCCGCATCATCGGCACCCACCAGTGCCAACATGGTGCTTGGGCGGGCCAGGGCTGTCGCCTGCATCAGCTGCCCACGCGCCTGCACCAGTTTTAAGCCATCAGCAAAGCTAAATGCCTCTGCAATATGCAGGGCGGTGTATTCGCCCAGCGAAAGTCCCGCCAGCACATCCACACTGGCCGGCAGTGTCTTCAGACTTTCCAGCGTGCGATAAATGGCCACGCTGGTGACATAAATACCCACCTGGGCTTGATCCGTAGCCTGAAGTTTATCTTCCGGGCCGTCAAAACACAGGCTGCTTAGCGAATAGCCAAGCGTGGTATCCGCCTGATCGAATACCTGGCGGGCGGCTGCATGAGCCTGGTAAAAATCCTTGCCCATACCGACGTGTTGTGCACCTTGTCCGGGACATAGTATGGCCGTTTTCATAGCGATTCCGAAACTCACATGGTTTACAAACGGATGGTGGCCGACGCCCAAGTCAAGCCCGCGCCAAACGCCAGTAAAATAATCCAATCTCCCGGTCCGCAGCGACCGGTTCGCATTGCTTCATCCAGCGCGATGGGTATGGATGCGGCGGATGTATTGCCATAGCGATCTATGTTCACCATCACCCGGTCCCGTGGGAACCCCATTTTTTCCGTGGCGCTGTCAATAATGCGCACATTGGATTGATGCGGAATAACCAGTCGTACCTGCTGTGCGGTCAACTGGCAAT
Organism: Planctomycetota bacterium; assembly: GCA_021851715.1. Taxonomy (GTDB): domain Bacteria; phylum Planctomycetota; class Phycisphaerae; order WQYP01; family WQYP01; genus JABEVA01. The sequence goes on from JAJZCR010000044.1 coordinate 21,723, forward strand.
CCAGCATCGCCTTTTCCAGGCTCAAGGTCATCTGATGCACGGCGAATTTATACACTTCACGTCCGTTCATCTTCAAATAATGCTGCCGAGAAGCAATGGTTTCCAGGCTTGCGGGTGTACGCGAACCGCCCGCCGGCACGTGAATAAATTCGCCGCCGCCACCGTCGGCACCCAGCGAGAATGCCTGCACTCCCAGGCTCGTATCATCGTGGGCGCTAAGCACCGCCGCGCCCGCTCCGTCACCAAACAAAATACAGGTACCACGATCGGTATAGTCCACCAACCGGGAAAGGGTTTCAGCACCGACCACCAACACATGCTTGCAGGCCCCTGAACCAATAAATTGGCTGCCGACAGACAAAGCGTAGACAAAGCCGGAACACGCCGCTCCAAGGTCAAACGCTCCAATATACCGTTGGATACCGAGCTGATGCTGCAAAATACATGCGGTGGAAGGGGTGACCATATCCGGCGTCAACGTGGCAACAATGATTAAGTCCAGATCTTCCGGTGTCAGGTGCGCCGCTTCCAGGGCGGCTCGTGCGGCCTTCAACGCCATGGTGGAGGTGCTTTCGCCGGTCTCCGCCAGACGCCGCTCCCGAATGCCGGTGCGCTGAACAATCCAGTCGTCGCTGGTATCAACGAGTTTTTCCAGATCGGCATTGCTTAAACACCGATGGGGCAGATAACTGCCGGTACCTTTAATGACAGCGCCAAACCGACGCATTTCAATCAACACTCCTGATCGCCGCTTCGAGTCTAAAGACCACCCCACAGGGTACGGACAAAAAGATTACCATAGCCTGAAAAATTATGCCACTATTGAGGAAACCAACCTGGCGCTGATGGAGGCGTTAACATTTTTGCGGCCGATTTCGTAGGCCGCCTTAACCGCATTTTGAATGGCCTTGGCCCCACTGGAGCCATGAACCTTCATAAATATGCTTGAAACACCCAGCAGCAAGGCCCCACCGTGTTCCTCATGGTCGTAGCAGGCCAGCAGACGATCCATGGCCGGGCGAATTTGGGTGGTGACTTCCGGCGACATAACCCGCAACTGCGCATGAACATTGTGAATAAAGGCCGAGTTCATGCCTTCCATCACTTTCAACGCCACATTGCCCGTGAAACCATCGGTTACCACCACATCGCATCCACCTGCGAAAATATCGCGACCTTCGACAAACCCCACGAACCGAATGGAGGTATCCGCAGAAATCAACTGCCGGGCTTCCTTTACCAAAGATGTGCCCTTTTCTTGCTCTGTGCCCACGTTTAACAGGCCTACGCGCGGATGGACCTTACCGTGAATCGCCTGATAATAAAGAGATGCCAGCACCGCGTATTGGTGTAGATGAGCGGGCTTGGGTGACACATTGGCCCCTGCATCGCAGAGCATCGCCACACCGTGCGGCGTGGGAACGTTTACGGCAATGCCGGGCCGATCCACACCGGGCAGCGTTTTGAGCATCAATACGCCTGCCGCAACCAAGGCACCTGTATTGCCGGCGGAAATAATGGCATCCACCTTGCCCGCCGCTGCCAGCTTCACCATTTTTACGATCGAGCTATCCCGTTTTTGACGCACGGCCTCAACCGGAGATTCATCCATGCCGATGACCTGGCTGGCAGGCTCAACATGAATACGCGCCGTGCCCGCTGCGTTTGCCCCAAGACGAGAGCGAATAATTTCCTCGTTGCCTACCAGAAAAAGCTCATCGTCCGCTTTCAGAAGAGAAAGCGATTCCAAGGCTCCGTCCAGAATTTGCTGAGGAGCTTTATCCCCACCCATGGCATCCACTGCAATGCGCATTGCCATTGATCCCCAGAAACCGTCATACAACTACATGAGGGCGGCTCAATTCAGCCAAGGCCGCCTCCTTGCTAGCGTGGAGTGGCCAATATGCCACACCATACTAGAACCGGCCGCCCGCGCCATAGCGCGACGTAACTTCCAATTAAGCCGTTTTCTCAGGCATTTTCAGCTTGAAACTGCGGTTCAAATAGCCGCAGTTGCTGCACACGCGGTGTGGTAGGCGGGATTGCCCGCAACCCGGACAGCGATGCACGCTGATACCGGTCAAGGCATGATGAGCACGCCGCATGCCCTTTCTGGATTTGCTGGTTCTGGCAACAGGTAACATGGTTATTTCCTCAAGGCCGCTTTAGCATCCGCACGCTATGCAAAACGACCGTTAACATCGCTCACCGGATATCAAATTGGTGCTCCCGGAGCGGAAGAGAGCCAGCGCAACATGGCGTGAATTATGAGGATAATCGCCCGTCTGTCAAGGATGGAGCCACACGGCAGCGGACAGAGCCAAATCTATATAGGTTGGCGATCAACTTCATTGCCTGCAGGTATGCCATTCTGTGCTCCAGATAACGTGCTCATCGTTCGTTCATCACCAAGTGCAGGCGCTTAAGGATGCTGCAGAGGCAAATGCACGCGGATAATTTTCTTTGGACGCGGGTCAAATTGTAGGTTGTGTGGTCCGGATGGAGGCGTTGGTAACTGGATTGAGGTACACGCTTCCATGTCCCAGCGGACGCACTGGTAAAGCATGAAGGGCCGATTCTAACCAAAGTACGCTCATGCGAAAATTGCCGTCAATGGCTACCAGATGCAATTTGCTCCAGGCAGCGGCGGAGGTACGGGATTTTGTGGCATCTGTGTCCCAGGAACAAATAGTCCGGTTGTGGCTTACGCTGGCATGATGGGGTTGGTCGCATAAGGCGGAGAGAGAGTTTTCCAAACTCCAATGAATGATCGAACCTGGAAGCAGTCGAGCGTCGTCCTCATCACCACTGCTTTCTACGAGCCGAAAAGAAGCTTGTCCGCCCAACAGTGTGTGGGTAAAGGTCAGATCATGAGGATGTTCAATAAGTTCAAAGCGCAGGCTGTAGCGGGTGGCGGTCTTACCATCGTGGGCGAAGGGTAATCTTTCTGAAAGTCGAACGGCAATGCGGCCAGCGTAGCTGCGTACCCGTGCCAAGCGAAAGCCCGCCTGCAGCTTCGAGTTGCCAGCCACAGGATTAAAGACGAAATTCTGTTCTCCATTGGCTCTAGCCCAGCCTTGTGCTGCCAAGCCGGCGGAAAATGCCAGCAAACCCAGTAGTGAAGATGGAATGGTTTTGATCATGTTCATGGCTCTCTCCTTCCGCAATGGGGCAATCGTCCCCGTAGCACTCTAGTTCAACCCCTGGACCGCCAATAGATACAACACATCCGCATCAGAAACATTGTGCGTGTCTGGAGCCGATGAGTCTGCTCTGCTCACTTAAATTCTAGGCGTGCGGCAAAGAGAAGTCTATGATTTTAGACTGAATTTTGGTGAAAAAATTAACGAAATTGCCGGACCGTGGCCACGGTGGGGCAGCTTTCTTGATATTGGCCGATAAAACGCGTGTGCGGCGATGTTGGGGTTGTCGTTCAGCCGGGGTTTTCAGTCTGCGCAAAAATCGCCTCGACGAAATCATCCGGCGAAAACGGAGCGATGTCCTCAGGCTTTTCACCTAAGCCGATGAATTTAACTGGCAGATCCAGTTGATGGCGAATAGCCACGACAATGCCTCCCTTGGCCGTGCCGTCCAGCTTGGCTAGGAATATTCCGGTTATCTGAACCGCTTTTTTGAATTCTTCCGCCTGGCGAATGGCATTTTGGCCAGTGGTGGCGTCCAGTACCAGCAGCACTTCGTGTGGGGCGTCTGGAATTTTTTTGTGGATGACGCGTCGTATTTTTTCCAACTCGCGCATCAGATGGTCCTGGGTGTGCAGACGCCCGGCGGTATCTACAATCAGCACGTCAATTTTGCGGGCCATCGCGGCTTCGCAGGCGTCAAACGCCACCGCCGCGGGATCAGACCCCATCTGATGTTTGACAATATCCACCCCGATGCGCGCCGCCCAAATGGTTAATTGTTCCACGGCCGCAGCCCGGAATGTGTCACACGCGGCCACCATCACGCTTTTATTTTGAGCCTTCAGATATTGGCCCAGTTTGGCGATACTGGTGGTTTTGCCGGCACCATTGATACCCGTTACCAGGATTACAGTGGGACCGGCGGTGGCAAAATGCAAGGTGCGACTTTCCCGCGGCCAATAGGCTTTCATTTCTGACTTGAGAAATTCCAGTACCTGATCGCCTGAGTTTATTTTTCCGGCCTGCCAGGCTTGACGCAAATCGGAGGTAATGCGGTTGGTGGCCGCCACACCCAAATCCGCAAGAATCAATCGTTTGCGCAGGTCTTCCAGCAGTTCTTCATCGAGTTTACGGCCACTGAGAATGGATTTAAGCGATCCCAGAAAGGCCTGGCGTGTACGGGAAAGCCCGCCGCGCAATTTGTCCACGCCCGTGCTGATCGTCTTTTTTAAAAAATCGAAAGCCATGCCGTATCAGAACCTCTTCGCTGTTGTCTTGAGTCTGCTCTCCCATTTCCGTCGCCGGTTCCTCACCGTACGGCATCCCGCGGTCCACCGCAAGCGTTAGAATATATCGTCGATTTGGTGGGCTGTAATGTTCATGATGGTGAACTGGCTCGTTTGGGCTGTTGTTGAGGTGATCCCCGGACAGTGGTCGTCGCTGTAGCCTCGCGGCGGCGATAGTCGCGAGGTGTCAGGCCGGTAATCTGGCGGAATACTGTGGCAAAGTATTGGCTGCTGGAAAAGCCCAGATCCAAGGCAATGGCCGTCATGCCATAGCCCGGTTGATGGAGCAGCGATTTAGCCCGCCGAATCCTTTGGTGATTGCGGTATTCCGTGGGCGTAAGACCTGTTTCATGCGTGAAACGCTGGCAAAAGTAACTCATTGACCATCCCGCGCGAGCTGCCAGTTTGGCTAACGATAGCGACTCTTCAGGCTGGGCTTCCATGGCCTGGACGGCCGTGGCAATTTGAATGCAGTAATGCCGCGGCACATGCCCAGACTGGGCCGCATGATTGCGCAGCAACTGCACCAGCAGTTGGTGTACAGCGGCTCGCACCAGTACGGGCGAGTGTGCAGTTTGATGTTGATGCTCTTCGATGAGGCATTGAAAAAACTCTACCATTCGTGGTGATCCTGGAAAGGATGGTTGCCGCAGGTTGGCGAGGCCCTCCAAGATTTCACGAGTTTCCGCCAGATTCAGGCCCGGCCAGGGACGATGTGCGGAACTGGCCACCTGAATCCAGTAAAGTTCGCAGGGCTGCATCACCGCATTGTTGCCACCGTGCGGCTGATTCGGCGGCGTGATATAAACATCACCGGCGTGTAAAGTCGTACAATTATTCCCGGCCCACCAATCCACAGTACCTCTGACCAGATAACAGATTTCCCAGCAGTTGGGGTGTTGATGTGCGGCCAATGCCTGCGGCTGAGCCTTGGCGAAGCGCGACCAGCCCAGCATGGCTATCTGCGGCAAAAGGCAGGATTGCCCGGTAAAAGTAACGCGAACGGAGGTGCTTTCGTCTGAGGATACCTGTGGTGATGGGTGGCACGGTGGTCGCGTGGCCGGTGGAATCCGGGATTCTGACAATGCTCGCCGCATGTACAAAATTTTACAGTCGCTAAAGCTGAACGACAAGCTGCTGTACGCGGCTTTAAGCTAACAGTCGTATGAAGCGTCTGCGTACAGACGAACTCAGGTAAGCCTTATTACAGGAGTAAATTCATGACCCCAACCATTGTGTTAACGCCGGATAAGATTAATTTTTATCATCGTGAAGGGTATTTGAGTATTTCTGCCCTGACCACATCGGAGGAAGTGGACCGATTACGTGCTATTTATGATGATCTATTTCGACGCCGTGTGGGACGGGAAGAAGGCAATCAGTTTGATCTTGGCGGAACGGACGAAGACGGCAAGGACGCGGTCTTGCCGCAGATTTTAGGTCCCAGCAGGTATGCCCCCGTTCTTAACGATACATTACTGCGCGTTAATGCCCTGGCCATTGCCATCCAACTGCTGGGGCCGACCACAAAATTCAGCGGCGACCATGCCATTCTCAAGCCTGCCAACGTCGGAGCCGAAACACCTTGGCATCAGGATGAGGCTTATTGGGGTGAAGATGTGGACCATGAAGCAATATCCATCTGGATACCATTACAGGCTGCCACCATGATCAATGGTTGTATGCAGTTTATTCCGCGCAGCCATTTAGTGGAAGTGCAGCCACACCACACCATTGGATATGACCCACGCATACACGGGCTAGAAATGGACCAGTTGCCGGATATAAGCAAGGCCGTGGCCTGCCCCTTGCCCGCTGGCGGTGCCACCATTCATCATGCCCGAACCATGCACTATACCGGCCCCAACAAAAGTGATAAGCCGCGGCGGGCATATATTCTGACTTACAGTACGGAAGCGCGCAAGCGTACCACGCCGCGCAACCACTATTGGAACCGCACCAAGGAAACACCGCGGGAGCAGCGTGCCCGCCAGGCCCAGCAGGCTGCGGCCAAGGCGGCCGGTGGTGAGGCGTCGTAAAAAACGTGATGACGCTGGTGTATGTTATCTGGCTGGAGCTTCGCGCGGCTTGTGAAGGGGCGGGCACAGGCTTGCCGGTAAACCGGCCGGGCGTACCGCCGCAGTGCGTGGCCACGCCCTTAAGCAACGGTGAAGGTTGATTATTCTGCCCCTATCGCAGGACCTTCGGATTGCCGCATACCACCACCTCCTTTGTCCATCGTTTGTTCCCAGCAGCCAGCCTGAAAAATTTAGCCTTGAGAGAACACTAGGCAGTGATAATGCTTCGTGTTACACTTTTTGCGGCAATGGTTTTGGTTGAACCGTTTGGGGGTCGTCCTGTCATCCAAAAACATTCGCCAGATCGCTGGCTGAGTATTTTGCAGCTGCGCAGTCCCTGAATGTCGAAAGGATAAGCTGGTGGCTACGATGGAAACAATGGTTGTTAATAAACCCAAGAACCGTCTTGTTGGCGAGAATCCAAAAATTGGCATCCGGCCAGCCATTGATGGCCGGCGGGATGGCGTACGCGAATCACTGGAAAAACAGACCATGGACATGGCTCGCAGTGTCGCTGGCCTGTTGACGGCCAAGCTGCGCCACGCCGACGGTACCAAAGTTGAATGTGTGTTGGCGGATGGCACCATCGGCGGTATTGCCGAGGCGGCCAGATGTGCGCAAAAGTTTGCGTCGCGGGGTGTCGGCGTGTCCATTACCGTCAGCCCCTGCTGGTGTTACGGTTCGGAAACCATGGATATGGACCCCCTGATGCCTAAAGCCGTCTGGGGGTTTAATGGCACGGAACGGCCAGGGGCCGTTTATCTGGCGGCAGTGGGAGCAGCGCACAGTCAAAAGGGGCTGCCAGCGTTCAATATCTACGGGCGCGATGTGCAGGAAGCCACGGATACCGCCATTCCAGAGGATGTCCAGCAGAAGCTGCTGCAGTTTGCCCGCGCGGGCCTATCGGTGGCGGCGATGCGCGGAAGATCCTATTGCGCTATCGGCGGCGTTTCCATGGGCATTGCCGGATCGGCCGTGGATAACGCATTTTTTGAAAGCTATCTGGGCATGCGGGTGATGAGTGTGGATATGACGGAACTCGCCCGCCGCATGGACCGTAAAATCTATGACGCCAAGGAATTTAAGTACGCCTTGGACTGGACCAAAGCCAATTGTCGGGAGGGCTTGGATGGTAATAGTGTCGGCCGTCGGCGAAACAAGGCTCAAAAAAACAGGGAGTTGGAACAATCTATGAAGATGACGCTGATTGTGCGTGATCTGATGATCGGTAATCCGAGGTTGGCGGAGGCAGGTTTTGGTGAAGAGGCCCTCGGGCATAACGCCATTGCCGCAGGCTTTCAGGGACAACGCCAATGGACGGATCATTATCCCAATGGTGACTTCCTGGAGACCATGCTGTGCTCCTCGTTTGACTGGAACGGCATTCGGCAGCCCTTTATGGTAGCCACCGAAAACGACGCCCTGAACGGCGCCACCATGCTCTTCGGCCACCTGCTTACCGGAACTGCGCAGATATTTGCGGATGTGCGCACCTACTGGAGCCCGCATGCAGTGCATCGGGCCACCGGCCATCAACTCCGGGGCGACGCGGAGGGTGGAATTCTGCATTTAATTAACAGCGGTTCGGCGGCACTGGATGGCACGGGCTGCCAGACGGTGAATGGTCATCCCGCCATCAAGCCGTGGTGGCAGATCACACCGCAGGAGGCCCGGGACTGCCTGGGGGCCGCTGAATGGTGTCCGGCTATGTATGAATACTTCCGTGGCGGTGGTTTTTCCGTGCGCTTCCGCACCCGTGGTGCGATGCCGGTCACGGCAGCGCGGCTGAATCTTATCAAGGGACTCGGCCCGGCGCTGCAAATCGCCGAGGGAACCACGGTGGATTTGCCACCGGCTGTCCACGACGCATTGGATCGCCGGACCAATCCGACGTGGCCGACCACCTGGTTTGCCCCGCGCTGCACCGGGCATGGTGTGTTTCGTGATGCGTATACGGTGATGAACAACTGGGGGGCTAACCACTGCGCATTTTCAAGCGGGCACATCGGTCACGAGTTAATAACCTTGGCGGCGATGTTGCGCATTCCAGTGTATATGCACAATGTGCCGGAAGAACGCATATTCCGTCCCGGTGCCTGGACGTCCTTTGGTGCCAACGAGCCGCAGGCCGCCGACTTTGCCGCCTGCCGGAACTTCGGTCCCGTTTATGGAAAGTATTGAAGCGGCGTATCGTGCGTCTGCAGCGCCGACCTGCCGCGATTGCGGCAGGTCGGCGGTCACTGTGAGGCCGGTGCCAAAACGCCTGATTGGCAGGTCGATATACGTGGTTATATGCACTGACTTAAAGTGCGCCCGGCAGGACTCGAACCCACCTCAAGAACTCAAGCAAACCCACCATTTTCAAAATTGTGCGGCACGAAATCCGGCACACTTGTACTTGATACCAGTGGCTTACCGCCCGAATTGGCCACCGTTGTAACCGCCTGGCC